>NZ_CP032094.1:958126-1277501 GCF_003544875.1 Vibrio alfacsensis
TCCGCATCGTTTGCCCACGTAAATCCAATCGGCTTGTGGCGAAGCCAACTCCAAAATATCTTTGTTAACCAAACGGTCGTACAGCAGAACCTCTGCCGACATAATCGCTTTCACAGCCTTTACCGTTAACAAGTCAGGATCGTGCGGCCCTGCTCCAACAATCGAGACAAAACCTTTGTGGTTCGCGTCGAGGTCTACTGAATGGTCTTCTAAAAGTTGGTTCAGTTTGCTTGCTTGGTCATGCTTAGAAAAACGAGACGAGCCTTCTTGTTTCTGACTCGCTTGTCCTTTCTTAAACCAAGACTTTTGATAAGGCGCTTCCATGTGCTTATCCTCTTTATGACTTACTTTATTTGAATAGCCAGACTTTGCTGGCTCGCTTGCTGTTTGCCCTTTTGATGCTGATGGCTGTCGACCATTTGTTTGATTTGAGAAACGCACGAGCCACAGTTAGTACCGCATTTGAGTTTGTTTTGAAGCTGGGTCAGTGACGTGCAATCTTGTTTCTCCATCGCGTCATGTATTTGTTTATCGGTGACGCGGAAACAACTACAAACCAGTTTGGCACTGCTTTGCGATTGAGTGGTGGTAAGCAGTTGCGATAGCTCCATCGGTTTGCCAATCAAGCCGGTAAAGTTGGTGTAGTCGGTTTGAATCGGTTCACTAGACACCACCAAAACAGAGCGAATGATACGAACGTCTCCAACAAGGTCGTAATTCACCGCTAGCCAACCTTGGGCAATATCTATCGTAATTCTGCGGCTCTTTTCCGTTCGACAAAAACTCTGCTTCTTTGGTCGCTTATCGTGTGCAAAGCGCCAAATGCCCAAATTGCTTTCTGCTTGAAACGCGCTGTAGAGAAATTTACCGGAATCAAACTGTGTACCGATGAACATACCGTAGTTTTTTACCGCCGCATCTTGTACTTCAACATAAGACGACTTAAACGCAGGCTGCCCAGAAATAGGGTCTTTTGCACTGTTTACTATCGCGTTAACACTGCTTTCACCGCCATATCGACCCGCCCAGTGCATTGACATAAACAACTCTTGAAAACCTAAACCTTCATCAATGGCAACTTTGGCATAAATACTTCTGTTTGAAGTAGACTGGAACAGCTTGGTGAGTTGTCCTGCTTTTAAACGATTTTGAGTGGCAGAGAGTGTATTCATGTACACGGTTGGTTCTAACTCAGAGGCGGCAAGGTGTGCGATATGCCCTGTGCGCGTCATGGTATGCCATTGGTCGCGTTGCCTGCCCGTATTGAGCCACCAACCTTTTGTTCTCTCCAAACGCATCGGAGATTCACTGGTCACGATAAAACGCGCTTTACCATCTTGGTGCGAATAGACTCCATCAGCAAAAGGGCGCTCTCCCCCCCATTGAGTCGGTACCCACTCTTCGTATTCTTGCTCGGTTAAGTTCGCGTATTGAGAAAGATCTAGCTTCAATGGCGAATCTACGTTCATACCTGTCATCGCCGCATATTCCCTGAATACCGCCCGCTCAGAAGTAAACGCAAAGCCATTCTGTGTCTTTTCCAATGCACACAGAGCGTGTCCGACTTGGCTTATCGCCCACCAATCTGATTTTGCTTCACCGGGAGGCGTTTGAAACTGACGCTGCCTTGAAAGTCGACGCTCAGAGTTGGTCACCATGCCTTGCTTTTCACCCCACCCGGCGGCGGGCAACAACAGGTCCGCATAATGTGCGACATCCGAATCCGCTGTGATATCTGAAACAATCACAAACGGACAAATCTCTAGTGCACGTTTTACCAGTTGGTTATCTGGCAAAGAGACAACGGGATTGGTTGCCATAATCCACAGAACTTTAATCTCACCACGCTCTACCGCCTCAAACAGCTCGACGGCTTTTAATCCGGGCTGAGTGGCAATTTCTGGTGAATCCCAAAACGCCTGCACTTGCTTAATAGAGTCCGCGTCAAAAGTACGATGAACCGCTAATTGGTTTGCCAAACCACCGACTTCTCGCCCACCCATTGCATTCGGTTGACCTGTAATAGAAAACGGCCCGCAACCTGACTTGGCAATTTTACCTGTCGCCAAATGTGCATTAATAATGGCATTGCCTTTATCGACACCATTTTCGGCTTGGTTAACCCCTTGGCAAAACAATGTGATTGCGGTTGGGCTTTGCGCAAACCATTGGAAGAATGTCGTGAGTTTTTCTTCTGAAATGCCAATGGAAGACGTCAAATTAGTGACATCGTAACGCAAATCAGAAACTTCTTCTGTAAGTGCATTAAACCCGTCGGTATAGGAATTTATGTATTGAGAATTAATGCATTGCTGTTCAATAAGAAACTTGAGCAGCCCATTGAATAACGACACGTCTCCATCGTTTTTGATTGGTAGATGCAAATCCGCTTGCTGCGCGGTGACCGTTTCCCGCGGGTCAATGACCACCAGCTTGAGATTAGGATTCTTCTCTCTCGCTTGTTGAATACGTCGAAATAAAACAGGGTGCGTCCAAGCGGTATTCGCACCGCAGATGATCAACAACTCGGTATTATCAATGTCATCGTAATTGACGGGAACGACATCTTCGCCAAATGCTCGTACATGAGCCGCAACCGCCGAAGACATACACAAACGGGAGTTAGTATCGATGTTTGCGCTGCCAACATAGCCTTTCATGAGTTTGTTGGCGACGTAATAGTCTTCCGTCAACAACTGGCCTGACACGTACATCGCGACGGAATCTGGTCCAAACTCTGCTTTCGCTTGATGAATCTTTTCTGCAATCAGATCCGTCGCCTGTTGCCATTGCACTTCTTTACCTTTCGGACGCTCCTCTCTGACGAGTTTTGGATACAACAACCGCGATGGCATATTGAGACTCTCTGCAAGCGCCACACCTTTTACGCACAATGACCCTTGATTTGCCGGATGATGTGCATCCCCAACAATTCCTTTAGTATTGACCTCGACACCACATCCAACTCCACAATAGGGACAAGTGGTTTTCTTGCATCCTTGCGACATTACGCCCCCTGACACTTTTCTTAGAATGACGGGCTTTAAGCGACAAAAAAAACCTCTCTCGAAACGAGAGAGGCTGCATTGCCAATAAAGCTTAACAAGTAATACCCTATCCGCTTAACCGCCTGCTAAGGAAAAGCGGCGCATCGAGTTAACGATGAACACATTCTCAGGTGCAAACCCGATGCCAAAATAAAATAATAAATTATATCAATCATTTAAAATTAATTATCTTTGATTAAGCTATTAGGTATGCACTGATAAGGTGCGAGGTTGAATCACAGAAGTGCAGCGTTAACGCGTCAGTTGCATCACAAGCCTAGGTTCTCCATCGCCGAAGTAATTATCTTCTTCTTCAATGACCGAAAAGCCCATAGAGCAATAGAGTTGATAAGCAGGAGCATTGTTCGGATCAACCGTGAGTTTCACTGAAGACCCAACTTCGACTTGACTGATCGCATCCTCAACCAGTAAACGAGCGATCCCTTGGCCGCGATATTTCGTTGCTACCGCTAACGACAAAATCCAGTAAGCATGTTGTTCTAAACTTGGCGTTAAAAGAACGTAACCTGCTACATCTTGCGCCTGTTTTGCCACCATCAAGCCACGACTCCAACAGTCATAAGCTTGTCGAATGAAAAACTGTGGGTATGAATGATCACCAAAAAGCTGGTGTTCCAATTGGTATACTGCATCGAGATCCGTTTTCTCTGCACATGATATTTTCACGTTAAACTTCCTGAATCATAATTTTCGACAATATACCCAAAGCGCGTTCGAGTATAAAGAGCATGCACAGTGCACCAAGTTTGATATCACGAACCTCACCTTATGACACTAACAAACCCTATAATGAACAAACATTAACCACAACATCAACGACTGAAAAATAGTAAAATTCATAATATAACTTCAAAATAATACACAGACGCCGATATTAAATATCGCATTTTTTAAAAATTCATGGCTCGATAGTTTACATCGATAGCAATTCACTAGCACGATTCACCACATACCACATGTGATATCAATCACTAAAGCAGATAACATCCGCGCGATTATTATTTCTATACAAGCGACTCTTAAGTGAAAGAATCTCAAGAAACACTATCTTTTAGTGACGTAAACACAACAAACTCATGGACTAAGCACGATACACACTGGTTATTGAGCTTATTTGGCACTGCCGTTGGTGCGGGCATTTTATTCTTACCGATTAACTTAGGAATTGGTGGGTTTTGGCCTTTAGTCGTTATGGCAATTCTTGCTTATCCAATGACCTACTGGGCACACCGAGGACTAGCGCGCTTTGTATTGTCTTCAAAAATTAAAAATGCCGATTTTACTGATGTGGTAGAAGAGCACTTTGGTGCGAAAGCAGGTCGTATGATTTCACTGCTGTACTTCCTATCGATCTTTCCAATTCTTCTTATCTATGGCGTAGGCATCACCAACACTGTCGATAGCTTTATGGTCAATCAGGCAGGAATTGAGCCTTTACCACGCGCACTACTATCTGGTGTGTTGGTTTTTAGCTTAATCTCAATCATGATGGCTGGCGAAAAAGTCATGCTGCGTGCTTTTGCCATGATGGTTTATCCACTGGTAGCGATCTTAGCGTTTCTTTCTCTCTACCTTGTTCCAAACTGGCAAGCACCGGTTCTTGATGCGCCAGAGTGGTCTTCATTTGCGAGCACGATGTGGCTTGCCATTCCAGTTGTAATTTTTTCTTTCAGCCATGCAGCGGCGATTTCAAGCTTTTCGAATGTTCAACGTCGTCATTATGGTGCAGATGCCGATGCGAAATCCGAGCTAATCCTACGTCGTACAAGCATCATGCTTATCGCGTTCGTTTTGCTGTTCGTCTTCTCATGCGTACTTGCACTGTCACCAGATCAACTAGCAGAAGCAAAAGCGCAAAATGTTTCCGTATTGTCGTACTTAGCTAACGCAACCGATAATCCGTTTATTGCAACACTTGGTCCGTTGGTTGCGTTTGTCGCGATCACTTCATCATTCCTCGGTCACTTTCTAGGTGCACGAGAAAGCCTAAACGGCCTGATCAGCAAACATTCGTCTATGCCAACAGTGCGCATTGATAAAATCAGTGTGGTGATACTTTTTGTGTCGATTTGGGTGGCGGCAATTATGAACCCAAGCATTTTAGGTATGATGGAAGCATTATCTGGCCCCGTGATTGCAATGATTCTGTTCATTATGCCAATGCTGGCTGTATACAAAGTGAAAGCGTTGCATCAATACCGTGGAAAAGTATCCACCTACTTTGTAATGCTAACGGGCGTTGTTGCGGTAAGTGCGCTAACTTTTAGCTTATTGAGCTAGTTGTGATAACGTAAGATGGATTTTCAGGGGAATACCTTAACATTTATTGGTAATTCCCTGAATTTTTCTTGTTATTTTTAGACTGATCTAACTCAGTGGGTAACTCGGTTAGAATAAGATGAAAGTACCCGCCATCATTATGATTGAAGCGATACAAGTGCGGCCAATAATACCGAAGTGGGATGGTTGAATCATTTCATTGTGCATAGGCAAACTCCATTCTTATGAAAACAGCCAAATTATTTTGGCTTACTATCACTATGTATAAAAACGCATTTTTCACAACCATAATAAAATGAAACTTTTATGACAATAAGATGATCTTTTGCAGAACACTGCAAATTTCCCAATGCATCTGCCCTTTCTAAACACCCTTAAGAGTAAGATTCTCTGCTGATAACTACTCTCTGCGCGACACATCACATTAGCAACAACTAACGTCGTGCCATCTTCCTAATTGCATTTTGTTAGTTGCACCGCCCATCTCTCAAAATGTATCCTTGAAAACATATACATTAAATCCTAACAAAGCCTCGGAAAAACCATGAATAAATCTCTCATTGTTGTAGCCATTGCATCACTGTTTTCTACCGCCTGTAGTAACCAACAGGCCGCTCAACTTGGTATGAGAGGCAGCAGTGTTAATGTCTATGCGCAGCAAATGAGCAACATGCAATTGTGTGAAACCCTTTATTACAAGCGACCATCAAACCAAACTCGTGTTGCCATTGGTGCGGAGTTCAATCGCCGTGGACTTAACAAGCGTTGGTGTGATTCAGAATACAAGCAACTCTATGTAGAAAAGTGGTAAACAGTGTTCTCAGAAAAAGAACAAGCCCCTACAAACTCTGAGGCAACTATACAACCTGCCATATAAGAGCGCTCTTATCATAAGAAACAGCAAATCTCGCTAAGTTTGCCGTGCTATTTCAGATTAACACTTTTCTCAGTTATCTAGATTCCAATTTCTATACAAGCAGTTATCGTTAGTTTAATGCCATGCGTCGAAAATTTGACGTAAACAGAATGTAAGCGGTTTTCATCTTTATCGTTACCCACTAGCTTTGTTTAGACCTGTTTAAAGGAGTATCAAACAGGAATAAAAATTCCAAACAAAGACATGAGGTCACAAATGGAAACACGTATAAATCGCCTATTTGCAGCAATGCTAGCGATAGGCCTTTCTCCTGCCGTTTCGGCATACGATCCGCTCTATTCTGAGCAATGGCATCTAAACAACATCGGACAAACCGCCTTTGCAGCTAACCCAGGCTTAGCTGGTAACGATTTAAACACTCAGCTAACTCAAGCGATGGGTATCGCCGGTGTTGGAATCAAAGTCGCTGTCATCGACTCTGGTGTTCAAATTGATCACCCAGATCTTGCCGGTAACGTCGTCCCTGGGAGTCGAAACTTTATTGAAGACTCCCCATTCCCTGATCACTACCCTGTCGATACTAATGGGCATGGTACTGCTGTTGCGGGTTTGATTAGCGCCGTTGGGAATAACGGTGAAGGTGGACGTGGTGTTGCTTCACGTTCTTCACTGATGGGCTTCAACTGGTTGTCTAATCAAACACTTGAAGGGTGGTTGATTTCCCATGGTGCTGATCCATCAACTAACGATGTTCGCGTCTTCAACCAGAGTTATGGCTTTAGCCCAATAAATCCCATTTCATTCGACGAGACTGATCCTCAGTTCAAACTTGAAATGGACGTGATGAAAAACGTCAGCGAAGGCAATGCTTGGGGCCGTGGTGCACTCTTTGTCAAGTCTGCTGGCAACGGCTATCGTTATTTCAATACAGGTCGATATTTTGTATTGCCCGGGGACTTCTTTGCTGGTGGTGCTAACAAGGGGCTACCAATGCACAACTCTGCTCAGTCTTATGACAACTCGAGTTATTACAACCTTGTTACGAGCGCACTGCGTGCAGATGGTACGCGTGCAAGCTACTCATCGGTTGGATCGAATGTTTGGGTGGCAGCTCCTGCGGGAGAATATGGCCAAGATTTCCCCGCAATGGTTACGACTGACCTAATGGGTTGTGACGAGGGTCAAAATACGAGCTCAGGCCTTGGTATAAATGGGCTTCATGGTGGTACCGAACAGGATCCAAACTGTAATTACACCAGTACCATGAACGGAACCTCATCCGCGGCACCGAATACCTCTGGCACGATTGCTGCCATTATGTCGACAAACCACGCGCTAACGGCACGTGATGTCCGTGCCTTATTGGCTGAAACCGCGAGCGTAACGGATGCAGAGCACCCTGGTGTCCAACTAGAGTTCGTGAATAACCAAGGCGAATTAGTTAGCTATGAAGCCATCTCTCCATGGCATAAAAACGCGGCTGGTGTCGACTTCCACGCATTCTATGGCTTTGGTGCGGTGAATCTAGACGAGGCAATGAAACGTGCTCGAATGACAAATAACGTTCTGCCTGCACAAATTATCACACCTTGGACAAGCAATACTGCTCAAGTCAGTGTTCCTGATGCAAGTCTAGAGGGAGGTTCTTCTTCTATTGCGCTGACCGATGACCTTACGGTTGAATCTGTACAAGTTAAGCTCACTCTTGAGCATTCACGCTTACCTGATCTTGCGATCGAGTTAATTTCTCCATCAGGGACACGCTCGGTCTTGCAAACGCCACGCAACGGCTTAGTTGGTCAATCACTCGATTCGAGCATCTTAGGCTATGAAGATCAACTGATGCTCTCCAACCAATTTTATGGTGAGAACGCAAAAGGTGAATGGACACTGCGTGCTATCGACACCAACGGTGATGAAGTATTCTCATTCATTGCCTACTTTAACTCTTCTGCTATCTACGATGTACCGATGGCAAACAACGCAAAACCGGGTGTTATCAAAAACTGGTCAATGCGTATCTTTGGTCACTAAGGAGTCATTCGCATGAAATTTATGACATTTTCTATTCTGGCTCTGTCTACGGTTGCGGCAACAGCAAGCGCCGATCAGCAATTAGCACAGCAGCCGTCACCAGATCTATTTATTGCCTCTGATGCCGTTGAGATCAATGGACAAGACTATCGCAAACTATCAGTAAACAATTTGTCTGAAGCGGCAGAACTGCACGCCGGTGATGAGGTGTTTAAGAATGCGTTTAGTAACGTATCTAAAGCCACTGGCCTTATCTTTGTGACCGTTAAAAACCCTGCAGACGCTAAATCAGTCGCCAAAGCACTTAAACTCGACGTGGTTTTCGCACAAGGTGAATCCGCGGTATTTCGCGCCTCTGACGGCCAAGATCTTCTAGCTATCAGCGATTACTTAAACGCAGACAGCCGAGTAAAAGCGTCGAAAATTGAACTTAATAGCGGGAAATTCCGTGCACAATAAATCTCTAACAAAAGACGTTGGCTAATCCACCAAATAAGAGCGCCTCAGTCATTGCTGAGGCGCTTTTTTTGTTCAACTTGACCACTGACACTGATTGAAAGACGAGATTTTCCTATCAACTAACAAGATGATAACTCTCTTCTTTCCCTCTATTGAATGAATCCAATTAACTTCTTCGCGATATCGGTATTATTTTGCGAACCAACAAAAACGTCAGCACCATTACCATAGCTAAACACTTGCACATCTACCGCCGTATGCCCTTTCGTTGTCCAACCTGTATAGCTCTGTTGGTTGATGATCGCTTTAACTTGGCGGTAAAGCGCGACAGCTGGCTCTTCACTTTTTTTAGCGGTCACCAACTGCTGAATTTGTTCCTCGGTCAACGCCCAATCTACGGACTCACGCCATGTTTTTTGCATATCGTTCGCTTTAGCAAGTGACATTGCTAGGGGCCATGCGGTTTGGCGAACGCCTTTAATGACATCCGTATTCCATTTGTATTTTCCGTTCGCACCAATCGTTAAGCCACCCGTCGAATGATCAGCGGTAACGACGAGCAGTGTATCAGGATGGGCATCTACGTAAGCTTTCGCCAGTGCAATTGACTTAGCAAAATCATCCATTTCAGCCATCGCACATGCAATGTCGTTTGCATGCCCACACCAATCGATTTGGCTGCCCTCAATCATCACGAAAAATCCTGTATCTTGGCGCTGCAACAGAGAAAGTGCTTTATTAGTCATGACCTCTAGACGATTGGGGTTTTCATCCAATGCAAAAGGAAATGCTTTATCCGCAAACAACCCTATAGCCGGAAGCGTTTGCAAAGATGGCAATGCATCAAAATCAGAAACATACTGATACCCTTGCAGTTGGAATTCTTCCACTAGATTACGGTCTTCACGCTCAAAATAACGCACGCCGCCACCCAGTAAAAGATCAACCGGAAGTTGGTCGTTCACTTTATTATCAATATAATCATCCGCAATTTCATCGTAGTTCCTTCTCGACTCATTGTGTGCGGCAAAACTTGCTGGTGTCGCATGATTAATTTGTGACGTTGCTACTAAGCCGGTCACCATTCCTTGCTCTTTTGCCATTTCTAGCATGGTTTTGACAGGTTTTTTCTCCACATCGACGGCGACCGCTCCATTATAGCTTTTGATGCCGCTGCTTAGCGCCGTTGCACTTGCTGCACTATCTGTGACTACGGTATCGTCATCTGGATAGGTTTTTGCCATACCCACTAAAATAGAATCAAAAATCGTCGACTCAATTTCTTTGGTATCTGGATTATCATGATAATAACGATAGGCGGTAGTAAAAGCAGGGCCCATTCCATCACCAATCATATAGATGATATTTTTGGGCCCGTCACTAGAAAACGCAGAGCTTGAAAACAAGCATGCTGTAATTAAAGAGTATTTCAGTTTCATTTCTCGTCCATGATATTGCTTTTTATACATTCGTCGCGTGGCGCTAACGAAAAATTAATCCATGTAGCGCATTAACGAATATTATCATGCAGTTAAGATGAAACTTGGTGTTCGCTCATAATTTTACAACGCACATCATTCCTAGAGTATCTTTCCGTAAATCCTCAATATGAAAACATACCTCAACGCGAGCACTCGACGAAAAAGCCAGAGGCGATGCTCTGGCTTAGTTTAAAACGGATAGTTAGTCGAGAGATAGTTAGTCGAGATAGCGTTATGACTGTTTAGTAAAATCCACAATCGCAGTAAATTTGATGCCATCGTCTTCCAGTAAAAATGACCAACTCATTCTTTCACATATGCGCTGCACAATCACCAACCCACAACCATAACCTGCATTGTAAGTTTCATTGCCATCGTGGCGGTTTGCGATGGTTAGTCGTGTGCCATTCAACTCAATTTCTATGTCCCCGATACTATAGCTAAATGCATTCTTTATCAGGTTATTAATGACTATCGTCACGAAACTCTCTGGTGCATACACAACGCCACTCTGAACTTCCGACAATACATAGGAGGAATCTTGCCTTGCAAACAATGGCGCCAGTTCATTCAATTGGTGACGTAAACAATGGTTCAAAGCATGCTCACCATAATGTTGTGGCTCAACTTTCTCTTTACCAAGTAATAAGAACGCTTCTGTCAGTATACGCATGTCTTCACATGCACTTTGCATACGAGCAATCGCTTTTTGCGCAACTCTTGGCTGATCTGGCACCTTGGCTAAGATGTCAGTAGAGCCTTGAATGACCATAATTGGCGTGCGCAGTTCATGAGAGGCAAATCGACTAAATTCTTGTTCGCGACGAAAGAAAGCCGCGATATCAACTTTGCTACTCAATAGCGTTTGTTCGATATGGCGCGTTTCACTGAATTTGGTATCAATTTGGAACACTGGCTGATCTGGCGGCATTTTGCCAATCTTATCTTCAATTTGGGATAATGGACGAGACAAACTGCGCACCATATAAATACTGTACGCCATAATAATGAGCAAAAACATGCCACCTAACACCAACGTCACTTGGTGCAACGAGCTCTCGTATTCATCCAAATAGTCATCGGAGTCATCCTGGAAAACGATGTACATCACCCCCTCACCTGAAGGGTGGTCAAATACAACGAAATGCTTATCCTCGGAACCTAAGAGGTATTCATAAAACCCGGGTTTCTTAAATGATAACATCCAACTTGGCGTTGGAGCCTCACTCCAGTACGAGTCAAACTCCAGCACATTCGGCAATGGCGCATCCCAACCAAGTTCTTTGTAATTTTCTTGATACAGCGCTGCTTCGGTATCCAGCCAGTGATGCAAACTCAGAATTTCTAACTTGTTTTCTGCCACGTAGATCAACGACCAAAACAGCGTGAACATGACAAATGTCATCAGACCAAAACCCCAACGTATTTTGCGATAAATACTTGGGTATTCGTCATGCTTTGAGTCGGTAACCTTGTCCATGAATAGTCTCTAATCGGGATTCATCAAAGCCTTTATCTAAGGCAGTTCTCAAGCCATAAATATGACTGCGCAGCGCATCGCTACCAGGAGGTTCATCACCCCAAACGTTATCAATCACTTCATTGCGAGAAACGGTTGCAGGCGCTCGCTTGATGAGTAACTTTAGAATTTTGGTTTGAATACGGCTCAATTTAATCATCTGCCCCATTCTGGTCACTTGATCGGTGCGAGCATCTAACTGAATATCCGCAAACTTCAGTGTTCCGATATCCTGTCTTGGACCACGGTTCGCCAGTGCATGTACTCGTAAACTGAGCTCTTGCATAGCAAATGGCTTCATTAGGTAATCATCACCACCCGCATGAAAAGCTGCGATTTTGTCATCCAACGTATCTTTAGCGGTTAAGAATAGAATCGGCGTACCGCACAACTGCTCCTGACGGAGTTTTTGTACCGTACTGATGCCATCAAGTTTTGGCATCATGATGTCCATAATAATGACATCGTAATGGTTTTCTTTAACTAAATTTAGCGCAGCCTCTCCATGATAAGCGCAATCAATTGTCATTCCTTCGAGCTCTAGATAATCCGCAATGGTTTCGGAAACATTGTGGTTATCATCAACAATTAAAATTTTCATAGGGCTCACGTTTCTTCACGAACACTTCACGATATGAAACATAAGATACAACCAAATTAATAAATAAGCTTTCAAATTTAGGTCGATATCATGAAAAACTGTTACTTGTCTCTGCTGTAGGTCTTGCGTTGTCTGGTTGTGGCGGCGGTTCTGGTGGTGGCAATAATGACAACAATGGTGGTTCAGTGACGCCACCAGCCAAGGTAAATACAGTAACCGGCTCTATCGATGCTGTTAATACAGCCAAGAATTCGATCACGGTTAATGGTCGTGAGTTTGTCGTTGGTAAAGCTATGTTTAACAATGAGCAAGTATCAAATTTCGTTGTTTTATCAAGCTTGAAAGATATGACAGTTCAAGTAGATACGTCAGCAGTAAAACAGACGGCTACTGTGACTCTAGAGCCAACAATGACGGGTGAAATCACCGCAATAGATCATGTAAAAAATACATTCACGATCAACGGACTCGAACTTCATTTTGCTGGTTTAAGTTCAGAAATTGGTTTGAATGACTGGGTTATGGTCTCCAGTCTTCCTGTTGCTCCAACTGCAGAAAATGGCAACCAAAGTTACAAAGTGCTTTCTGTGATCAAGTTTGATATGGACGGTGTACGTGTTGATGAAATCGAAGGCCAAGTATCTAGCATCAATGCGAATGACAATACATTCAAAATCGGTGCAATTACAATTTCTTACTCGAACATAGATAACCTAACTAATGGCCTTTGGGTTGAAGTTGAAGGTACGTTCGATGAAAGCAGTAAAAAATTTATTGCTACCGAAGTAGAAATTGATGGATATGACAATCAAATCGGTGAAAACGAAGTAGAAGGCATCGTTACTTGGGTAAGCAAAGACAAGAGTGCATTTGAGTTAAATAGCCGCGGTACGTTCACGGTTAGTCCTATCACGCAATTTGAAGACGGCTCAAAGCAAAATCTAAAACTAGGCGGTGAAGTGGAAGTCGTATATTCCAACAAATCAGGACAACTTGTTGCTCTAGAAGTTGAATTTGAAAACACCGGTGATGACAATGATGACCTATGGGAACAGAACGAATTTGAATGTTCAGGCTTAGTCGTCAATTACTCTGAGCACCCTGTTGGCGTTAGTGCATCATTTGATATTGAAGATCTAAGCCCGAATGAAAATCACGGCGTTGATTGTCGCAACATTACTATCAACAAGAGTAATGCTGTATTTGAGGATAACCTATCATTCAACAATCTAAACAATGAAAAGTTGAAGTTGAAGGTATTACTATCAATGGCCAAAAAGTCGCCCTTGAAGTAGAAGCTTGGGAAGCTGACGATTAATACCCCTATCAAAGCACCACACGCGTGGTGCTTTTTTCATGTGCGGATTGATACTTTCTCAACTACCCTATTTTAAATACGTACAACCAAATGAAGGATTAAATGATGCGTAAAATCACACTGCCACTATTCTTACTTTTCGGCGCTTGTGTTTCTTCAGCTAGCTTTGCGGCAACTCAAACGGATACTGCTCCAGAGCGACTTGAATCTTTTGAGTGCGCTGGCTTAGTCAATAGTTATGATGCCGATACTCGCAGCTTTGTGCTTTCATGCCAAGCAGAGCATGTACCAGATTTTCAAACAAAAACCGTAATGATCGATGACGATACACAAATCACCGGCATTCAAGAATCAAACTTAGATGGTGCGACGGTCGAAGTTGAAGGCGTAGTGAGTGGTGGTAAAAATCTTGCAAAAGAAATAGAACTATCTGACGACTAAGCGACTTAAGATCGAACATATTTAAGATAAAAAAAGAGCACCACTTTATGAAGTGATGCTCTTTTTAATATCTTGCCGTTAAGCTGCTTCCGCTTGACCAATCCAGTGATAATGATTATTCGCTTTCTTACCAACTAAACCCAGTTCGGTTAACTCTTCAAATATCTTATCGACCTCTTCTGAAGAAAGTCTGAACTGTTTGGCTACCGCTTTTTTGGTGCACGTCACTTGGTGGTTTTTTAGTGCGTCGCTCACTTGTTCAAACAAGGTTTTGGGTGCTTCTGGCTCAACGCTTTCGTGTTGCAAGTCAGAGGTTTCGTCCTCTTTAATGTGGGGCAAATAACCTGCTGGCTCCATCTCAATATCACGTACCGTTGCTAGCGTAATGCCACCATGACGACGGTAATAATGACGGAAACGTTGCTCTTCACCAATCAAACCAACAAAGAAAGCGGCAAAGAAGTCCAGTAATATTGAAAGGAACACAACCAACCCCAGTTGAGCTTGAGATGACGTTGTGCCGAATGCTTTTGCTAAGCTATCAATCAAGCCAATGACCGAACCTTGAGCCACTGGTGGCAAACTATCACGTTCCATTGCAAGGCGTTGCTGCTCTTCACGTAGCGTTTTGTTTTGCTCTTGAATACGCGTGACACCCGTCGCAATGCGTTCCATTTCAATGTACTTTTGCGCCGCCATGTTGTTTAGCTCGATTTGATTGTCGATCGCAGCTATTTGACGGTTATACGATTCGACTTTCGCCTGCTCGACCGAAATGTGGCTTTGTGCCGTATTCGTTGCACTATTGATACCACCAATACTGCCACCGATGGAGATAGCCGCAAGAACCAAATAGAACACGAGTGCAGTAATGGCTCCGGTATAATTTCGATGAGCACGACGCTCTCCGTATTCATACCACGCGTAAAACTTACCGGCTTCGAAAATGATAGCCAAACCACCAAATAGCGTTTGCATCATTGGGTTGTCATCAATCGACAAAAACAGTAAAAGAGAAAAAATCGTCGATGCTAAAATTGCAGCGCCTGTGAATGCATAGACACTCACCATAGCGAATCGACCTTTTGGGTATCGATATCCGACTTGTTGTTCGTATTTCATTCTTGGAATTTCTTGATTTTCCTTGAAGCCCCGTCAATTCGGCACTTCAGGCAATGATAAAGGTGCGAGAGAATACCGTATCCTTACTAAGATTACTGTCATAATTGCGTTAACCCAAAACGAACGCAGAATAGGTAATCACTTTGTGGCAATAATCCACAAAAGTAGCACGTAAAATCACCGACAAAAAAGCCCTGCTCGTTTAAGAACAGGGCTTTGCAAATCGCACGCTTGAATTATTTAAAACACACTTCAGCCCAACGAGCCAATCCTGCCGTTACTGAGCCAAAGTAATTGCCACTGACAACGGGAATATTTGGCAATACCGTTTGTACTGCATCACGCAAAATAGGAGAACGCGCAGAACCGCCTGTCATAAAGATGGCATCAGGTTTTATTCCTGCTTGCTCAATGGCTTCTGTCACCAATGCCGTCATCTTGCTTTTTGGTGATTCAATCGCTTCAATCATTTCATCACGCTGAACATCGACTTCAATCAACTCTGATAACAAATTGATGCCAGCTCGGTATGACGCTTGATCAGACAGGGCCACCTTCGCCTCTTCAGCACGACGAACGATGTTGTAACCCAAAGATTCGTGATAGACCTCAAGCAAACGAGTAAGCTTTTCAGGCTCCTGCGCTTGTTTTTGTAAAAGCTTCAAGGCAGCTAAGTTTTCACGAGAATAGAAATCACTCTGCGCTTCAACGTTATTGATGGCTATTGGATTCCAAAATTGAGTGGTTGGCATCATAATGCCAGACTCCATTTTGCTCTCCATACCAAATGGAAACATCAACTGTTTAAATGCCAGTGCGATATCCAGATCGTTACCACCAACACGTTGACCGCTATGCGCTAGCAAACTTGCCGTACGATCCGCTTTCCCACGCCAAGAGGGCCCCATTTGAATCAACGAACAGTCTGTTGTACCACCGCCGATATCCACGACCAGAATGGTTTTATCTTCTAAAAGCGTAGCTTCGTACTCAAGACCCGCTGCAACGGGCTCGAATTGGAATTCGATGTTCTTAAAACCAGCACGCTTTGCCGCTCTTAGCAGAATATTTTCCGCTTGAATATTGGCCGCATCACCACCACGACCATGAAAGTTAATTGGACGCCCAATCACCGCATCAGAAATTACTTGTTGCGCATGATTTTCAGCTTGCGATTTGATGTTGTCCATCATCGCACAGACCAGATCTTCAAAGAAACTCAGCTGAACATCACGTAAACCTGAGGCCCCTAAGAATGATTTTGGTGATTTCACGTAATAAATATCACGCGGGTCAGCCAAGTATTGATTCAAAGCCGCTTGTCCAAAGGCGATGTCTTCAGGTTCGAGTTCTATGCTCTCTTCTTGGTTAAAGTTAATTGCACGGCGCAACACTTGCTCACCCACCTGATCAAAAGGCTTGATGCTGCGGTGACGAAATAAGTGCTCGGAAACAGATTCTCGCGTTGGTGCCGCTAAGGTGGAAGGTATGTAAGGGCTATTACCCTCTAGGTTGAGCAGTTGTGGCTCACCTTGTTCCATTTTCGCCACCGAACAATTTGCGGTGCCGTAGTCAAAGCCAATATACATAAGTCCTCCCACTGACAAAAAAGGTCGGCAATGCTACCTCAACCCCAACGGAATTACTACAACGGCAGTGCACCTTTATTGTGTTAGGGCGCCTTATTTATAAGCAAACCTCTTAATAAGCAACTCTCCTCATAAGAAAACCTCTCATAAATAAGCCTTGACCGCGTATTTACTTTAGCCTTTATCGGTAGATTCTTTCTTCATAGATGGGAGCACAAACGCGAGCAGCAAAGCCAATAGCAAGAAGACTGGCGTAAACTTTAAGCCCTGCCAAATGGAATAGCCATCGTGGAAAAGCCAAAAATCCCGACCGTCAATAAATAGGCAAAATAGCTGCAAAATACCAAACTGATCGCGACGAATCGAGTCCGACTGATGATAAGAACTCTTACCAAATATTGACTTAAAATTCCGGCACAGTGTACTGCCAGTTGCCAATTAATAATAAAGCAAGCTAAGGCAACAAAACCGGCAATCAACAAGGCATCATGGGTATTTAGGATAAAATAACTCCCAAAACGACTCATAATAATGGGGTAATCACCCTCATAAATAATCGACCAAGAAATCGCATTAGCGGCAGCAACAAAGTTAGCAAAGTACGCGATAGCATAGAAAGTGGTTTGAGAACTGAATGGCTGAAAGACCTCAGAACAATAGCCTTGCCACTCTTCTTGATTGGCCGTAGGGCCCACCCAGTTACGTTTTTTATTCGGCGCACGCTCAGCAAAAGCGGGGCCATTACGAAACAGCAACCAAAATATGTACAAAGACAGTGCGACTAAGAGTAGTGTTAACATACTCTCCCCCCTCAAAATTTACGTTTCCACTGCCAACGGCGTTAGGGGTCGTAAACTGCACTTCCCTGATAAACTTATTCGCTTTTACTTCTCGTTGTTATTTTATACCCGATATCATTAAGCCCTTTCCACCTAGGCTGAATCACGGTAATGCATAGTTAAACACTCATTTTTACAACGAATATTCAACTCGTTTATCTCGAATAAGTACCATTAAGTTTTAGCACAGGATGGGAAAACTTGCGTATCTAAACGGCTTTAAAGAAAGGAGCGTACACCCAAGTGACCTATACGCTCATAATATAGATTTCTTTCTACTGTAGCCTCTATATATGTGAAATATGATATGTAAAAGAGCGTTTGTGCGCAGTTACGTCACTTGGGTTGAAGCTATTTGACCGAAGTTCAATCGATATTATTGTAGTTCAAACGATATGACTTTAGCTAAAGCGATATGGCAGGATTTAGAACCGTTTGGATGATATTACACATCAAGCTTTTCTTCGAAAACGCCCAATTCACGACCTAGCCAAATAGCGCTCTCAGTATGATCACGAAGTTCTTGCTCTGTGACAGGATGGATAAGTACGGAAAATTCGCCGCGAACGGAATCAAGCCATGCGACCAATTCATCACTGACAGATTGCGCATGCAGTTCAAACATTGGCATCTTGTGTGGACCCACCAACTTGCACACCAGTGGGAATACTTGAGCCACATCTTGACGTTGTTGGCGAATCAGATCATTTAAAGATTGTGCTTTTTCTTTCTGCTGAAGAGGAAAATAAACGTGAATGTGGTACATAATTTCTCCATGAGTATCACTATGCCGCCACACTACCTACATACCTTGCCAACTTCAAGGTATCTGACTCCGTAAGATGAATAGAATGCACATTGATACGATGGATTTCTCACCTAATTTTGTTGCAAATTTCTTGTCAAACCCAGTGAAACCATTCAACTTGAAAACTAAGTACAGCTATAAGTAGAAGTTTATCCTACAAAGTTAGGGTGTAAGCAAAACTTTACTACATATTAAAACACTACCTGCAGCATAATTTAACACTTTGTTTACACTTAATGTATCTGGTTATACCAAGATTCATCACTGGATTGGGCGGTGTAGACAGTCATTACGAACAACGCCTGGCGTTTTACCAGAACACAGTTTTGCTAGAAAGACGAATGAGAGGTGACTTTCAATATAACGGCAATCCTAGGTATGACCTTTTGCGCTGAT
This sequence comes from Vibrio alfacsensis, assembly GCF_003544875.1. Classification (NCBI taxonomy): domain Bacteria; kingdom Pseudomonadati; phylum Pseudomonadota; class Gammaproteobacteria; order Vibrionales; family Vibrionaceae; genus Vibrio; species Vibrio alfacsensis. The sequence goes on from NZ_CP032094.1 coordinate 976,959, forward strand.
ATCAAAGCCTGATTACCACGCAGGCTTTGCATTAACAATGATCAGCTGCGATCCATAAGATCTGCAGTGTCAAAAGGAGCTTGAGATGAACGTTCAGGCATTATCCATGCATCGGTTTATCGACCATGATGGAAACCTTGTCAGCCAACTGCCCTATTGGGCTGACTTAGAAACGTTAGTTGGGTTTTACCGCGATATGGTACTCACTCGAACTTACGACAATAAAGCCGTTGCTCTGCAACGCACTGGTAAATTGGGCACCTACCCCTCACACCTAGGCGCTGAAGCCATCGGCATTGCGGTTGGTCGAGCGTTGAAATCCCGTGATGTATTCATACCCTATTATAGAGACATGCCCGCAATGTGGTGTCGGGGGATTGGAATGGAAAAAAACCTGCAATATTGGGGCGGTGATGAACGCGGCAGTGATTTTTCACCTGAAAATAGCCCTATTCCTAGTCGTGATTTACCATTCTGTGTCCCCATTGCTACTCAATGTACACACGCTGTGGGCGTTGCATCTGCTTTAAAAATCCAAGGGAATCATGAAGCAGCACTCGTGATGTGTGGTGATGGTGCAACCTCTAAAGGCGATTTTCTTGAATCCATCAACTGCGCTGGCGCTTGGAATATCCCGTTAGTGTTTGTTGTTAACAATAACCAATGGGCGATCTCGGTTCCTCGTCGCCTCCAATGCGCGGCGGAATTTTTATCCGAGAAAGCAAACGGTGCCGGTATTCCCGGAATAACCGTGGATGGAAATGATGTCGTTGCGGTGTATGACGCAACCCAAAGCGCACTAGAAAGAGCCAGAAAAGGCAAAGGTGCCACGCTCATAGAAGCAATCAGTTACCGCTTGAGTGACCACACTACCGCTGACGACGCGAGTCGTTACCGAAATGAAGATGAAGTCCAAACCGCATGGCGATATGAGCCGATTCATCGCTTGAAAAAGTTCCTAACTCTGCAAGGCCTTTGGAGTAATGAAAAAGAGCAAGCATGGCAAGAACATTGTAAACAACAAGTTGAAGAGGCCGTCCAAAACTACCTCAACATGCAACATCAATCGCCAGAAACTGGCTTTGATTTCCTTTACGAGTCTTTACCTCAGGAGCTTCATGCTCAAAGAGATGCACTGATCAATAAAGCAATGCGCATGCAGGGAGGAAAACATGGCTGAACTCACGTTAGTTGAAGCAATAAACCTCGCACTGCACCACGAAATGGAACGTGACCCAAGTGTGGTTTTGTTGGGTGAAGATGTCGGTGATAACGGTGGGGTATTTCGTGCAACCGTTGGTCTAAAACAGAAGTTTGGCTTAAGACGAGTGATCGATACGCCACTCGCGGAAGCGTTAATTGGCGGCGTTACGGTCGGAATGGCAACGCAAGGCTTGCGCCCTATTGCTGAATTCCAGTTTCAAGGTTTCGTCTTCCCTGCGTTAGAGCATCTGATGTGTCATGCAGCTCGAATACGCAACCGTACTCGTGGTCGTCTCACCTGCCCTGCTGTCTTTCGTGCACCTTTCGGTGGCGGAATCCACGCTCCTGAACACCATTCCGAGAGTGTTGAAGCGCTGTTCGCTCATACCGCAGGTTTTAAAGTGGTGATTCCCTCTTCCCCACAGCGCGCTTATGGGTTGTTGCTTGCCGCAATCCGAAGTAACGATCCGGTCATGTTTTTTGAACCCAAGCGAATCTACCGCACTGTGAAGTCGGACGTGATCGATAACGGTGAAGCGCTGCCTTTAGATACGTGTTTTACGCTACGCAAGGGCCGTGACGTGACGTTGGTTACTTGGGGCGCGTGCGTTGTGGAATCTCTTCAAGCAGCCCAATCGTTGTCCCGCCAAGGTATTGAAGTTGAGGTTATTGACTTAGCGAGCATCAAACCCATTGATACCGCGACTATCTTCCGTTCATTGGAAAAAACCGGACGTTTACTTGTGGTTCATGAAGCAAGCAAAACCTGTGGTGTCGGCGCCGAATTACTGGCTCGCACTGCGGAACATGCGATGTGTCTACTCAAGGCACCACCCAAACGCGTTACCGGTATGGATACCATCATGCCTTATTACCGCAATGAGGACTATTACATGATTCAGGAAGAAGACATCGTCATCGCAGCCCGAGAGCTCATGGAGGATTGGAAATGAAAACCTTTAACTTACCCGATCTTGGAGAGGGCCTCGCTGAGTCCGAAATAGTAAAATGGCATATTAATGTTGGCGATAGCGTTAAGCTAGACCAAATTGTACTCACGGTCGAAACCGCAAAAGCCACCGTCGACGTGCCTGCGCCGTATAGCGGTCGAATTATCAGTCGCCACGGTGAGGAAGGTGATGTCATTAACATCGGTGCGCTGTTGCTTGAAATTGATGAAACAGGTGAGCAGATAGCATCTGAAAGCAAAAAAAATGCAGATGCGGCGACCGTTGTCGGCAATGTCTCTCAACATGCACATAGTGTGAATGTCGATGATTTTTGGATTGGTGGTGAACATAATCTTTCATCGAACAACCTGATCACTGCTCTACCATCCGCTCGGTTATTAGCGAAAAAGCTCGGTGTTGATCTAACCCTTGTCAAAGGCAGCGGCCCAAGCGGGCTCATTGTTGATGCCGATATCTACGACGAAGCGGGCAAGCAGCGGCCCGGAACAGAAGTGCTGAAAGGTGCTCGCCGTATTATGGTGACCACAATGGCCGAGTCCCATCACAATGTGGCGGCCGTCACTATTACGGAGGAAGCGGTATTAGACGGATGGAAACCCAACGAAGACATCAGTATTCGCCTCGTACAAGCGATTGTTCACGCGTGTTTAGAAGAACCCGCAATGAACGCTTGGTTCGATGCTGAAACCATGACACGTTGCGTCCACAGTACCGTCAACATTGGGGTTGCTGTGGACAGTCGTCACGGACTTTACGTGCCAGTCCTACGTCATGCTGACGAATATGAACCACAAGAAGTTCGCCAATGGTTAGATCAAACGGTAAAAGGGATCAGAGAACGAAAGATAGGTCGAGAGCAACTTCAGCACGCAACCATAACGCTTTCTAATTTTGGGGCAATTGCGGGCATTTATGCCACACCGGTTGTCACACCACCTCAAGTTACAATCGTTGGGGCTGGTCGCATCATTGAAAAAGTGGTGATTCGTGAAGGACAAGCGATGACTGTCAAAGCAATGCCTCTGTCTATCACATTCGACCATAGAGCCTGTACTGGCGGGGAGGCAGCACGATTCACCAAGCTCTTGGCGGAACACTTACAAAAGCCTAGCGTTGCCTGAAATCGCAACAATTAACTTATAAAATCAGGGCTTCCGATTGGAAGCCCTATTTAATATTACAGCTTTACTAGAACTGTCTTCAAATCTTGTCTAGTAACTCTGGCATGATTTCAAACAAGTCGCCGACTAGCCCGTAGTCTGCGACTTGAAAAATCGGTGCGTCAGGATCGTTATTGATCGCAACGATGACTTTTGAATCTTTCATCCCTGCTAAATGTTGAATTGCACCGGAGATCCCAACGGCAATGTATAACTGAGGTGCTACGATTTTACCCGTCTGCCCAACTTGTAAGTCATTTGATACAAAGCCTGCATCTACCGCCGCACGCGATGCCCCAATGGCACCACCCAGTTTATCCGCCAATTGCTCCACTAACGCAAAATTCTCTTTGCTACCTAACCCTCGACCGCCCGATACCACGACACTCGCGGCTGGCAGTTCTGGGCGCTCGCTCTCTACTTTTTGCTGTGATACAACCATACTGTGCGCGGCTGCAATAATCTTCTCAGCCATCGTAACATGCCCGACGACAGGTGCATCAGACACCGCTACCGCATCGAAAGCGGAACTCCGAATCGTCATTACTTTGATTGTATCGTCTGAGCGCACTCTGGCTAACGCGTTTCCCGCGTAAATTGGTCGTACTACCGTATCTAAAGACTCAATGGCAATAACATCAGACAGTTGACCGACATCCAAAAGTGCGGCAACACGAGGCATAAGGTTTTTGCCAAACGTCGTTGATGGGGTCAATATGTGCGAATAGTTTTTGCCGATTTCTGCAATGAGTTCCGCTAGGTTTTCTGCTAATGCGTGTTGGTATTCTTTGGCATCGATCGCGATGATATTCGAGACGCCGTGCGCGCATTTTATCTGCTCTAACACCGCGCCGCTTTGATAGCCAACCAATAACACGGTGACGGGTAGTGATGTACCCTCATGTTGGATTTGAGACGACGCGTTTACGGTACGTAATGTGTCCACCGACACAGACTGATTGTCGTGCTCAGCAATCACTAAGGTCGCTCGCTGTATGTTATCCATCGTCGTCCCCTTATATCACTTTCGCTTCGTTCTTAAGTTTATCCACCAGCTCATTGACATTTGCGACCATTTCTCCGGCTTTACGCTCAGGCGGTGGCATCACTTCTAATACTTGTTGGCGATTTTCTAACTTCACACCAAAATGATCGGGAGTGACAACTAACAGCGTTTTTTTCTTGGCTTTCATGATGTTTGGAAGTGAAGCATAGCGTGGAACATTTAATCGTAAGTCGGTACTGACAATCGCCGGAAGATCGAGTTTTAAGGTCTCAAGGCCACCGTCAATTTCTCGAGTGACAAATACTGTGTCTCCTTCAACGCGGATTTCTGACGCAAATGTTCCTTGCGGACGTTGTGTTAGCGCGGCCAGCATTTGGGCGACTTGGTTGTTGTCCGTATCAATAGACTGTTTACCTAGCAACACCAGTTTTGCTTGCTCTTGTTCCATCACTGCTTTAAGCAACTTCGCGACGGCAAGCGGTTCAGGAACATGTTCTACATCAATATGAATCGCACGGTCAGCACCTAAAGCTAACGCCGACCGTAGCTGCTCCTGACAACTTGATTCCCCTATCGAAACGACAATTACCTCATCAGCGACGCCCGATTCTTTGAGCCGAACCGATTCTTCCACTGCGATTTCACAAAACGGATTCATCGCCATTTTAACGTTATTCGTTTCTACGCCAGAACCGTCCGATTTCACCCGAACTTTCACGTAGGGATCAATGACACGTTTAATCGCAACCAGTACTTTCATGTTCCCTCCAAAGTGTTCACCAAAACGAATCCATTCGTTAGATATTAATGGTTTTCGATATTAATGGTTTTCGATAATTAGCCAATGGCACTCATAGATGTGACATTGTCACTAACAAACTGCAAACAGCATCAATATCAATAGATAGCATCAAAAAATAGTGCCAGAAAACGCAAAACGGCTTTCTACCATTGAGCTTAGTTTAGTTTACGTTTACGTCAACTGGACTATAGTTATCTATACAGGTCGTGCACATGAGAATGAACGTTTTATCTAAAGGTATAAGTAAAGGTAAAGCGCTGAACCTATAGGAAGCAGAACATGGAAAGAGAATGCATGGAGTTTGACGTGGTCATCATTGGAGCGGGTCCCGCCGGCCTTAGTGCTGCGTGTCGATTAGCGCAATTAAGTCAAGAGCGAGAGCAAGGCCCTCTCTCCATCTGTGTCATCGAAAAAGGCTCTGAGGTGGGTGCACACATTTTATCTGGTGCGGTATTTGAAACACGTGCGCTCGATGAACTCTTTCCTGATTGGCAAAACATGAATGCGCCACTTTCTGCCTCTGTACAACAAGACGCATTGTTATACTTAACCACTGACCTTAACCACATTCAAGTACCGCATTTTCTAACACCCAACCCAATGCACAACGATGACAATAACTATGTCATTAGCTTAGGGAATTTATGTCGCTGGTTAGCTAAACAAGCAGAATCTCTTGGCGTTGAGGTTTACCCTGGGTTTGCGGCATCAAGCATTAACTATGATTCTTACGGCTCAGTTACAGGTGTTAATACCTGTGACATGGGATTAGACAAACAAAGTGCGAAAAAAACGAATTACGAATCGGGTATCGAGCTCAAGGCCAGGTATACCGTCTTTGCAGAGGGGTGTAGAGGTCACCTAGGGAAAGAACTTATCCACCAATTCAGTTTGGATCATGATAAACAACCACAACATTATGCCCTCGGCTTGAAAGAAATTTGGGAATTACCACAAGATGCTGAAAATCAGACCGGCAATGTTATTCACTCGACCGGATGGCCATTAAACCAATCCGATACAACTGGTGGCGGCTTTCTTTATCACATGGAAAACAATCAGGTCGCCGTAGGTTTGATCATTGATCTAAATTACAGCAATCCCTATCTCAGCCCTTTTGACGAGTTTCAACGCTTTAAACATCACCCAGCCATTGCAAAACACTTAACTGGCGCGCAGCGGATCGCCTACGGAGCAAGAGCCATTGCCAAAGGAGGACTCTCTTCACTACCAAAACAGCAATTCTCAGGAGGCCTGCTCATTGGCTGTGATGCTGGCACACTGAATGTCGCTAAAATTAAAGGCAGCCATACCGCGATGAAATCAGGTTTATTAGCGGCCGAGGCGGTTGTCGAAGCAATGACTCTAGAAAGATCTGAGCCCGATTATCACAGCCATTTTAAAGGCTCATGGCTTTATGAAGAACTCTGTGAAACGCGCAATTTTGGGGCAAATATTCATAAATTTGGTAGTTTACTTGGCGGAGCACTTTCAACGTTCGAACACAACGTATGGTTACCGCTGGCTAAAAAGCCATTGCCATGGACCATCAAAGACTCATCTGTGGATCATGAACAATTAAAGCCAGCTCGCGAGTGTTCACCTATTGCCTATCTAAAACCAGACGGCATTCTTAGCTTTGACAAGCCCTCTTCTGTTTTTCTATCAGGCACCCAACATGAGGAAAACCAACCTTGTCACCTCCACCTAGAATACCCACATATACCCATTGACATACATCTCGAAAAATTCGATGAGCCGAGTCAACGCTACTGCCCAGCTGGGGTATATGAAGTAATTAAAACCGATGGAAAGCTCACATTCCAAATCAATGCTGCAAACTGCTTACACTGTAAGACCTGCGATATTAAAGACCCATCTCAAAATATCAGCTGGCGTACACCGGAGGGTGGCGATGGCCCAAATTATCAGAATATGTAAGGGCTTTTTGGTTATTAGCTGTGGGCTTTAAAGAGATGTTATTGGTAATATACATCCGCGATAGTCAACGAGACCATTCGTGCAGTGCACATCCCCTCGCTTTGACACTATTACCGCCTCAATACCGCTCTGACTATTTAAATAGGTAATGGATTCTGCAACGGAAGAAAGAAAACCCGCTGTGCTCCAAATTTCACCATCAACTGAGTGCTCTGAAATGATGGTCAAACTGGCTATATCTGTCGAAATCGGCTTACCTGTGTTTGCATCCAACAAGTGATGATAACGCTGTCCGTTTAACTCAAAAAATCGCTCGTTGATGCCAGATGTCACCATTGATTGCCCTTGCAAAGGCACAACACGAACAACATCACCACGTTCTGATAATGGGTTCTGAATGCCCACATTCCATGCTTTGTTACTGTTCTCTGGCGAATGACCGATGGTCAGTACGTTCCCACCCAAACTAATAAACCCGCTTCGCACGCCAGCTTCAACAAGTTTGTTCTTTACCTGATCGGCGAAGTAACCTTTAGCAATCGCCCCCAAATCAATCTCCATCTTCTTTTGACTTAAGAACACCGAGTGGTCATCTTCATTCAAAATGATCTTGGTAGGATCGACCAAAGATAACTTGTCGGTAATCACGTCATGAGACGGCACTTTGGCATCCTTAAAACCGATGCGCCAAGCTTTTACAAGTGGACCGACTGCAACGTTAAAAGGGTTTCTTGTGTCTTCACTGTGCTGTTTAGCCAGCTTAATCAGTTCAAATAGGTCCTGCGCTACCCCAACATGTGCAATACCCGCATTTTGGTTTACACGCATCAACTCAGAATCGGATTGATTGACCGTAAATCGCTCTGCGTAATCAGCGAGTTGTGCGTAGGCTTCTCTGATCAGTTGCTCACCGTTCGAGTGATACACCACCACATCAATAAAGGTGCCCATCATCTGAAATCTGGCGCTGTATTTATTCGTGCTCATCGATTTCTCCAAACGCTAAACGCGGAAAAAGAGGGAAGCATCACTCCCCTCTTATTGATTGCTTATCTTGCTCTAATTCGCTCTTTGAGTGAGTGCTTAAACAAGATCAGACGCACTCTCACCGGCGATGCGACCATAAGTGAAGATATCGATCAGTGCGTTACCACCGAGGCGATTACCAGCATGGATGCCACCCGTTACCTCGCCTGCTGCGTACAGACCTTGAATAACTTCGCCATCTTTACCGATTACTCGTGCTTTAGTATCAATCTTCAAGCCGCCCATTGTGTGGTGAACCGAAGGTTGACGTGGCGTCGCGTAGAACGGTGCTTTTTCCACTTTCAAACCAAACGCGCTCTTATGGAACTCAGGATCGTGTCCTGCATCCACACAAGCGTTGTATTGTGCGATGGTATTAGTTAGCTCTTGCGTCGGAACGCCAATTTTCTCTGCCAACTCTTCTAGCGTGTCAGCTTGAATAATGATGCCTTCTTTAATTTCGCGTTCGATGGTTTCATCTGATGTATTCGCTGCGGTTTGACGAATGTTGTCGTCCGCAATCATGTAAATCAGACCACCGTTATCGAAGAACGCCTCAGAAAGCACGTCACGGCTACCACACTCATCAACAAAGCGCTTACCTTGCTTGTTCACGAATACAAAGTTCTCCGGTGGCACAATCAGGCCAGTTAACAGCGCACCTGATTTAGGGTCACCAACTGGCATTAATTGCACAAAGCCCATACCAACTAATTCTGCGCCTGCTTTCTCACCAATTTCGATGCCGTCACCAACCAATGCTGGTGAGTTTGTGGTCTTGATGTCGTCCGCGATTTCTTTCCAGTATGTGTTGTACTTTTTGATCATCTGAGTGTTTGCGCCGAAACCACCAGAAGCCAACACCACACCATGATTCACGTGAAGGATAAGTTCTGTACCGTCCGCTTGAACCGCTTTGATGCCCACCACTTTGCCGTTATCAACCATCAAATCCGTTGCACGTGTATCTGTGATGATGCGACCGTTTTGCTCTTGGATGCGTTTTGATAGTTTGTCGACAAACTCTACGCCTTTTGGACGTTTAGGTTTGTGTGCACGACGCCACAAGGCACCAACTGGGATCTCAACAACGCTACGGTCAAAATCAATGCCCTTTTCACTCAGCCAATCAATGGATTCCATAGAACGAGTTGTTAGGGTTTCAACCAAATCGTATTGACCATAAATCGATTCACCGTTTAGGTCGGTACGTTTACCACCAAGGTAGGTTTGAATGCGGTGTAATTCGACAGAATCAAACAAGTACTGCTTGCCGTTCTCAAGGTCTGTAAAGTAGCCATCCAGTTGTGCTTTAAGTACTTTGAAATCTTCAAGGTACTCACCCGCAAACTCGGATTCAGCTGTTTTCGCGAGCAGCATCAAGGTTTCTTTTTCGCCAGGAAGTGCTGGGAAATCACCTTGCCATTTTGGTTCTGCCGCGTTCACCCAACCGCCAGTACGCACAGTGTTACCACCGATTGCAGGGAACTTCTCAAGCAAAATAACCGACTTACCTTTATCTAGCGCCGTTAACGTTGCACTCAAACCAGCACCGCCGCCACCAACCACCACGATATCCACGGTTTCTTCGATGGTTTTCGATGACCATGCCACCGCTTCTTTGGCTTTGCAGCGCAGTGCTTCTGAGTTGCCGCCCGCCAGATCAACCGCGTTTGATACGCCGTCCAGTACTGCTTGGCTGCTGACTGTCGCGCCTGAAATCACGTCGATGTTCAGTGTTTGACCATCAAGAATTTGTTGAGGAATACGTTCAAATGCTGGGTTTGCGATACCGTCCGATTCTTTTGAAGAGTCCACCACAATGTCGAGGATTTTATCTTCAGAGAAAGTTACCGTGACCGGCAAGTCACCATTGTGACCGCGACCATACGCCGTGTATTCACCTGAGTTAAATTTAATTGGAACGTTCTGCAGCTCTTTGATGCGTTGGTGCTTCAATGCTTCTGCTGAGCTGTCCACAATCATGTAATCCATGATTTCCCAAAGTGGCGTTGGAATTTGCAGCGCTTCTTGTTGCGCGATGTCCGCGAACTCGGCACAGGTTTCGTCGTTAAGCGCTTTGTTTGCCCAAGTAGGTTCAACCAAATAACCTTTACCGACACTAACCATGTCGTAACCTTGCTCAAGTGCGTTTTCTGCATCTTTGCGTTGAGCAATACCACCAACACCAATCACTGGTACTTTCGCAACAGTTTCAGATTGAAGCTTACGGTATTTGTAGATTAGCGGCTCTTGATCCTCGGGCGTGACGATTGAGTTACGTAACCAGCTACCCATTGAGAAATGGAAATAATCCAAGCCCTGAGTCGCAAGCTTATCTAGCAGGAACATGGTGTCATCAAAGCGGATGCCCGGCTGTTCAATCTCTTCAGGAGAGAAGCGGTAACCGATGATGAAATCAGATTTGCTGTGCTGCTCAGCCACTTGCTTAGTTTTAGCAAGTACAGCCAGTGGGAAAGAAGTACGTCTTTCAATGTTGCCACCCCATTTGTCGTTACGACGGTTTGAGTGTGGTGAGAAGAATTGCTGAATCAGGTATGTGTTCGCGCCGTGGATTTCTACGCCATCGAAGCCTGCAAGGATTGCACGGTTTACTGCATCACCAAAGCGCTCGATCATCTCTTCAATCTGCTCTTTGGTCATCTCAAGTGGCGTTTCAGCATTGTCACGTAGCGCAGCGACAGGGCTTGCAGAAATCGGTTGGTGCCCACCATTGAACTCAGGGTTTGCCATACGACCCGCATGGTAGATCTGCAGAATAGCTTTAGAGCCTTTTGCTTTAATCGCATCGGCAAGCTTAGTTAAACCAGCAATTTTGCTGTCGGTATCAATACCGAGCGCACCTGGGAAAGCACGACCGTAATTCTCGACAAACGCACTCTCGACAATGATCGCCCCTGCATCACCAGAACGAGCCGCGTAGTAGTTGATCATCTCTTGCGTTACGCCGCCATCAAAGAAGGCAGACTGAATCGTCATCGGTGCCATCACGATGCGATTATGCAGTTTGACCCCTGATTGAAATACAATTTCATCGACTAACTGAGCCATAAATAGTTTCCTTTAACAGATTAATTCTCATATCAAAGGCACCTCAAGTTCAGCCAGCGCACCACAAGTGTTTTTGATATGAAAACCAACATCCCGTTGATAACCACAGGAATATTATTGATTTATGCTCATGAGTAAAATGAATGGTTTGCATTTTAAATATGACTTTTCTGCATTGACATCTTGATGTAGCAAGAATTACCATTAAGAAATGCAAGCTGATTAAACAGATAAAAGGATGGTAAGGTGTAATAAAAAGCCAACTCCACAAAAGCAAAGTCAGCTTCATTTTTAAATAGAATATAATGACTTAGGATTGGACATTCAGCCTATTTCATCTCCAGCTTCATCTTCTTCAACAATATCGGTCTCTTTACTAGCGTCTTCTAACCAGTGTTGAAGTGATGTACTTGCTAGCACCTTCTTTTGATAGGCCGCTGCATCGTCGGATAATTCAACCCCGTAGGTTTTAAAGCGCAGCGCAACGGGCGCATACATGGCGTCGGCAATTGACCATTCACCGAACAACCATCCTTTTGGGAATTGTTCTGCCTGTTCAGACCAAATCGCATCAATGCGTGCGATATCCTTTCGTGCACCATCACTAAGTTCCACCTTTCTGAGAGCGCGAATGTTCATGGGTAGCTCATTTCTTAAGTCAAAGAATCCCGAATGCATTTCTGCTGCGATGGCTCGTGCTTTGGCTTTTTCCACAGTGCTACTTGGCCAAGCTTTACCCTGCAGATATTGTTCGTTGACGTACTCTAAGATTGCCAATGAATCCCACACAGTTACGTCATCATCCACCAAGGTAGGGACTTTCGCCGTTGGCGTAATGCCCTCCAATGCATTGTAGAAACCCTCTGTAAAAAGTTTGAGCTTAGTAACTTCCACCTCCAATTTGAATTGAGAAAAAATCAGCCATGCGCGCAGTGACCAGCTTGAGTAGTTTTGATTAGCAATAAACAGTTTCATGACGCCTCCATGCGGTTCGTGTTTTGATTACCCATTCACAATATCTGATTGTATTTAAGGGGACTAACGGATAGTTTTGATAGAACACTTCAACAAAAACGATGGATGAGTTTTAGATATGGATATCGATGGGTTACGCAGCTTTCTAGCTTTTGTCGAAACGGGCAGTTTCACTCGTGCGGCCAAGCAGATCAATCGCACCCAATCAGCGTTCAGTGCACAAATGCGTAAGTTAGAAGACGAACTCAGCGTCAGCTTGTTTGAAAAAGAAGGTCGCAACCTAGTATTGAGTGAAGCAGGATTAGCACTACGCTCTCACGCCGAGCAATTGGTCAGCTTGCACAATCAAGCGCTGAAACAAGTGAAACGATATGAGAACAAGCGCCCCCTCCGCTTAGGCTGCCCAGAAGACTACAATGACAATATTCTGCCTCAAGTCATTCGTGTATTGCAGCAAGCCCAACCAACTTGTTCGATACAAATATTTAGTGAACCAAGCATTCGGTTAAGAGCACTACTTGATAGCGGGAAACTGGACGCGGCGATTGTCACTCGAACCCCTGATAGCGAAGAGGGTTATTGGCTCGCAAGCGATAAAGGAGTGTGGATCGCCCATCCAGATTTTAAAATCGATAAGACTCAACCTCTGCCCCTTGCCTTGTTTCAAACCGATTGCAAATACCACGCTGCAGCCATTGATGGTTTAACCAAACAAGGCACGGCTTATCAGTTGCTCGCTTGTTGCAACACCGCTTCTGCACAGCGCGCAATTATGCGTTCAAAACTCGCCATCGGTGCGATGGGTAAAGTCAGTGTGACCGACGATCTTAAGATCCTCGATAACATGCCTCCCTTACCTAGCGTTGATATTGTGCTACTAACAGGCATAAATCCACATCCCATTCTAGATAGAGATTGCTTAACAAAGTTGGTTGAACTCATGCCAAATACAGCGTTAATGAACCGATAGCACCCTCTCTACCAGTGTCTCTCTGTACTTACCAATATAAAAAAAGCACCTAAGAATAAACGTCCTTTGGTGCTTTATTACAAACTTAAATTTCTAACTCCAATGGGCTTTAAAAGTCAGAACCAGCAAGTTAAGCGGTTTTAGTGACAGATAACGGAGCAAACTTATCATAATTTGGGAACACATAACGAAGCGCAGATTCGCTTGTCATACCAAACCATTTAGCCAGACTGATATTGACTTGATCTGCTGCTGTTGTCGGTAGTAAACGTCCACGTTGATAGACATCTTTACCATCAATTTTGTATTCTGGGAATGTACCGATGAACTTACCGCCATCGATCGCCCCACCCATTAAAATCTGGTGCCCGCCCCAACCATGATCGGTTCCGGTACCATTTGAGTGCAAACAACGCCCAAAGTCGGACATGGTTACCGTAATCACATCATCATGTAGGCCAAGTACTTTCAAATGTTCATTAAATGCAGCCATTGCGTCACTCAACTCAAGATACTTTTCATCCAGTACTTCTTCTTGATTCGCATGCGTATCAAACCCACCTAAGCGTAAGAAGAAAACCTGTTTCCCATGACCAAGATCCGCACTTTTCCGGAGTAAACGAGAGGTAATTCGGAACTGAGTACCCAGTGCCGTTTCTGGGTAGAGCGAGACATCTTCCGCATCATCAATGCTGTTGATTGTGTCGATCAAACTGCTCGCCACGTGGATCGAATCCTTTCCTGTGTTAAGCAGCGTATTGTCAAAAGGATCATCCGTTACTGTGTCAAAGTATTCATCCATTGATGCTTGCATCGTTGGACTGGCATTGAGCTTAGCAATATTCTCGCCACGAATGATGTTTTGGTTATGCTCTTTTGCTCGCAGCAAATGCGCATCACCGGAATGACTAAACAGCGGACTAATCGTGGTTCCTAATTTCGCCCCCATTACGTCCATCATTCGGCCTGCCCAACCCGTCGTCAAACTGTGTCCAACGGCACCTTTTGCCCACTCGCTTCGCTGTGAGTTATGTGAAAAGAGAAAAGGTGGAAGACGAAATCCTTCCGTTTCTGCTTGCTCCTTAGTCACAGGCTCACGCAAAATACCACTGTTTACAACAACGGTTGCTTCCAAGTGATTAAACACTTGTGCAAGTGCCGTCATTTTAGGGTGTAAGCCTAGCGTTACCTGACGGCTTTCACGATCCAAACCTGTTGTCGGAATCGTAAGTAAAGCATCTTGCGCCAACGCAATTTCAGGGCGGATTGATTGATACTCTTGATAGTTCGCTGTTGAGGTAGGAACCACCATCTGAGCCGCATCGTTACCGCCATCGAGCAAAACATACACCAAGGCTTTAAACTGACTATTGTTGCTTGCAAAACTCAGTGGTGACGCAAGCAGTGTCGGCATTGCAATTGAACCCATTGCTGCGCCTTTTAAGAAATTACGACGTGAAACCATGATGTTATCTCTGAATTAAAAATTCTGGACTTGCTGTGACGAGAAGCAAACTCACCATTACTTTATTATTTGGGTGTCTTTCAACTGCGGCTGCATTAGCAATTGAGGCATACAGTTCCGCACTCATTTTTCCTGCTAAAAACCGTTGGTTAATCAAATCAGGCAACGCGTCCACATCGTCTGACTTTGCTGCGGCTTGATACTCACTCACATTGATGTAAACCGCGTTGTCACATCGATTTTCTTGCATTGAACGAACGATATAAGTACGAATGGTATTTTGATATCCGATGAATCCAGCCCACGGTAAAATTTCAAATTCCGGAGCATAAAGTTGGCTGTCCATTAAGGGACCGCTTGGCATAAAGTCAGGAGAATAGAAGTTGAACACCGAGTTTGCCGAATGCAAACCTTGATTGACGTTGTTAATGATGCTGTACGCATCTTGTTCATAATTACCCTGAGTTTTCGCACCCAGTATGCGCAGCACTTCTGCTACCGCCAAAATCGGCTCTTTCATCTTGACAACAGGGTAAGATTCCGGCTGAGACATACCATTTCGTACTTCTGGGTTAAGAGCTTCTGGGTCAAGAAGAATAGCGGCAAATACGCTCTTTAGATCACCACGAACACCATTGCCGTTATCAGTAAAAACTGCCGCAACACGTTCAACATATTCAGGTGATGGGTTTGACGTAACCATGCGTTGAATCAGTTGACGCGACACAAATGGCGCAGTATTAGAATGCGCAAACAAAATATCGAGTACGGATTGGATGTCTTCTAGTGGCGTTTGCCCAGCTGCAATCACGTTGTTTATAACGCGCTTTTCACCCTCATCATGATACGTTCCACGTTTATCTTCTAGTGGAATCATTGGCTTAATATAGCCCTCTCCATGTAGCGCAGAACCATCAGGATTCGTCATTTTGTCTGAATACGTCCAACCACTGAATGCTCGAGCCACTTCCTGTACGTCATCTTGAGTGTAAGAGCTGATTGGGTTGCCATCTTTATCCGTCTTGGCTGTACCATCTGGGTTCAGTTCATATAAACCAATCGTAAACAGTTGCATTACTTCACGGGCATAGTTCTCGTCTGGGTACGTCCCTCTTTTAGGATCGTGCTTCTTACTGTTTGCCATGCTCAGAAACGCGCCCATCGATGGGCTAAGTGTCACTTCTTCCAGTAAATCTCGATAGTTGCCAAATGCATGCTTTTGCAAAATATCGTAGAACGCAACAAGTGACTGCGGATTCCTACCATTTATAGGGTTATCTTTTTGGCTGACCACGAGAATTTGGCTCAATGCAAATGCTGCACGGTGGCGCAGTTGATCATTACCGTAAAGCAGAGCATCCCACCAGATTCCCTCACGAATATCGTGTGTGCCATAGTGAACATGCTTACAGCCATCAACTGGCACTCTATTTCCAATTGTATCTTTCGCGGCCTCAAACTTCTGTAGATGAAGTCTAACCGGTGATTCAAATTGGTTATCTAGCCATTTGACGTAACCAATACGGTTGATCTCGTCAATTTGAGCCGGAGTCAAACCAGAAGCAGCCCGAGTCGAAAAGCTCACCAATTGCTGTTCGTTTAAAGCAACGGGCGCATCTTTAGGAAGCCAATTCGGTACTTGATTTAAAGAGGACTGATTGCTGTTATCTTCGTTACACCCTGTCAGTGCAGCAGAAATGAGCAATGCAATGATAACTTTGTTTGTCATCAGAAGTGAATCTATCGAAAAAAAGGTACGCAATTATAGAGTTACGCTGACGCTTATCAATTCAGAAAAGCCCTACAACTGGCCGCTAAATTACCTTAAAGAACCATACTTTGATCCTTATTCCAAAAATAAAAATGCCCCTGCTTGAGAGTCAGTAAGCAGAGGCACCGTAAATTGAATTTTAGATTGGAGATTACACAGCTTCGAATGCCAACGCTTTTTTCTCCACTTGACGGAAGATCAACGTCAACACGCCATTTACTGCCAAATAGAACGCGCCTGCAATACCGAATACCGTCAACGTATCGTAAGTTTGTGCATTAATGCGTTGTGCATAACCCATCAAATCCATAATCGTGATAGTGCTCGCGAGTGAAGTCCCTTTGAACACCAAGATGACTTCGTTTGAATACGCTGGCACTGCTCGGCGAATCGCATAAGGCAGCAATACTTTTAGCGTGGCAACCTTGTCCATTCCGAGTGCTCGACACGCATGCCACTGACCCGATGGGATCGCATTGAACGCCCCTTTAAACAATTGCGTACTGTATGCAGCGGTATTAAGCGCCAAAGCTAACATGGCACAAAACCAAGGCTGGCTTAGCCACGTCCAAAAAACGCTTTCTCTTACTGCATCAAACTGACCAGGGCCGTAGTACACCAAAAAGATCTGAACCAGCAAAGGCGTACCGGTGAACAAGGTGATGATTCCACGGCTAATCCAATGCAAACCCGGAGTTCGCAGAATCAAGGTCAACGTCATCAAAAGAGCAAGAATACAACCCACCACCAAAGAAGCCGCTGTTAATTGCAAACTGGTGCCTAAACCATCCAGCATTTGCCAAACGTGCTGTTCGTTCATGCGGTTGCCTCCTGTCCCATGCTCATGCCTTGAATCGAAAACTTCTTATCAATCACTTTTACTGCACGTTGCGTTACGATCGTGATCATTAAATAAATCGCTGCTGCGGTCGCGTACCAAGTGAACGCTTCGTGCGTAGCGGCTGACGTGAGCTGCGCTTGTTTCAATAAGTCCGTTACGCCGATCAGCGATACTAGCGCAGTGTCTTTCAACAGAACCAACCATTGGTTAGTTAAACCTGGTAACGCATGTCTTACCGCTTGTGGCAAAACAATACGAATAAAAGCGTGAGATTGGCTGATACCAAGAGCACTTGCCGCTTCTCTCTGCCCTCTCCCAACGGCTTTCAACGCGCCACGTAAGGTTTGAGAAGCGTAAGAAGCGAAGATCAACGACAACGCCACCACGCCAGACAAGAACGGGCTAACCTCTATAAAGTCTCCGGTGATTAAAAACAGAACCTGCGTCGAACCAAAATAGATGAACAACACGACAAGGATTTCTGGCAAGCCACGTACGATCGTCACAAACGCCGTCATTGGCCATTTTACGATTATGCGACGAGACATTTCACCGCTGGCGAAAACCACTGCCAGAATCAAACCGACTAAAAGGCTTGTAAATGCTAGCTGGACAGTCATCCAGCTAGCTTGCACAAGTGATAGAGAGTAACCCGTTAGTGCCATATTACTTACCGAAGTACTTGTTGTAGATTACGTCGTATTCACCGTTCGCTTTCACTGTTTTCAACGCAGTGTTCAACTTATTCACTAGCTCGTCGTTACCTTTGTTTACTGCAATACCGAAACCATTACCGAAGTATTTAGGGTTGGTTACGTGCTCACCAACATACGCTAGGTTGTCTTCTTTCTTGAACCATTCTGCGACAACGGCTGTGTCACCGAATACAGAATCAATACGCCCATTCTTCATATCAATGAATGCATCTTGGTAGCTCGAGTATGGCACTGGCGTTACACCCGGCATTTGATCAATCAAGTAACTTTGGTGAGTCGAGCCGTTTTGCACACCCACGCGCTTGCCCTCTAATGCTTTTTGATCGGCCACTTTATCTTGGATAGAAACAAATGCCGCAGAGTTGTCATAATAAGCATTTGAGAAGTTGACTTGCTCAAGACGCGCTTCAGTAATATCCATTGCAGAGATAGCCGCATCGTAGCGTTTGAATTTTAATGCAGGAATTAAGCTATCAAATGCTTGGTTGTGGAAACTACATTTCGCGTCCATTTCTTTACATAGTGCGTTTGCCAGATCCACATCAAATCCTTGGATTTGGTTGTTTTCATCCATGTATTCAAATGGTGCGTATGTCGCTTCCATCGCGAATTTAATCTCTTCTTGTGCTGCTGCGTTTGCTGCCATGGTTGCAGAAGAAAGGCCGATTAGTGAAGCTAGTAAAATCTTTTTCATTGCAATACTCCGTGTGTACATCTTGGGCTGACACTCGCAATGACAGCCGAGCTTATCTGTATAAATTGACTGAACTGAGTTTTATTTATTTTTAGTGGTTTAGATAGTCCGCAAACTGAGTCGTTTGTGGATGGGTAAATGCGTCATTTGTGCCGTGTTCCACAATATGTCCTTTTTCAAGGTAGAGGACATGACTGGCAATCTTCTTAGCAAAATCGACTTCGTGAGTGACCACAACTTGTGTAATGCCAGTTTCGCTTAAATCTTTAATTATTTTAACAACTTGATTGGTAATCTCAGGATCAAGTGCTGCGGTTGGCTCATCAAACAATAACACCTCTGGCTTCATCATCAGTGCTCGTGCGATGGCAACACGTTGCTGTTGACCACCAGAAAGCTGCATTGGCCATGCGTCTGCCTTATCTGCCAAATGTAACGTTGCTAGAATTTGCATCGCCTGCTTTTTGGCTTCGTCTTTGCCCATACCCGAGACTTTTACTGGAGCCTCAATAAGGTTCTCAATCACAGTCATGTGCGGCCATAAATTGTACTGTTGAAACACCATGCCGACTTTACGACGAAGCGCTAACCCTTGCTTTTCTTTGATTTCTTGCGAAAAGTCGAACTCATCACTTGCGATGTTTAAACAGCCATTATCGGCGTTCTCCAATAGGTTTAGAACACGAAGAAGAGAGCTCTTCCCTGCGCCACTAGGGCCAAGTAACACAAGCGTTTCACCACTTTCACAATTAAAACTTACATCGTGAAGAACTTGCGTGTTTCCGTAGGATTTATTGATGCTTTTAACTTGAATACTCATGCTGACATACTGCATTAATTGTCACTTTGAGCTTATACTAGCAAGAAAGAAATTTTATGCAATAAAATGTATAAAAATTTAATTTGTTAATTTATTGTATGAAAAACAATCAGTCGCACAGAGTTTATGGCTGGTGTGATGAGTACTTAAGGGACATCATTATTGCAAGGTTGGTTGCGTTACCAGTATGGAGGGTATAAATGGAAAAAACAGAAGAAGAGGCGATTGCCTCTTCCTTCAAACATGGGCTCATATGCTCCAAACACTCTGTACGTGCGTGAATTAGTGCCAATCAATACATCGTATTGCCGTTTAGTGTTTCTTGTGGGATTTCCTGAAGCGCATCCCAGTGTTCGACAATTTTGCCATTGAGATCGAAACGGAAGAAATCCATCGTGACGTATTCCACATTATCAGGCCACGTTTGATGGGTGTGCAATGCCACTAAGTTGCCCTCAGCCACAGCCCGAACAAACATGATGTCTTTCTCAGGATACTCAGCTTGCATTCGCTCAAAATATTCAATGAATGGCTCAGTGCCATTACCCACCAGCGGATTGTGTTGGATGTACTCATCGCCAACAAACAGCTCAACGGCTTTACGGGGATTACCTCGATAAGCCATATCATAAAATGCGATAGCGTTACGTTTGTTCTCTTCCGTGTCTATTTGCATCGTGTTCATTGTTCTCTCCTGTATCGGTCCCTGCTAAGGCAGTCCGAGTCGAATACATCAACTCAGGCTAAAATGGCGAGACGGTTATTTCAGAACGGTACTTCTGTCCTTAGGTGTTACTCGACCGGTTTTAATTGCACTCGCCATGTGCTTAATGATTGGGCTTACTTCACCTTTACTGTTTTCCAAAAAGTATGTGTGGCCCTTGATATCAAATTGATTATTGAAGTCATCACAGTCCACTTCATATACTTTACTCGGTAACTTAGACAGGTCTTCCGGGCCTGTCATGCCCAATCGACGGGATAAGGTTTTATTCTTAATATTAGCAATCTTGGATGCAGGCATTGCAAAATCATCGTTCGCGAAATAAACCAGTATGTTTCGCCCCGAATCAACAATAAATCGCCCGTCTTCGTTTTTTTCTAGAACTTCATTTTCCACATCAGACGCAATCATAAACACGTTACGAAAAAGCTGTGGCATATTCCCTGCTGCATACTTTCTCGCCCATTCTTGCAACGCGTTTTTCATCACTCGATTGCCCATAGAATGTGCTAATACATTAATGCGCTTATAACATGGCTCCTTTTGCTGCAACTCATCTCTGCGCCATGTATCAAACTTACCCAATAAGCGAGCAAAGGCAGAACCACTAAAATCGGCGGCTTCTTGATCATCCCAATAGTCATCAATGATGGCAACAGCATGGTCATCATCACACGGCCAAATTAAAGGAATGACTTGTACAAGAGAGGGAGATTCATCATCCATGAGCTGTTGCAGTTTTTCCGCATTCTCAAATATGTCCCCCTCCATGTTGTTATTAAAACCATGGATATAAAACAGCAGCTGAGTTTCATCCGGTAAGGCCTTTAACCTGGCAAAAAAGTGTTCACTCATGATTTCAACGTAGTCATCTTGCCCATTTCGCTCACAGAAATAGAGATTTTGGGAAACAGAGACATTATTAGAATCAAAACTGATATGTCGCCCGCGTTTCGAACGTGCTGACTGCTTGGGTGTGCGGTTGGTAATAAATAACATGGTGATTCCTCATTTCCTTATGAAATCTAAACCTAGAGCTTAGAGCTTAGAGCTTAGAGCTTAGAGCTTAGAATCTATCCTAGTTGGTCGACGCTGTGTGTATTGTCTCAATTTTATGACTATACCCAAGTAACCTCGAGGCTCTTGAGTATATTGAATATAAAAAAACCTCCGCAACGATAAGTCGACGGAGGTTCAATTTTATACTGACACTTGAATCAAACATTCATAGTAACGGCATTACTACTTTCTGCGCTTATAGACCACACAGAAGTTGCCTCGTTTCGTTCGGCATTTAGAACAACGCTCGCAGTCCACTTCTGCTCGATTGCCCTCTTTCCAGCGTGTGATAAGTTGTGGTTCTGCTAATAATGGACGAGACAATGCAAAAAACTGAATGTTAGTGTTTTCTGCCAAGTCTTCAATCGCGGCAAAATCGTTCAAACCGCCAACAGTAATCACTGGAATATTAATATCTTGGCTGATTACTTGGCCGTACTCGTGAAAGTAACCCTCTTGTTGCAGTGTGTAGCCATCGAAAGACTCACCAACCATCGTACTTGCGTTGCCGTGAATGTTACCCGATACAATGATCGCATCCACGCCTACTTCTTCTAGCTTCTTACATACAATACGCGTTTCATCGAACGTTAAGCCGCCCTCGAAGAATTCAGTCGCGGTAAGTTTCACTAAAATTGGGAAGTCATCTCCCACCAACTTACGGGTTTCCGAATAAATCTCTACTAAGAAACGCATACGATTTTCTAAGCTACCGCCGTATTCATCATCTCGACGGTTGTAATATGGGCTCAAGAATTGGTTGATCAGGTAAGTATGCGCGGCATGGATCTCAACTCCATCAAAGCCAGATTCTTGTGCGCGCTTGCTTGCTAATGCGAACGCCTTAACGATGTAATCAATCTCATCTTTGCTCATCGCCTTGCCTTCCGTTTTTGTACCTCGTTCAGGTACATTACTTGGAGCAAAGATCACGCGCTCACCGACGTTGTAAGTCGTTTTTGTGCCGCCATAAGCAATTTGCATGACGATTTTAGAATCATGTTGGTGAACAAGATCGGTCAGCTTTTTGTATTCATCAATAAATGAATCATTGTAGATCCCCATCATACCGGCATTAGGCTTTTCTTCTTCAACGATATTGGCGTAACCGGTGACGATTAGACCAACATCACCTTTGGCAAGCTCTTCGTAGACATCATATAGCTTCTCTGTCATATGGCCGTCTTCTGTTGCCATATTTTCCCACGTCGCGCTGCGCACGAAGCGGTTTTTTAATGTCATATTGCCAATGCGGGCTTGTGAAAACAAAATGCTCAAATCGAGTCCTCATATACTGTTTTTTGTTTTAGCGGCGCAACGAAAAAGGAACAGTCACACACCACCTTGATATAAGGTGTATGTGTGACTGTTCCTTTTCTGAATTCGCGTTACATCCAATAAGCTTCGCGCAACATAACGCTGAAAAGAGTGCGTTTCCTTAATCTGGATTAAGCTTTCGTGCGTTTGTTATTTTTACATCCGAATTCCGCCATCGATTTCCAGTACCCTCCCAGTAAAATAGTCATTTTCAAGAATGTATCTGACTGCATGGGCAATCTCACTGGCGTCACCCATTCGTCCTAATGGGATCATTTGATGTAAGCGTTCAATGGCTTCCGGTTTCATTTGCTCAGCCATGGCAGTTTTGACAACGCCTGGCGCAATGGCTGCCGCGCGAATACCATATCGAGCCAGTTCCCGGGCCCAGGTTGTCGCCATCGTCGCAACCGCGGCTTTTGATGCTGAATAGTTGGTTTGTCCAATATTTCCGGCTCTTGCAACACTGGAAATATTGATAATCACACCTTGGCTACCACTTTCTATCATTTTGACCGCTGCTTCTCGCCCGCATAGAAACGTACCAGTGACGTTTACGTTCATCACTAAGTTAAACTGCTCTAGAGACATCTTAGTGATCACGCCCTCTTTTGATTTAACCAATAATCCGTCACGCAATACTCCTGCGTTATTAATTGCCATTTAATTGACCAAAATCTTGGAGTATTTCGTCAAAGGTGCTTTCGACTTCGGATTCATTTGTCACATCTAAACGATAAATAAGCGCTTTCGCACTGAGCATTCGGCACTGTTCTTGTGTCTTAAGCAATCCGGTTTCATTCACATCCAACAGAGTAAGATCAGCCCCCGCTTGAGCAAGCCGAATAGCCATCATTTGTCCAAGCCCCTGACCTGCCCCTGTAATCGCAATAACACTCTCTTTAAGCTCCATGCGAACTCCTAACGTTGATGTTTATAGAACTCAAACAAGCTAGAGAAATCGAGCTCTTCATTACCGTTTGCGTTATGAAATGCATACAAATTACGAGCAAGTGCTCCCATTGGTGTAGAAGAATGCGTTTGCAATGCCGCATCCAAACCAAGACCAAGATCTTTTAGCATCAATTTGCTCATAAAACCCGGTTGATAATGATTACTTGCCGGTGAGGAATCCATGACGCCAGGGCAAGGATTGTAGAGTTCCAACGCCCAGTTTCGACCTGAACTTTGCAACATAATGTTTGAAAGCACTTTAGGATCAAGGCCGTGATCAATTCCTAGATTTAACGCCTCACACGTCCCCGACATTAGAATGCCTAACATGAGGTTATTGCAGATTTTTGCCATTTGACCATCACCCGCTCGACCTGCATGAAATACATTTTTTCCCATGTAACGCAAGATCGCATTCGCTTTAGAGAATGCTTGATCCGTTCCTCCTACGATAAAAGTCAAAGTGGCGGCTTTAGCACCAGCTACGCCTCCCGACACCGGAGAATCAACGAACATCAAGCCTCGATTATTGGCTTCATTTGCGACTAACCGTGCCGATTCTGGATCAATCGTAGAACAATCAATGAGCAAGGTATTTTCAGCCACAAGGTGAATCAACCCCACGCTGCCATGTAAATCCCCTAAATATACGGCACGGACATGCTCGCCTGCGGGTAACATAGTAATGACGATATTGGCACCATCTACCGCTTCCTCCAATGAGCTCGCAACTTGGGCACCAAAGGTTTGAAGTTGTTTTGCCGCTTCAATATCAAGATCGAACACTTGCACATTAAACCCCGATGCAAGTAAGTTTTGTGCCATCGGACTGCCCATGTTCCCTAAGCCAATAAATGCTATGGTACTCATGTTGTTCTCCTTATTTTCCTAACTGTGCGAGTGGGTGTGCGTCTTCACTCCAAAGTGAGGTAAACAAATCATCAATCATCTTTTCGTCAACACTGCTAACGCTATCAAACTGCCATTTTGGCGCATTGTCTTTGTCAATCAGGCGAGACCGAACCCCCTCTTTAAATTCACCGAGCAACGCACTTTTTACCGATAAGGTCAGCTCTAGGCGAAAACAATCCTCTAGCGAAAGGTTATGGTACTGCTTTACTTGGCGATAACAGATATGGGCCGTAATGGGACTGCCAGTAACAAAGGTGTGCTTAGCGTTATCTAACCACTGACTATGGCCCTCTATCGCCATGATGCGTTGTGCAATTTGATTGATGTCCTGCCCTTTGCACGCCGCTTTAATTTGGTCAAGGTAAGGAATAATTTGTGTGGTAGGCTTGCTATCAATAACCTGCTCTTCAAGTAGTTGCAGTAAAGCACTGACAATGGACTGAGCATTCGCAGATTGCCAATCAATTTGTTTGAGTTCTTCCAGTAATGTTGGGTACTGCTGTTCAAGCAGCAGCCACTCGGCCAATCCAATAGTGACAGCGTCACTCGAATTCACCATCGCGCCTGTTAAACCGAGAAACAAACCCACTTCAGGATCAATTTCACTGAGAAACCAAGTGCCACCAACATCAGGGTATAAGCCGATATTGATTTCTGGCATGGCAAGGCGTGATGTCGGGGTGACGACTCGATGACTGGTACCCATAAAGAGTCCCATCCCACCGCCCATCACAATACCCTCACCCCAGCCGATAATCGGTTTCTTGTAGGTGTGGATGAGATAATCACATTCATATTCGAGTGAAAAATAGTCGGTACAAAACGTCGCGGTTTCTTCTTTGCTCTTGTCATGCATAACGTGATACATGGTGCGTACATCCCCGCCGGCGCAAAACGCTTTTTCTCCGGCTCCGCTTAGAACCACGCAAACCAAATGGGGATCATCTTGCCATTTCAGTAACTGGTCGTTAAGTTGTACAAGCATGTCAAATGTAAGCGCATTGAGTGATGAGGTATTGTCCAATGTCGCAATGCCAATGCGATGAATACCATCCAAACATTGCAACTCACTTATGCTAACCATCCCTGCCATGAGGCCTCCTATTGATTTTTCCAATTCGGTTTGCGTTTTTCTAAGAACGCCTGAACGCCTTCCGTTTGATCTTCGGTATCAAACAAATTAAGGAACAGCTCGCGCTCTTTAATCAGCCCATGTTTAAGTGGCGCCGAGCGCATATTTTGAATCAGTGTTTTACATGCGGAAACGGAAGATGGCGATTGGTTCGCTACCGACTCCGCAAGTTCAATGGCTTTACTTAATGCACTACCTGTTGCGACAACCTCTTCTACTAAGCCGAGTTCCATAGCTTTCGCTGCTCCAACTTGTTCCCCACATAAAATCATGCGTTTTGCCCATCCCTCACCAACCAAAGCCGTAAGATTTTGTGTACCACCAGCACAGGGTAACAACCCCACTTTAGCTTCCGGTAAAGCTAGAGTGGCCTGCGCTTCTGCGACTCTAATATCACACGCCAATGCGACCTCTAACCCTCCTCCCATCGCATAGCCATTGATAGCGGCAATCGATACGCCACGAAATGCCGAGAGCGTTTCAAAGGCCTCTCCAAACACTCGCGCCATTTCTAGTGCAACCGCTTTATCACCGCTAGCAAAGAGTTTGAGATCCGCTCCAGCAGAAAAAAATTTGTCGCCGCTTCCGGTTAAAACAAGCGCGTATACTTCTTTATCCTTGTTAAGCGTAAGCACCAACTCTTTTAGTGCTGTTAAGCTCTCTGCCGTCCATGTATTAGCAGGCGGATTATTCATCGTTACTACTGCAACATGATTTTGAATTGAGTGCAGAATCGCTTGCTGATCTGTCAATGACATAGTTCTAAATCCTTTTATCCAAGTGGGAATTAAAGTAACGCCGATTCTTGAGCAAGTAATCGCCGAGCGATAATGACACGCATAATTTCATTCGTGCCCTCTAAAATTTGGTGTACTCGAACATCTCGGAAATAGCGCTCCATTGGGTATTCTTTGATATAACCGTAACCACCATAGAGTTGCAGCGCTTGGTCACATACCTGAAAGCCCACATCCGTCGCGAAACGTTTTGCCATCGCACAATATGTACTGGCATCTGGATCCTCACGATCGAGCTTACTCGCGGCATAACGCACCAACTGACGAGCAGCAATCAGCTCTGTCGCCATATCTGCAAGTTTGAATTGCAACGCTTGGAATTGAGCAAGAGGTTGACCGAACTGTTTTCGCTCTTGCATATATTGAGTCGCTTGATTCAAGGCTTGCTGAGCCGTACCAATAGAGCAAGTCGCAATATTAATCCGGCCACCATCGAGCCCTTTCATTGCAAAGGTAAACCCTTGCCCTTCTGTACCCAGTAAACACGCTTCAGGAATCGAAACATTATCGAACGTCACTGCTCGTGTCGGTTGGCTATTCCATCCCATTTTCAGCTCTTTTCTGCCATAACTGATCCCATCCAAGTCGGCGGGCACTACAAACGCAGACACACCTTTTGCGCCGGATTGCCCCGTTCTTGCCATCACGACCAACACGTCTGTATCTCCCGCACCAGAGATAAAGGCTTTGCCTCCATTCAACACGTAATGGTCGCCTCGTTTTGCGGCCGATGTGGTGAGAGAAGCCGCATCCGAGCCTGCATTTGGCTCAGTCAAACAGTATGAACCAAGGTATTCACCCGTCATTAGTTTTGAGCAAAACTGATTTTTCACCGTATCCGTTGCGAAAGTGGCAATCATCCAAGTCACCATATTGTGGATGGTCATGAATGCTGTCGTGGATGTACACCCCATTGCAAGTTGCTCAAACACAATAGAAGCATCTAAGCGACTTAAACCGAGGCCCCCTTGTTCTTCTGGCGTGTAAAGGCTCAGGAAACCCAGATCCCCCGCTTCACGTAAGATCGCCTTTGGGAAAATCTGATTTTCATCCCACTTAGCCGCCATAGGGGATAAACGTTCAAGCGCAAATTGCTGAGCCGTGTCTGCAAACATACGCTGCTCTTCATTAAGTTCGAAATCCATTCGCCCTCCTAAAGATTTACTGGCTGCTCGTTGCGAACTGCTAGCGTAAATTGATAGTGAGATTCGGGCCGGTTGGAATGTCGTCATCAAACCATCGAGCCGTCACGGTTTTGTTTCGGTATAAAAACGCACCGCTTGTTTCCCATAGGCGTGAAGATCGCCATAAAAACTGCCTCGCCACCCCGTAAACGAGAAAAATGGCAAGGGCACAGGAATTGGAACATTGATCCCCACTTGTCCTACAAGGATCTCATGCTGATACTTTCTTGCCGCAGCACCATTCGCCGTAAAGATGGAAGTGCCATTGCCATAAGGATTTCGATTAACAAGATCAATGGCTTCTTGCAACGTCTCTACCTCAATACACACAAGCACCGGACCAAAAATTTCTTGCGTGTAGATCGACATATCCGTCGTCACTCCACTAAATAGCGTCGGACCAACCCAATTACCATCGGGAAAGCCCTCGACTTGACATTGGCTGCCGTCAAGTTCACATACGGCACCCTGGTTTTTTCCCTCTTCAATCAAACTCAATACACGTTGCTTGGCTTGTGCACTAATAAGCGGGCCATAAGCGGCAGCGTCATCATCCCACGCACCAGGGTGCACTTTCGCCATTTCTCGCTTTAAATCTGCGATCCACGCTTTTGAACTACCAACGAACACTGCAACAGAAATGGCCATGCAACGCTGTCCTGCGGCCCCAACAGATGACCCGACAAGATTATTCACCACTTGCTCTTTGTTCGCGTCTGGCATCACAACCATATGGTTTTTTGCTCCAGCAAACGCTTGAACTCGTTTAAAGCGTTGTGTAGCTGTTGTGTAGATATATTGCGCGACAGGCACAGAACCAACGAAAGAGACCGTCTGAATGTCTTGATGTTTCAATAAAAAATCGACCTGCTCTTTACGACCGTGGACAATTTGAAGAATGCCTTTTGGCGCGCCTGCTTGCTCAAATAATTCTGCCAGTCGAATTGACGTTAATGGCACTTGTTCTGATGGTTTAAGAACAAAGGCATTGCCACTTGCAATCGCAATTGGAAACATCCAAAGTGGAATCATCGCGGGGAAGTTAAATGGCGTGATCCCGCAGCACACACCTAGGGGTTGAATCAACGAGTAACTGTCGATGTCTGTTGCGACATTTTCTACGGTTTCTCCCATCAAATTACTGGCGATATTTGCAGCTTGCTCTACGACTTCGATTCCTCGCCAAACATCACCTTTTGCGTCAGCAAATATTTTTCCTGTCTCATGGGACAACAGATTGGCAAGTTCATCATGATGTTCTTTAAGCAAGTGCTGATAGCGAAGCATTAATCTTGCTCGTTCAGACACCGCGACATTTTTCCAATCATTAAACGCCGTTTTCGCACTCTCAATGGCAGCATGCATCTCCGCATTCGTTGAGCACGGCACGTATGCAATGACCTCATTCGAGGCTGGATTGGTGACTTCTAACCACTCCGAACTGAGCGATTCAACAAATTCACCATCAATAAATGAGGGAACCAAACGAGTCATAATCAAGTCCTTTTAGTTTAGCGGTATTTCGATACCAATCGCGGTGGCTTCACCGCCGCCAATACACAGTGATGCAACACCTCGCATCACTCTTTTATTCTCCGAATTGCCATCCACACCCAAAGCTTGTAGCTGACGTAAACCGTAAATGAGCGTGACTAATATACGCGCTCCGCTTGCTCCAATCGGATGGCCTAGCGCACATGCGCCGCCTTTAATATTGACGCTGTCTTTATCTAACCCTAAATGCTGTACTGCGATTTGGGTGACAACGGCGAATGCCTCGTTGATCTCCCAAAGATCCACTTCATCCACGGACCAGTCCAATTGAGACAACAATTGCTCAATGGCAAACACGGGGGCAAGCGTAAATTCTGGCGGTTTTCGAGCATGAGTGGTGTGGCCTTTAATGACCGCCAGTGGTGTTAAACCTTGATGACGAGCCGTTTCCGAATCCATTAATACCAATGCCGCAGCACCATCAGAGATCGCACTTGAATTCGCCGCCGTTATAGAGCCTTGTTTATCAAATGCTGGTTTGAGTTTCGGTATTTTTTCTAGCTGAATTGAACGAGGATGTTCATCGTAATCCAGTGTTAATTTGTGGCGACGAGTATCAACTTCTATTGGTGCGATTTCATCAGAAAAGAGGCTTTTTTGCTGCGCTTCTAGCGCTCGGGTCGCAGACATTGTTGCCCACTCGTCCATTTCCTCGCGAGTAAATTTCGAGCTATCTGCGGTCTTTTGTGCATACACGCCCATTAAGTGTCCATCATAGGCATCCTGCAAACCGTCAAGGAACATATGGTCGTAAGTGGAGTGATGCCCTATGCGCATGCCATTTCGTGCGTTTGTAAGCAAATACGGGGCATTGGTCATACTTTCCATCCCCCCGGCGACGGCAGAGCGAATCGTCCCCGCTTTGATCAAATCATGTGCCAACATTACGCTCTTCATGCCGGAACCACAGACTTTATTAATGGTCGTGCAGCCTGTCGTAAACGGTAAGTTTGCGGCTAAAGCTGCTTGTCTAGCCGGTGCCTGACCACATCCTGCAGGTAACACGCAACCCATAAAGACCTCATCGACTTGAGCAATGCCGACCGAGTCCAAAGCAGCATCAATCGCCATGCCCCCTAACTGAGGCGCAGAATAGCTTTCCAGCAGACCTTGAAATGCACCTATTGGCGTTCTTTTCGCACTGACAATCCAGATGTCGTTTTCCATGATGTCGTCCTTACTGACGATGAATCACAGCTCACTAATCTATTCCTCACACCTGCTACCACGGTTGTTGAGCATGTTCAATGCACAACTACCAGCCTCTTATAAAGCGACGAATTTTCGCACTGTGATTTCTTGACGTTTACGTAAGCATAGCACTAACATTTACGTTAACGTAAAGAAACACATTAATAACAAAATAAATCCACGCTCTTGCCTTGTGTCGACATCGTTTAGAAAGTCGTCCAAAGGGAACGAAAACCGTTATGAAGCCAAAATTTTAGTGAAAGGGAATCGCCAAGTGGAAAGATTTAAGATTAGTGAACTCGCTAAGGAGTTCGACATTACCACGCGAAGCATTCGGTTTTATGAGGACGTTGGTCTGATTGAACCGGAGCGAAAAGGCAACATTCGTGTCTATCAACGCAGAGATAAAATTCGCTTAAAGCTGATTTTAAGGGGTAAACGTTTGGGGTTTTCTCTCGCAGAAATCCGCGAACTCTTTGAGCTTTATGATACTCAACAAACCGATGGTCAGTTAATTAAGATGCTCACTATCATTGACGAAAAACAAGCCCAATTACAACAACAGTTGGACGACATTGGCGCAGTTATGGGCGAATTGGATGCGGCAAAAATACGTTGTGAGCAAGCGCTACGCAGCGATCAGTAGTCAGTAGTCAGTAGTCAGTAGTCAGTAGTCAGTAGTCAGTAGTCAGTAGTCAGTAGTCACTTTCTAAATAAACATATAAAAACCACCACAAACAATAGCAACGCACGTTTAGCCCAAGCAGTGTAAACCGGCTTTTTCACGACCGAACTTTTACAAGGAAACGTTATGAAAACGAGTTATACCCCACTTAATTTTGGGCTTGGTGAAACGCTTGATATGCTCCGAGAACACGTCAATGCATTCGCCACAAAGCACATCGCTCCTATTGCCGCAGAAATAGACCACAACAATCAGTTTCCAAATCACCTTTGGCCTCTATTTGGTGAAATGGGTTTGCTTGGTGTAACCGTCGATGAAGAGCATGGTGGTGCGGGTATGGGGTATCTCGCCCACGTTATCGCGATGGAAGAGATCAGCCGTGCTTCTGCGTCTGTGGCACTCAGTTATGGCGCGCATTCCAATCTTTGTGTAAACCAAATTTATCGAAATGGCACCCAAAGCCAACGTGAAAAGTACCTACCTAAACTGATTGATGGTTCTCACGTTGGCGCACTTGCCATGAGTGAGCCCAACTCCGGCTCTGACGTGGTCAGTATGCAATTACGAGCCGAGGACAAAGGCGACCACTTTGAGCTCAATGGCAGCAAAATGTGGATCACAAACGGCCCCGACGCTGACACGCTCGTGGTCTACGCCAAAACCGATCCAAGCGCCGCCTCCCATGGCATCACCGCATTTATTATCGAACGAGATTTTGAGGGATTTAGCCACGCACAGAAACTCGACAAACTGGGCATGCGAGGTTCCAACACCTGTGAATTGGTATTCAAAAACTGCCTCGTCCCGAAAGAAAGCGTACTAGGCAAGCTTAATCATGGCATCGAAGTATTAATGAGCGGACTCGACTACGAGCGTGTCGTACTCGCCGCAGGGCCGCTGGGAATTATGCAAGCTTGTATGGATGAAGTCGTTCCTTATGTACACGACCGAAAACAGTTTGGGAAATCAATTGGTGAATTCCAATTGGTACAAGGCAAACTTGCCGACATGTATTCTCGAATGAATGCCGCGAAAGCCTACGTTTATACGGTTGCTGCGGCGTGTGACCGAGGTGAATGTACTCGTAAAGACGCCGCAGGTGTGATCCTCTACAGCGCAGAATTGGCAACACAAATGGCATTAGATGCGATTCAATTACTGGGCGGCAATGGTTACATCAATGAATATGCTACAGGGCGTTTATTGCGTGACGCAAAGCTATACGAGATTGGTGCGGGCACCTCGGAAATTCGTCGCATGTTGATTGGGCGAGAACTGTTTGAAGAATCCCGCTAACCCACTGACAAGGAAGTCATCATGGCCATCATTAAAAGTAAAATTAAGCCAACTGACGAGCTATTTCAAAATAACAAAGCCGTCATGACGGATTTAGTACATAACCTCGAGGCTAACATCAAAGTGATAAAGCAAGGTGGCGGTCAAAAAGCTATTGATCGTCAAAGGCTCAAAGGTAAGCTTCCGGTACGAGAACGCGTGTTACATTTGCTCGATGAAGACAGTGCGTTTCTGGAAGTTGGACAATTTGCCGCATGGAATGTGTACGATGAAGCTATCCCGTGTGCAGGCGTCGTAGCAGGAATAGGCACAATAAGTGGGATTCAATGCATGGTCATCGCCAATGATCCATCGGTAAAAGGCGGTACCTATTATCCGCTCACGGTGAAAAAGCACTTGCGAGCCCAAGAGATCGCCCAACGCTGTCGCTTACCTTGTGTCTATCTGGTTGATTCTGGAGGTGCAAACCTTCCTCATCAAGCCGAAGTCTTTCCTGATAAAGAACACTTCGGCCGAATCTTCTTCAATCAAGCGCGTATGTCTGCACAGGGCATCGCTCAGGTCGCAGTCGTAATGGGGTTATGTACTGCCGGTGGCGCTTATGTACCTGCGATGGCAGATGTCTCGATTATGGTAAAAGAGCAAGGCACCATTTTTCTTGCCGGCCCTCCGTTAGTCAAAGCCGCGACAGGTGAAGTCGTCACCGATGAAGAGCTCGGTGGTGCGGACGTACACTGTCGAAAATCAGGCGTGGCCGATTATTATGCAGAGAGTGACAAACATGCCCTCCAATTGGCTCGTGAAGCCATTGCCAACACAAACCAATCAATGCCGACTGTCACAGAAAAAACCGTGTTACCCCCGCGTTACGAGGCAGAAGAGATGTACGGCATCGTCAACGCGAATCTGCGTCTCTCTTTTGACGTTCGAGAAATCATTGCCCGTATTGTAGACGACTCGGATTTTGATGAATTCAAAGCACTTTATGGCAAAACACTGGTATGTGGATTTGCTCGACTTCACGGTAATTTGATTGGCATTGTGGCTAACAACGGCATTTTGTTTTCAGAATCATCACAAAAAGGGGCACAGTTTATTCAATTGTGCGCCAAACGAAAAATCCCCCTTTTGTTTTTGCAAAACATCACCGGTTTTATGGTCGGCAAAAAGCTTGAAGCAGAGGGTATCGCCAAACATGGTGCAAAATTGGTGATGGCAGTCGCCTGCGCAGATGTGCCTAAATTTACAGTAATCATTGGCGGGTCCTACGGCGCAGGGAACTACGGCATGTGTGGTCGCGCGTACGATCCAACCATGATGTGGATGTGGCCTAATGCTCGAATCTCTGTCATGGGTGGTGAACAAGCGGCAGGCGTGCTCACTCAAGTGCGCCGAGAAGTCAAAAAACGCCAAGGTGAGCCGTGGCCTGAGCAAGAAGAAAGGACATTTCGAGAATCTATCTTAGACTTGTATGAGTCTCAGGGGCATCCCTACTATGCCAGTGCGCGCTTGTGGGATGACGGTATTATTGACCCAAAAGAGACAAGGCAGGTATTGGCTCAAGCCTTAGTTGCCGCCCTTAATGCGCCAATTTCTGACAGCAACTTCGGTGTTTTCAGAATGTAAAAACAAAAAAGTAAAAGGATGTCATATGCAGGATCATCAACCGAGCATAACCCCGAATCCAAATCGACAAGATGAGGTACTTTGGAGCGTCAACGAGTTTGGTGTTGCGACTCTCACTTTAAATCGTACAGAAAAGCACAACGCATTCGACGCCTGCATGATTGACTTGCTGATTCACCGGCTTGACTACTTGGCATTGAGAACCGATGTGCGATGTTTAATTTTAAAAGGCAATGGCAAACATTTTTCTTCTGGTGCCGATTTAAACTGGATGAAATCCATGGCCAATAGCACCCGTAAGCAGAACTTAGAAGATGCACAGAATTTAGCTCGACTTATGCATACCTTGGATGCTTTCCCTCAACCGACAATAGGTATTGTACAAGGCTCAGCATTCGGCGGTGCTTTAGGATTGGTTTGCTGTTGTGACATCGCGATAGCTGCCAACGATGCCAAGTTCTGTTTAAGTGAGGTCAAGTTGGGTTTAGTGCCTGCAACCATTTCTCCTTATGTAATGCGTGCCATGGGTAACCGTCAAGCACGCCGATTTATCCTAAGTGCAGAAGTTATCGATGCCGCCGACGCCAAAAACTATGGCATTGTGCATGAGGTTCACCCTCACGAACACATTGATCATGTGCTTGAAAACCTAATCGACACCTTACTACTCAATAGTCCAGATGCGATGCGAAAAGCCAAAGCACTGTGTCAGCAATGCCATCAAAATCCCATTGATGAACAACTCACTCAGTACACTAGCCAATTGATTGCCGATATTCGAGTCTCGCCTCAAGGACAAGATGGTTTGCAAGCTTTTCTCGAAAAGCGATCGCCATGCTGGATCAACAAATCCGGTAAGGATAAAAAATGACATTACCAAACCATGTCAACATCGTAGAAGTGGGAGCTCGTGATGGCTTACAAAATGAATCCCGCGTCTCGACGGAGGCCAAAGTCCGATTGATCGATTTACTCTCAGATACTGGGCTTACTCATATCGAAACCGGATCATTTGTTTCTCCCAAGTGGGTGCCTCAAATGGCGGACTCACGAGAAGTTATGAGCCGTATTACTCGCCGAAAAAACATTACTTATTCCGCTCTCACACCTAACTTGCAAGGTTTGGAACAAGCTCTGGATACCGGAGCCACTCAAGTGTCGATATTTACCTCTTCATCCGAGCGTTTTTGCCAACACAACATCAATTGCTCTATTGCAGAGAGTTTAACCCGGTTTGAACCGGTAATGGCATTAGCGAATGAGCACAACATCCCCGTACGCGGCTATCTTTCTTGCGTTGTAGACTGCCCTTACGACGGCGCAACAAACCCCACCCAAGTTGGGAGAATCGCGCATTTGTTAATGGATCTTGGTTGCTATGAAGTTTCTCTTGGTGACACCATTGGGACTGGCACACCCATTCGTATTGCAAACATGCTAGAGGCGGTGCAACAAAAAGTACCGACCGACAAACTCGCGGTTCACTTTCATGATACATGGGGCCAAGCTTTGGCCAATATCTACCAAGCGCTCACGATGGGCATCAAAACCATTGATAGCAGTGTTGCAGGACTTGGAGGTTGCCCTTATGCTCACGGGGCATCAGGCAATGTTGCGACAGAAGATGTTCTTTACCTCTGCCAAGGGCTCGGTATAGAAACTGGGGTCGATTTAGAATTGTTAGCAAAAGCCGGATGGATGATCAGTGAAGAACTCAATCGTCAACCGACTTCAAAAGTCTCTCTCGCGCTAAAACATCGCTCAGAAATATAGAACCAACATATCCAGTGATGTTGGCTCTACTCTCGTTATCCCCGCTTGGGAAAACGAAACTTGCCACCTGTTCGGTATATCACCAGTGAAAACAAAATCAATGTACAGCCTATCAGTTTGTTAGCTGTAAGTATTTCTCCGTACCAAAGCACACTGAGTACCACAGTCCATACTGGCTCTAGGATCATAATCAGTGCCGCATTACCTGCCTGAACAAACTTTTGCCCCATGGTTTGCATAACGTACCGCAAACTCGTCGCAAGCAATGTACTTAACGCGAACCACATCCAAATAGTCGAATCAATCTCTGTTGGTCGAGATTCCACAAAGAAAGAAACGATCAGGCCTAAACATCCTGCGGTAAACAGCTGAACACAGGTCAATACCAGCACTGGTAATTTTTTGGAGTACTTACTGTTAACGTTGAAATGCAGCGCTAATATCAAAGCCGCGATAAGAAACCATAATTGGCTCGCTGATTGTTTCCAGCCACCCACAAGAGACAAACACGCTAGGCCAGCAACGGCAATTGGCAACGATACCCAGAAAATCCGTTGAGGTCGCTGACGAAACATCACCCAAGCAACGATCGGTACGAATAACATCGACAAGCTCATGATGAATGCGCCCTCGCCCAATGTGTCACTGATCGAAATCGCAGATATCCAAGTCATGACTGCGCTTCCCAGCAACAAGCCCACACCACCAGCAGACAGCACATCTTTCAAGTTTGCAGCAAGTAAAGGTCGAAAACACAAAGGTAGCAAACAAACAGAGGCGATGGTGAATCTGAGACCGATAAAACCAAAAGGTGGCATCCCTTGGATCGTTTCTTTAGAGAAAATCCACCCAAGTGCGGCGATCATGGTTGTCGCGACGAGCACGAGTGCAGCTTTGCGTTCTGAGTTAAGCATAATGACTCACAAAAGTACCCTGCCAGAGGTTAATCAGGGCGTTATATATTATTAATTGGAATGCGTGATAGCGGATTACATTTAGATCGCAAATGCTGACAGAACATGTCATGAAATAAGTGCAGATCGCGGCAAGTATACATTGAGACGTAGCTCTCATCGAGACAATTCCCTGCAATTGTGCCGATTATTTTTCTCGTTTGAATAGCACATAACAGCCCGGTTAAAGCTCATCTAAACCACGGAATAACCACCTCATTTTTCGATCATTTTCTCTCTCCTATTTTTGCTCTTTCCTCCAGTTCACTGCGTACTAACCATAAAAATGACAACAAAATACGCCTGTACATAGCGAGAATGCCAGTACCTGCTTACTCTTTAAGCTATAGCAATACGTTTTGAACTGATAACAATAGGTTTTAAACTGATATAGGTTTTAAACCGACAACAATACGCTTTAAAACGACAATAACACTTTTAAACCAACTCATTCACCCGACAGATAACCGTGAATCGTTGGTCATTTAACGCCCGAGTTTCTGACGCTTAGTTTAAGAGCACGTTCATATTACTAGGGAACCAGTGATGAGAATAAACGATAACTATTGGAAGCAAACCGCCTTGAAAATCGCACTCAGCGCCGCGGTATGCATTACCCCACAAACTTTCGCCTCTCAAGAGGATGAACAGTTCAAAATCGGTCGCGAGAAAGCAAAAGTATGCATGACCTGCCATGGTGCTGATGGTATTTCCACTATCGATGCCTATCCTAATCTACGCGGTCAGAAAAAAAGTTACCTTATATCTTCGCTTAAAGACTACAAAGCAAGGGAGAGAACGAGTGGCCTCGCAGTATTGATGCAACAGCAAGCCGATGCGCTTTCTGAACAAGACATGGAAGACATTGCCCACTATTACTCCAGTCTTGGTACTGAGCCTCAGCTAGACGCTGAATCCACACTAGGTGCTGGCTCTCAGCCTTAATCGAGGAGCGTTCTAATGGAACAAGTAACGACACAGTACAACATTAAGGTTGTGAAGTTTTTCGTACTCGCCTCTTTGGTTTGGGCTATTGCGGGTATGATTATTGGCGTCATTTTAGCCGCTCAACTGTATTGGCCAGTGCTTAATTTTGATTCTCAATACTTCCAATTTGGTCGACTCAGACCGTTGCACACGTCTGGTGTCATTTATGGTTTTGTGGTCAATATTCTCATGGGAACGTCGATCTACATTGCTCAACGCACGGGGCGCTGCGAGCTGTTTAATCAAAGTCTATCTTGGATGGTTTTCTGGGGTTGGCAATTGGTCCTGTTCCTTGCTTTGCTGACTCTTCCCGCAGGTTACACAACATCAAAAGAGTATGCGGAACTCGAATGGCCGATCGATCTTCTGATCGTGTTAGTATGGGTTCTGTATGCGGTGCTCTTCTTCGGCACATTAGCTAAGCGCAAAGTTGACCACATCTTCGTCGCCAACTGGTTTTTCGCGGCCTTCATTATCGTCATCGCCATGATTTTCATCGTGAATAACTTGGCCATGCCAGTTTCTTTGATGAAATCCTATTCCGTATTTGCAGGGGCTCAAGATGCCATCGTTCAATGGTGGTGGGGGCACAATGCTGTGGGCTTCTTACTCACTGCCGGCGTGATTGGGATGAACTACTACTTCATTCCGAAAGCGGCCGACCGCCCGATATACTCTTACCGCTTATCCGTGATTCACTTTTGGGGGCTCGTCGGGTTTTATACTTGGGCCGGAACACACCACTTAATCTACTCTTCCGTTCCAACATGGGTGCAAAACATTGGTATCGTGATGTCGCTGATCCTTTGGCTTCCCTCTTGGGCTGGGGCATTCAACAGCGCCATGACACTGTTGCAGAACAAGCAAAAACTCAAATCTGACTATATCTGCCTGTTCTTTTTCTCCGCCATTCTTTACTACTGCTTAGCCACCTTTGAGGGACCTTTGCTTGCTATTCGTTGGTTTAATATGGTGGCCCATAACACCGAGTGGGTAATTGGCCATGTCCACTCAGGTGCCCTTGGGTGGGTTGGGATGTCGGGGATCGCGGTGTTCTATTACTTTATACCTCGTCTTTGGAACAAGACCGAGTTGTGGTCACCTCGATTAATTAAGTGGCATTTCTGGCTTGCTCACGCAGGCGTGGCACTTTATGCCATCGCACTTTGGGTTGCGGGAATTGGTGAGGGCTACATGTGGCTAACACAAAATGAAAATGGCGAGTTAGTTTACAGCTTTATCGAGGCGATGAACTTCAAGGCACCTTGGTTGTTCATGCGCTTCTTTGGCGGCGCACTGTTTGTACTTGGCTTATTTTTAATGGCGTTCAACTTGTACAAAACCGTACGCTCTCCTTCAGTATTAGTCGCTAAGGAGGTGTCATCATGAGTAAAGACTTCACACATTCCGTCGTCATTTTGATCATCACAACGGTGGCTGTTGCGTCGTTCTCGCTGGCAGTGTGGGTTGTTCCCAATATCCTACGCACTGATGACATCGCCAAAGGCAGTTTAGCCAAACCGCTAACGGCTATCGAGCTTGCTGGCCGTGACATATACATCAGTGAGGGGTGTCATGTTTGCCATACGCAAATGGTACGGCCTCTCGATCCAGAGGTAAAACGTAATGGTCGCCCCAACTTAGAATCTGATGATATTTATGAATTCCCAAATTTGTGGGGTTCTAAACGTACCGGGCCAGATCTGACCAATCTGGGGCGTAAGTATTCTGACCAATGGCACGTCTTGCATCTTGTCGATCCAAGACAGGTGATTCCGACTTCCATTATGCCGGCCTACCCTTGGCTATTCGAGCAAACCCTTTCTGGTGACGCCATAGGGATAAAATGGAAACACTGCGCTTTTAGGCGTTCCCTATACCGATCAAGAGATATCCGATGCACGTTTACAAGTTAGGGGCGGACCAAAGGAGAAGCTCTGATTCGTTATCTTCAAAGCCTTGGTCAAGATACTGCACAGGAGGTGTCACCATGAGCACATTCTGGAATGGGTGGGCGGTTGTCTTTACCCTTGTTTTTGCATTGATGGTGAGTGTGATTGTCAAATACTGGCGCAGCAATCATAAAGCGGACCAGAACCATACGATCGCAAGTTTTGATGGTATCGACGAAAAGATGCCCCACCACCAAAATTACTGTTTATAAGTTACGCGGTCGCATTTTTGCTTTCATTAGGCTACCTCGTCTTGTACCCCGGATTAGGAGAATGGAAAGGCCTCGTCGACTGGCAGCAAAGCGATGACAAATTGAGTAATCCCACCACGACTCTCGATGACCAATTTAACCAAGTGAGTGACACGTCTCTGGCAGTACTCGCGCAAAATGGTGACATCGTTCGTACTGGCAGTATGCTATTTCAAACTCACTGTGCAGCATGCCATCGTGACAACGCACAAGGTCAAAAACACTTTCCAAACCTTATCGACAATGAGTGGTTGTATGGTGGAGACGATAATTCCGTGATCCACTCCATCGCCAAAGGGCGAAACGGAGCCATGCCTGGCTGGGTAGAAGTTCTCAGAAATGACGAAATCGACAAAATTTCATATTACCTTGCTTCTCTCAACCAACGCCACAGTGATGTGCCAGAAGTCAAAATCCAATTAGGAAAAGATTTATTTGTTCAATATTGTGCATCTTGTCATGGCGATGGTTCAATCGCGAATCAACAAACCGGAGTCCCTAGCTTATCAGATAGCATCTGGCTACATGGTGGCAGCATTGAAGAGATACAACACACCATCAACTATGGGCTCAATAACCTCATGCCTGCATTTGAAAACCAGCTAACCCACAACGAGATCCTCGCAATTGGAGCGTATATTCGACACGCGGGTAACGTGCAAATGGAAAAACTCGCCGCGTTAAATGCTCAATCCGTAACAAGGGGCGAATATATTGCCCACGCCGGTGATTGTATCGCTTGCCATAGTGCAGAGGGTGGTGAGCCATTCGCTGGCGGCTTACCATTTGTTACGCCATTTGGTACGGTTTATTCGACTAACATTACGCCACATGCCAGTGAAGGCATTGGTGAGTACAACTACGAAGACTTCCGTAATGCTTTGGTCAACGGCAAAGGTAAACACGGCTATCTATACCCCGCCATGCCGTACACTTCATATCAATACCTGACGGAAAAAGATATGACTGACTTATGGGAGTACATGCAATCTATTCCTGCTGTCGCAAGGCGAAATGATGAGAACAGTATGATGTTCCCATCCAACATACGACTTGGTTTGCTCGGTTGGAATATCGTATTCATGGATACCGACCCCATTGATTACGAGTTACCATCCGAGCTAGAAAATACCGTAGATGACCTCGAAAAGTGGCAAAAAGGAAAATATTGGGTTGCTGGTCTCGGACACTGCTCTGAGTGTCACACACCGCGTAACATTGCTCAGGCGCTAATCCCTGAACGAATTTTCCAAGGTAATTTGATTGATGGCTGGAATGCACCCGACATCACCGCGACCGAACTGTATGTCGGCGGATGGGATGAAAAACACTGACCGACTTTTGCACACTGGTCATTCTGACAAAGGCACCGCGTTCGCAGGGATGGCAGATGTGGTGAAAAATAGCTTGAGTCAAATGACACGTGAAGATGTTTCATCCATGTCGTACTACCTACTCAATGGTGATGTGAACAATTTCATTGCCTCTGACGCCATACCGCTCGCTCCATCAGGATTTGATGAAAGCGCATATCAGGAGCCAATATATACGACCTACAAGCAAACCTGTGGGGCTTGTCATGGAAACGACGGTAAAGGTCGTGACCCTATCGCACCCTCGTTGCTTAATAACGGCATTATCATGCACAGCGACCCTTTCAATACCATTGCCGTTACTGTGCGTGGGTTGCAGCCAACTTACATCGATCCAGAGAAGAACTTCATGCCGATGGCAAGCTTTGAGGATATATTATCTGATGCACGCTTAGCCGAGTTAATCACATTTGTGCGCAAACACCTTGGTGATCAGCAGGAGCCTGTCACCGCTACCGATGTTCGTGCAGTAAGGGAGACGCTTGAAGAAGCCGGTTACGCAGGAGGACTCCATACCACACCAGACATGTATGACCGACGAGATAACAACATCAACATTAAGTAGCTCAATATTAAGTGTGTTTAACGCGAGCTGCCTTTGCCATTGTTCACTTTAAGCAAAAAAGCCCTCTCCAATTGAGAGGGCCTTTGACTTAGTTCCCAAAAATTTTGCTGTATTACAGCAGTTCTACCGACTGTTGAGCAATAACCCACTCTTCATTGGTAGGAATAACCAGTGCTTTCGCACCAAGCAACTCAGATGTAGCAACCACACCTGCGTTACCAAATCGTGCGTCTTCGTTACCTTTCTCATCTTCAACAAAACCTAGTAGTTTTAGGTTTTAAGAATCTGACGACGGATTGGTAGAGAGTTCTCGCCAATGCCGCCTGTAAAGATAATGCCGTCAAATGAATCCAGAGCAGCAAGGTAAGACGCAATGTATTTTGATACACGGTATGTAAAGACTTCGAATGCAAGCTTAGCGCCTTCATGGCCTTGCTCCATCGCATCCAAAATACCGCGAGCATCACTTGTCAGGCCGGATACACCTAAGAAGCCAGAAGCCTTATTCAAAGATGTAAACACTTGTTCTTGAGACCAACCTTTCTTAAGTAGGTACTCAATGATACCTGGGTCAAGGTCACCACAGCGTGTGCCCATCATCAGACCTGATAGCGGTGTAAAGCCCATAGAAGTGTCTACAGACTCCCCATTGTTAATAGCACAAACAGAAGCACCGTTGCCTAAATGAACTGAAATGAAGCTTGATTCTTCAACTGGCTTGTTCAACATTTTCGCAGCTTCACGGCTAACGAAGTAGTGGCTAGTACCGTGGAAACCGTAACGACGAATACCAAAATCAGTGTAAAGTTCTTTTGCAATCGCACCAGTGTATGCGCGTTGAGGCATAGATTGGTGGAATGCAGTATCGAATACAGCAAACTGAGGAAGCGTTGGGAATGCTTCAATTGCAGCACGAATACCAATAGCACCTGCAGGGTTATGTAGTGGAGCAAGATCTGCAAGCTTTTCGATTTCTGCCGTTACTTCTTCAGTAATGCGTACTGTTTTCGTGAATTTTTCACCGCCGTGTACGATACGGTGGCCTACCGCTACGATGTCTTTAGCTAGACCATATTCTTCGGTTAAACCTACCAGTTTGCCGATAGCGATTTTGTGATGGCTATCGTCACCTTCGATTGCGATTTCCGTTTTCTCGCCGTTGAATTTCCAGCTCATGCGAGCGTCTGACAGACCAAAGCATTCGCCCAAACCACTTAATACAGCATCGCCAGAAGTTGAATCGATAACTGCAAATTTTAGTGATGAGCTACCAGAGTTGATCACCAGTACAAACGAATTAGACATGAAATAATTTCCTGTTGTGGAGCAAAGGTTGTAATTGCGCTGACGCGCCGAGTACTTCTTGTTTGTGTACTCTATTATTCAATAATTTTTAATCTTTCAACTATCTTTTAGTGTTAGTTACTCGTTTGCGCGAACTTTGTTGATCTACGACAAGTTTAAAATTTATTTGAAGCATGAAATATATGTCATAAATTCAACTCAAGTAGAATCAAGTACATAAAATCATCAATTTATGACTAAGAATGCTGAGAAATTACAAATATTTTGAATGGATAAAGTATAGAAGACCAGAGACAAAAAGCCGAGCTGTTCGCTCGGCTTTCAAATTCAACTATTTTTTAGTGCGCAAATATTATGCGTCTTGAGTGCGACGAGTACGGCCGTGACCACGTTCACCACGGTGTGCGCCACGGTGATCACCACCACGGTTACGATCGAAACGACGTTCGCCACCTTCGCGGTTGCCCTCACGATTGGCATCGCGATTACCGTCACGGTTGCCATCGCGGTTACCACGGAAACCACCTTCACGACGAGCGCCACCTTCACGGTTGCCACCCTCACGATTACCACGGTAACCGCCGCCTTCACGATTGCCACCTTCGCGGTTACCACGGAAGCCACCTTCACGACGACCGCCATCACGACGACCACCGTCACGGCGACCACCACGAGACTCGCGGAAATCATCGAAGTCACACACTACAGCACCAACATCTTGTTGACGAATGCGTAGCTTGCTTAGTTTGCTCGCTGCATCAGAAGTCATTGCTTTTGGTAGCTGAACAAAGTGTGACCCTGTGCTAGCTTGATTGCACCGATAGAGCCTTTACCAAGACCTAGTTCGTTCGCTAGAGCACCAACGATGTCTTTAACTTGAACACCTTGCTCACGGCCAACTTGTAGTTGGTATGTATCCC
This sequence comes from Vibrio alfacsensis, assembly GCF_003544875.1. Lineage (NCBI taxonomy): Bacteria > Pseudomonadati > Pseudomonadota > Gammaproteobacteria > Vibrionales > Vibrionaceae > Vibrio > Vibrio alfacsensis. The sequence continues at coordinate 1,020,902 of NZ_CP032094.1, forward strand.
ACTCTTGGTTGTTGAAGCTACGACCACCCTCGCGGCCGCCTTCACGACCACCCTCACGGCGATCTTTACGACGTTGCTTGTCGCGCTCAATCGCTTCTACCATTGGGTCTTCGCCAATGTAGAATAGTGGGCGTTTGCCTTGCTGACGCTTAAGAAGCATAGCGGCTAGCATTGCTGGTTCGATTTCTAGAGAAGTTTGTAGTTTCTCTACAAGTTCAACAAACTTGTCTAGTGCTTTGTGCTCTTTCTCAGCTTCTAGCTCAGCCGCTAGTTTGCTTAGACGCGATTCAGCAACTTGGTCACGTAGAGGAAGTTGGATTTCTTCCATAGATGACTTAGTTACACGCTCGATTGTACGTAGCATGCGGATTTGGTTAGTGCGAACTAGAAGAATCGCTTTACCTTTACGTCCAGCACGGCCAGTACGACCAATACGGTGGATGTATGACTCAACATCAAATGGGATGTCGTAGTTAAATACGTGAGTAATACGTGGAACGTCAAGACCACGTGCAACAACGTCAGTTGCAACTAGGATATCGATAACACCTTGTTTGATGTGATCAACAGTACGCTCACGTAGAGACTGAGGAATATCACCGTGAAGTGCAGCAGCTTTAAAGCCACGTGCAGATAGCCAATCAGCTAGGCGCTCAGTATCTTGACGAGTACGTACGAATACGATTGACGCGTCAGTTTCTTCAGTTTCAAGAAGACGAGACATTGCTTCATCTTTCTCACACCTTTTACTACTCCAGAACTGCTGTTGAACTTTGTCTACAGTGTGGTTCTTACCAGCAACGTCAACAGTCACAGGATCGCGTAGGAAACGCTCTACAATGTTTTTCAGCATTGGTGGCATTGTTGCAGAGAACAATACACGTTGCGCTGAAGATGGAGCGTGTTCCATGATATTAGTTACGTCGTCAACGAAAACCATGTTTAGCATTTCGTCAGCTTCATCTAGTACGAATGTGTGTACTTCGTCTAGTGTAGACGTTCACGGTTGATAAGGTCTTGAACACGGCCAGGCGTACCAACAATAACGTGAGCACCATTTTTAAGTGCACGCATTTGGTCTACGATAGATGCACCACCGTAGATTTCTAGAACTTTAAGACCATTGATATTCTTACCAAGGTTTTTCATTTCAGCCGCAACCTGGATCGCTAGCTCACGAGTTGGAGCAAGAACGATAGCTTGAGGTTTACGTTGATCAAGATCTAGTTTGTTTAGAAGAGGCAGTGAGAACGCTGCCGTTTTACCTGTACCCGTTTGTGCCTTGCCCAGCGCGTCAGCACCTTCCAATAGGTGTGGGATTGCCGCAGCCTGAATTGGAGTTGGTGACACGAAACCCATTCCGTCTAGAGCAGAAAGGATAGAATCATTCAGAGATAAATCGCTGAATTGAATAACAGAATCTTGCATTGGGATCCTACTTAATTAACAAAACAGTCCCATATGCTCTTCTAATTCGATACTGATCCATCCAGATACTAAATCCATTCAGATAGGAATTAGCACAGTACACAACCGCGATAAGCCATTAGGGACGACTAAGGGAGGCGGATTATTCCCTAAATGCATAAAAAGCCAGAAAAATTGAATTACATCACAATTTATTTCATAAACGGTATAAAATGCATAATTTTCCACCTCTCCCCATTCTCAAGAGAGAAGCGCATCGAGACTGGTGACTATTTCATCAACAATTTCGTGAACAATTCACATCAAAACTGCGCGCTTAAGTAGTAATAATAGCTTGTAATGGCCATGGCGTACGTTTTCGAGCATTTTCTCAGTTAAAACAGGCAAAACTTATACGGATAGTTGCCCATAATGCGCTAACTGATGTAGCCGTTCAAAATAATCTACGTTCAACTCAAATGGCGACTCTTCAAGAGGCGCAGCACGGAAAAGTGTGGAGTGAAAGGCTGTAAACGAAAACACTATCGTAGTACATAGTGTAATTTAAAATAGAAAATCATATTTTTAATTAGATCCATTTCTATTTTGGATAACGTATCGATGATTTTTTGTCATTAAAAGATTGCAAAGCGCCAATTAGCCCTTTTATTTTAATGACGGACAATGGAATCTTTATTCTAGCATTGTATGATTCACAGTGCCGCCTCACCATGTGAATGGTTACGTCATGTGATGTGACAAGTATCGATACTCTTTCATTTTCATCATGAAGCATCGTATTCAGATCACTATTGATGTACTTATTACTTCCTAATGTATTATTGGGCAGTAATGGAATTCCTTTAGATAACATATCGTAAAATCTTTTCATTTACTCACTTTTACTCAAGGATTAAACAATTAACAATCCATGAAAGTAAGAGCCAAATAAAATGCAACTTACAAAAGCAAGAGAGCATAAACAAACAAGAGATTTATGTATGAAGACATACTTACACTCACACATTTTATTGGCTCTATATTTTAAATTTCCAAAAGTTGAAAAAATTCAACATGACAATTTACAACGAGATAATATCACTTATATTTTAAACTTAATCCATTACAAGAACATGGAGTGAATACTAAAACAATTGATTCTATTTCTATATTTAAAATCCATAGAAAACAATATACAATGAATAACTCACAAAGCTCGACCATACATTTAATAATGTTAATTTGTCGACATCATTTCATCCGTAAGAGAATCAGACAATCAATCACCCCAAATTATGAGTAATTATATCGCCTTATATAATGAGGATGTACTAAATCAATACCTTGATAGTATTTCAGCTAGCAAGACCTCGCTCAACAGATCTAAGTTAAGATTACTAGCAAACGAGTTAAAGATTGAACTTTGTGTCGGAGCGCTAAAAGCCCACGAGTTCTATGGGTATATTACGAAACCAGAAAATAGAAAAAGATTCACATGCTTGAATAAAATTTAGTTATCCTACCAATTTATTTTATATTCTTAACCATCTACTTTTAGTTAATTGCCATCCCAAAAATAATACGTATTATAAGCGCAAATCAGACATGACTACCGTTTGATGATATAAATATAAATCTCGTTTAAGTTTCTTCCAAACGTCTCTGGCAGCTAATCGCTGCCATTTTTTTACTTTTGGCTATTCAAATATACATCTTAATAAAAAACTGCCCACATGAGGCAGTTTAATTATAGTTATATTATACTATTGGTTAAGCGTGCGTTAACATGCTTTATCTACGATAAAATCGATGATAGTTTGTAGCCCTACCCCTTTTAAGTTGGTAAATACATAAGGCTTCTCTGGTCTCATACGTGCAGTGTCCGCTTCCATAACTTCTAAAGATGCGCCAACATAAGGTGCGAGATCAATTTTATTGATAACGAGTAAATCAGAACGCGTAATACCTGGCCCACCCTTACGAGGAATCTTTCCCTCGGCCACATCGATAACATAGATAGTGAGATCCGCAAGCTCTGGACTAAAGGTTGCGCTTTAAATTATCACCGCCGCTTTCGACAAAGACCACGTCCAAGTTTTATGACGAATAGCCAGTTCTTCTACTGCGGCAAGGTTCATCGAAGCATCTTCCTCGAATTGCAGTATGAGGGCATCCTCCCGTTTCTACGCCGATAATCCGATCCGCATCTAATGCTTTAGCGCGAGTTAAAATCTTTGCATCCTCTTGGGTATAAATATCATTTGTGACCACTGCAATCTGATACTGGTCACGAATCGTTTTACAGAGAATTTCTAATAGGCCGTTTTACCTGAGCCAACAGGACCACCAACACCAATACGTAGTGGCTGTTTATAATTTTGCATAATCTGATTTCCTTAAGAACGGAAAAGACGAGTATATTGAGTTTCATGACGACAGCTTGCGATAACCTGAGCCGGAGTAAAACTACCAATTTCTTCACAGGGCCAATTGGTAGCTTTTGTCACGGCATCTGGGATCAAGTTTGCGATTTCAAGAAGTAATTTTTGTCCATCAGTTTGCCCAAGAGGCACCAGTTTTACCCCCGCCATCACTGCATTTTCTAACCAACTCCATGAGTAAGCAGTGCACAGCTGTACTGGAGGTATATCCCACTTGATAGCGGCGATAGCAAAAGCCGCTATTTGGGTCTGCTTTACCATATTCATCGTGTGCTCATCTAACTCAATACCCAGCTGAGGTAATAACTTTGCAAACGCGGCACCTCGCTGTTTTTCTTCTAGCCTTAGCTCTTTTGTTTCGCGACTGGCAATAACAAAATCACACCAACCAAGGGCCTCGCTGTTATTGCCCTCTGCGATCAACCACCTTAGCTTTCGCAACACCGGCAGTTCTAATGTCGCCAAACTATCCATTAGTTGTGTGGTTAACCAATCGGAAAGACTTTGCACATCATGAACCCAGCCTTTTTCTATCGCCCACTCAAGGCCTTGGGAATAGGTAAACGAACCCACAGGTAAGGACGGACTAATGAGTTGATATAAGCGCAAATCAGCTAACATCGTTCTCCATCTAATGTCAATGATGATGACCATGAAGAACCCGCGGTAGAACCGCCATAAGCACCTGGCTCTGGTTGATACTTAGCACGTTCAACGCGCACGCCTAGCCCCAACCCTTTCACCATGTCATCTAATACATGATCATGTGACACCACCCTTGCTCGACTTGTAAAGGTACATGTCGAGTTCCTAGGTGGTAACAAGCCTTTGCAAGCAGTAAAGATCTTCGGAAAACCGTAGAAACCATTTCCTCCGCCGCTTCAACACGTGCAAATTCTCCCGTATCAGCTTTAAGCAAATCCCCTTCTTTTAATACCGTCCCTCTCGGTAGAAATAGCCCCGCGACCTGACCATTGCTTAGTGTAACTTTAAGTCGGCTTTTAGTACGCTCATCCATAGTGAGACACAAAGTCAGTTCAGACTTACTTTGCTTAGTGTCTAATTGGCTATTCGAATTGGAACTAATACATTGAGTAAATTGAATCATTTTCTTTTCCTCTCCCTTGGTTAGGCTTCAAAGGGCATTAAAACAGGAAGTAACGTTGCGCCATTGGTAACTCTGTAGCTGGCTCACACACGAGTGGAACGCCATCTGCTTTGACCTGATAAGTTTGAGAATCTAACTCAATCTTTGGTGCATAATTGTGGTGTACCATGTCTTGCTTTGAAATTTGGCGACAACCTTTAACTCGCCCTATTTGGCTCTTTAAAGACAATTTTGTGGTACGCCCGCTTCAATACTTCTGCTTGAGACATAAAATCATCGACGAGTTATATTTCGCCTTGCCAAAGCACGCGTACATTGGACGATAATGTACTGGCTGAGGTGTTGGTATTGCCGCATTCACATCTCCCATAGGGGCATACGCGACCAAGCCACTCTTTAGTACCAACGCAGGTTTTACGCCAAAAAATGCAGGATCCCAAACGACGATATCAGCCAGTTTCCCGACTTCAATGGAGCCGACTTCATGGGCAATACCATGTGCGATGGCTGGGTTAATCGTGTATTTCGCGACGTAACGTTTCAACCGGTTGTTGTCACGGTTGGTCGCATCGCCTCCCATCGTCCCACGCTGAAGTTTCATCTTATTGGCACATTGCCATGTACGAGTGATGACCTCACCAACACGCCCCATTGCTTGTGAATCAGATGACATAACTGAAATCGCACCAAGATCATGCAGAATATCTGCTGCAATGGTTTCTTGACGAATACGCGACTCAGCAAAAGCAACATCTTCAGGAATAGATGGATCTAAATGATGGCAAACCATCAACATGTCTAAATGCTCATCCACCGTATTGATGGTGTAAGGCATCGTGGTAGGATTGGTGGATGCAGGAATGATATTCGCCTCACCGACGGATTTGATCACATCGGGCGCATGTCCCCACCCGCACCTTCTGGTATGGAATACATGAATCACACGCTCGCCAATCGCACGCATGTTTCTTCGTAAAATCCACCTTCATTTAGCGTATCGGAATGAATTGCGACTTGAACATCCATTTCATCTGCCACAGACAGACATGTCTCTATCGCTGCAGGTGTCGCCCCCAATCCTCATGCAACTTAAGTCCCATTGCGCCGGCTTTAATTTGTTCACGACCGCCTCTGGCTTGCTTACGCAGCCTTTACCAAACAAGCCAACATTAACGGGTAGCCTCATCGACCGCTTCTAGCATGCGATGCATATTCCAGATACCAGGTGTGACCGTCGTTGCATTAGACCCTGCAACCGGACCAGTGCCACCACCGATAAATGTCGTCAATCCCGCAGATAGCCCTTCTTCAGCCTGTTGAGGGCATATAAAATGGATATGTGTGTCGATACCACCAGCAGTAATTATTTTTCCTCACCAGCAATCACTTCCGTCCCCGGACCAACAACAATATCGATGTTAGGTTGGACGTCAGGGTTACCCGCTTTACCAATACCCACAATTCGGCCGTTCTTGATGCCAATATCTGCTTTTACTATGCCCCAGTGATCTAGGATTAACGCATTGGTTATTAGTACATCGACGCAATATTCACTGACGACTTGACTTTGACCCATGCCATCACGAATGACTTTACCACCGCCGAACTTCACCTCTTCTCCATATGTCGTAAAATCTTTTTCAACTTCTAGAAAAGTTCGGTATCAGCAAGGCGAACACTATCGCCGGTGGTCGGCCCAAACATATCTGCATAGGCCTGACGTGAAATTTTACTCATTGTTTATCCTGTAGTTTTCCCATCACGGCGCCTTGAAAACCAAAATTTCACGTTTGCCGCTAAACTCAACCAACTCAATTGTTCTTCTTGTCCTGGCTCGAAACGAACAGCCATACCTGCTGGTATATTTAATCGATACCCTAATGCTTCTTCGCGATCAAAATCTAAGAATGTATTCACTTCGTAAAAGTGATAGTGAGAACCAACTTGAATTGGACGATCGCCTAGGTTGGACACTCTTAATGTTTTGTTTGACGTCCTTCCATTTAAGATAATGTCACCCAAGTCATGGTTAACTTTTATTTCTCCTGGAATCATTGCTGTGGCTCTCTACACTATTGGTTCATGGATCGAAACAAGTTTGGTCCCATCAGGAAACGTGCATTCAACCTGAACGTTTTGAATCATCTCAGGAACTCCTTCCATGACATCTTCTGCCGTTAAAATGGTACGGCCATAATTCATCAAGTCAGCAACCGTGCGACCATCCCTTGCTCCTTCCATGATTTCACAGCAAATAAGTGCAATTGCTTCTGGGTAGTTTAATTTCACTCCTCTTGCTCGGCGTTTTTCAGCGACTAAGCCCGCAGTAAACAGGAGTAGCTTATCTTTTTCTCTTGGCGTTAATTCCATATCAACTCTTATCTCTAATTAAGTGGCCCAAATTCTTGGTGTTTCAGGAACATACCCATACCAATGCTCACGGCACATCTGCCATAGATGAACAAAAATGGACATGATCGACTCTGTTTGATAACCAAGAATGCGAACAATCAACAAACCATCAACATCTGTAATGCCAAATTCCATCTGATCATTCTCTGAAGCGATAACCGAACTCAATGCTGTCTGAAAATGTGCTTTCAAATCCTCATCACCGCGATAGATATATAGACTTCCCATCATTGGGAACTCACGCATTGCTGCAGCTCTATTCCCTATTCCGTCTTGGATATTGAGGGATTCGGCTAATACCAAGCGCTCATCCACATAAATATGAGTGCGCCCAATGACATTTCCAGAAGTAAATAATTCATCAAGCATTGGACGGCCAAAACACTGCATTTCCCAACCAATAAAACGAGAGGTTGAATGAAGTTTTATTTGTGTATCTAACACTGCATTGGCCTTAGGGAAAAATATATTTTCAAGTGGCAGCCACTCTAAAATAGCATTTTGTTTTACATCTAATATTTGAACCTGACGTGCACTATGGCCTGCACTTCGATAAAACTTAGTGGCTCCGGGAGTCGTAATAAGTGAGTGAGCTTGTTCATCTACACAAATATGAACATTCAGCGCGTCTCCACCAACCACACCGCCAGGAGGATGCAATAGATACGTGTGCGATATGCCTTTCTCTGGATAGAATGGTCGTTGTACCATCAACGGCCCTTTTTGCTTTCTATCAGTAAGTCGAGTAACACCTCGTCTCATTTGATAATGCAGATATATTTCTGCTGCCCACCCCGAGATCGGACTGGAAAATACAGACATGAAAACCCCTGAATATTAAATAATTGAATATCGAAAAGTCCGAAACATCAGAAACCATAACAATACTTGTCGATGTTGTGGATGTTTCGGGAAATAAAGGTATTATTCAGAGTGACTAATTGAATACTTCACATGAAAAGAGAGGGGTTAGACTAAACTCATTGGCCAAGTTTAGAAGCATGCTAACTTGTAATTTTGATAATGAAAGGTTGCAATTTTATCATCAAGAATAGATACAGGATTAGACTGATTTAGATGCCGTCTAACCGCCCTCGAAAAACTATACAACAATGAATTAGCGTTTAAGCTTCAACATTCAATCAAAATATATAGATTATGCTCCATCACGATATGTTCAAAAGACTTTGAATGAATATCTATATCTCACCCTATTGCGGCAAATCTAGTTGACTAATATTTTATCAACCCGATTCAAGCACGGACAAAAGGTAAATGAAGCAACTCTTATTAATGTTCCTCGCTACTCTACCATTTAGTAGCAATGCTATTTCTGCTCCACTTCCAGACACTCTTTATGTTGCATTAGGCAGTGAACCTATAAAGGGTTTGACTCAACGAAAGGTTAGTAAATACGGCCACCCACTGATTCAGTCAACCTTACTAAAACGTACTAAGAAGTTCGGTCTTAAAGGCGATCTTGCCGTAAAATGGGTTCTGTCTGATGATAAGTTGTCATGGCGTGTAACTTTGAGAGATGATGTCATGTTTTCTGATGGTAGCCCACTAACCGCTAATGATGTTGCTTTCACTTTTCTCCAGGCAAAACAAACATTAAGTACGCATGACTTATCCAATTTGAAAGCGGTATCGGTTATCTCACCGACCATGGTCTCATTTCGTCTAAATCAACCTGATATCACCTTTATGGATCACTTTGTGTCCTTAGGTATTGTTCCAAAACATCTATACAGCGATCAATACGCTCAACACCCTATTGGTTCAGGCCCCTATGCGTTTATCAAATGGAAGAAAGGCGAATCACTAACGCTCAAGCGAAACCCCTTTTATTACGGTCAAAAGCCAGAGTTTGAGTCTTTAGTCATCGTCTTTGGTGAAGAACATTCTAATTTTGCATTGTTCAAAACAGGTCAACTCCAATTAACGACCCTACCTCAGAAATACGTTCATGCTCTGCCTCAACATACAAAAATCTGGGCGGTTCAAAGTGTTGATAATCGGGGAATTGTATGGCCATTAATAGAACAACAAGGCAACGACATTGGCAACAACGTTACGGCCGATTATGCCATTAGAAAAGCAGTCAGCATGGCCATTGATCGAAAGTTAATCATCAACCAATTACTCGAGGGATATGCCCATCCGGCTACGTCAGTGTCTGACGGTTTACCATGGGGGCCAACGCCCAACACGTTGCCGAACTATGACATTGCAGCTGCCAAACAGTTACTTGTCAATGCAGGTTGGGTAGACTCCGACGGTGATGGAGTAAGAGAACGGGATGGCATTCGCGCACAAATTAATCTGTACTATAAATCAGGCGATAGTGTACGTGAAGAGCTATCACTCACGATCAGTCAAATGGTCAAAGCGATCGGAATCGATATTCAACCCATTGGCACTGATTGGGCATCCATTGCAAAACGCATGCATTCAAACCCAGTATTAATGGGGTTTGGTAGCCACTCGGCTAGTGAAGTGGCATTTTTATACCATTCGAGTTTCGCAGGTATCGACTTCTACAACTCTGGTTTCTATAAAGAAAAGGAAGTCGACACTCTTATTAATAAAGCAAAATCAGCGGCATCTTGGGAAAGCTCTCTCACATTTTGGAAGAATGCTCAACAACGTGCCTCCTTGGATGAGCCATGGACATGGTTAGTTAACCTCGACCATCTTTACGCTGCGAATAATTGCCTGGATCTGGGCGATCCTATCACTGAACCGCATGCTCATGGCTGGCCGATTGTTAGTAACATCGACGAATGGCGATGGATATGCCGATGAATCACTTCGGGCTAAAACCGTTGGTCGAATGCTACTACTTGTTGCGGTTACCTGCTGCACCGTCATATTGTTGATTGATTACTCTCCCATCGATCCTGTAAACGAATTTCTTGGGGAAACCTATTCTCCGTCTCAGCCGTTCAAAAGCGAATATCGCACAACATCTAGGCACAACAATGACGCCTTGGGAGCAATTAAAGGAGATCGGCTCTCAATTTTAAACGGCAATTTAGGTTACTCCAGTTATTATCAGCAACCCATTTCTGATGTTCTAAGAGAGTTTCGTACTCAGCTTGGCTACTGAGTACAAGTTGGTTGATAACTTTTGTTTTGGGATATGCATTAGGTCTATTCTCAGGGATAAGCGCAGACTCATGGTGGAATAAAGGACTCCAGCAATTTGCTTGGTTGCTCTCTTACTTACCCACCTTTTGGGTAGGCATCATGCTCATCGTACTTTTCTCACTCAAACTCGGGTGGTTTCCTGTTGGTGGTGGAGCGTCATTAAACGGGAGTATTTCTACAGGATACGATCGCTTTATTCATCTTGTTTTACCCGTAGCGACGTTGGTGCTAAGTGGTATAGGACCTTTGATATTACATACTAGGGAAAAAGTGATTGAACTCATGTCCAACGAATATGTGCGGTATGCTCAAATTCATCACTTGCCACTGTCTACCCTGATCAAGATGTACATTTTTAAAAGCAGTATTTTGCCCGTCGTTATACTTCACTTTGCTGCAATGGCCGAAATACTAGGTTGCTCAGCACTGATTGAACCGTTTTAACTACCCAGGATTAGGCAGCGCTTTTGTTAATTCTGGTTTTATATCAAGACGGAGCGTTATTAATCGTACTTAGTATTGCTTCCGTTGTATTGATTGCCTTGAGTAATATGCTCGCTAACGTTATCCAGCAATATGCTCAACCAAGTGCATTCCGCTCATAACCTAAAAGTCAGATATGAAATACCATTACTTATGGCCCATTTTATTCTATTGCTACTGATCACTCTTGCGATTGTATGGCCAAACAATGGGCAAGAGGTCAATTTAATGCATCGTTTACAAGGCCCCTCTTGGTCGTACTGGTTCGGTACTGATTGGCTCGGTCGAGATATGTTCGGACGTACACTTAAAGCGTTACTTTATAGCTTGAGTATTTCTGGTGCGGCCGTTGTTTTGTGCTCCGTGATCGCCTTGTTATTTGCGGTAATTGCGAACGTAAATAAGACGCTAAATTCGACCGTAGATTTCTTGGTAGACGCTTTACTCTTCCAAGTTTACTGCTCCTCATCATAATGACTGTGGTGCTTGGCGGTGGAACACAGGGCATTATTTTCGCAGTTTCCCTAAGTCACTGGCCCAAACTGGCTCGATTATGTAAACAAGAGATACACGCGCTAATGAACCAGGATTACATCCAGTATGCACTTGGTTTTGGACACAACAAGTGGTATGCCATTTTGCGCCATGCTCTACCACACGTTTTACCTCAATGGATGCTTGGAGTTCTTTTACTGTTTCCTCACGTGATATTACACATAGCGGGGATGTCATTCTTAGGCTTTGGGCTTAACTCCAGTTATCCCTCAATGGGGAAAATCCTGAGCGAGGCTAACACCTACTTGCTGACAGGTGAATGGTGGCTAGCCTTGTTCCCTGGCATAACATTAGTCGTAACAACGCTATTAATATCTCTTTCAATCCGGTCGTTATCTTCAATGGCGTGCCGCTAAGGTCGCGATATGCTCATCTCTAACGATGAAAACAACTTTATTTTGTTAACCTGCTCTCTTACAAAGATTCACACCATGCTTAGTATCAACAACATCTCGATTTACGATACAAAACAAACACCCAGATTCTGGATTCAGTCACGTTAGATATAAAACAACATGAAATGGTCGCCATCGTCGGGGAAGTGGAGGCGGAAAAACCGTTTTAGCCAATATGATTTGAACAACTTACCTAAAACGCTTTGCGCTAGCGGTAATATAAAGTGGGAGCAACCACAAGGGCTCGATAATCAACATAACAAAAAAGCAGCGTTGATCTCTCAACACGCTTCTTCTCTAAATCCAAATTTAACCATCGGTTCTCAACTAAAACTGTTTACACAAGGATCAATTCAACTACATCAATTACTCCGCTTGCTAGGATTATCGTCACACATTCTATCTGCTTATCCCTATCAACTATCCGGAGGCATTGTCAAACGAGTCCTTACCTGTATGGCTCTTGTTCAACGTTCTTATTTGGTCGTTGCTGATGAACCGACTTGTGGCCTAGATGAAGCAAACGCTGTGCAATTAATGACGTTATATAAGTCATGGAGCAAACTAGCCTCTAGTTTTCTAATTATTAGCCATGACCTTCCATTAGTGTGCCAATTTGTTGATCGCGTATTCGTCATGAATGATGGCGCTATTGTCGAACAAACCACCCCATCAAGAATCATTAAAGGACATTGTCATTCCTATACGCAGGCCCTATGGCAGTCACAGCCCCGTCATTGGCATCGTCAGGAATTTTCACATAGGAGCGGCGTCTAATTAGGATATTAACATCCACATTCGAACCGATAACATATGATAAAAATTGAACAAGGTACCTATCGCTACCATACACATTCCGTATGTGTTCCTGATATCACGGTCAGACATGGAGAATGTATTGGTTTACGAGGAGTGAGTGGCAGCGGTAAGTCTACGATTGGGAAAATTCTCACCGGTCAACTCCCCTATCATAAGCACAAATTGCATTTGCCCCGATTTCAAAGCGGTCAAGCAAATCCAGTGCAATGGGTTGGGCAACAATGCGAGTTTGCTTTCAATCCTCGCTGGACTATTGAACGCTCACTTAAAGAGGCCTATCGAGGCCACAACTATACCCACCTTATGGAACAATTTGAGCTTGAATTTCACTGGCAGTTTCGAGCGCCACAAGCATTATCTGGCGGGCAGTTGCAACGGTTTAACTTAGTGCGAGCGTTAACTCCGACGACCAAATTCCTTATTTGTGACGAAGCGACCGATCAACTCGACACAATTGCTCAGCAAACCATATGGCGAACGATTCAATCCGAAAGCGACAAAAGGCTACTTGGGTTACTCATTATCAGCCATCAAATCCCTTTGTTGAACGTAATTTGTGACCATATTGTCGACATGCCAACCCAAGATGATTCAAATTTTTCGTTAACCAAATCATAAAGCGTCGCCTAATAGAGCCCAAACCTGAAGATACGCATATAAACTTACACGCATAACATTAAGATATACAATCAATATACTTAGATAATGATCTTTCTTGACAATTTCTAAGAGATCTAAGCAAAAGTAAGCGTATAATTATTAAAAATTCGAGCACGGATGCTTTTCTAATAGCCTAGCTTGCTACCATTTAGGAACAGTAAGTAAAAATAAGAGACAAGTAATCGTGGAATACAAACACATCGAATCTTTAAAACCTGTCAAACTTGAAGAGTTTTATGTTGAACATCATTACATTGTCAGCATTTCTTTGCCAAAGGTGTGATTTTTGTTAATGATAGAAAATAATAATCGATGGTCCCTCTATTCTTATTGTTCCTCAATATAGTTGTGTGTCTTGCTCCATAACTCAAAAGTCTTCATTTACTCCACTAAAATAGAACTGCTCGTCATTACTGATGAAATGCTTGAAAGCTCTTTGCTTAAACTTCCACACAAACGCAGTTATTTAAAAAACACCGTTGTTCATCATATCCCTACTCCAGTGGAAGTGGACCATAACTTTAAATTAATCGAAGAGGTTTATTCTGCAATGAGCGAGAAATCACTTCAAATCATGTTCTTAGAACAAACTTTATTTTTATCCTGCTATCTCTTTGTGAATCAGGCGTTGATGTCCTTAATGTATTTCATTTCAACTATGAAGAAACGAAACGCGAAATGATTGCAAGAATGATAACAAAAGATCCACAAAAGAAATGGCAAATAGATGATGTCGCAAAAATGTTATTTACGTCACCATCAACATTACGACGCCACTTACATAAAGAAAATGTTTCATTTAGCCAGTTATTGATCGATGTAAGAATGGGTCTTGCCTTAAATATGCTAACGTTCACATCGTATAGCGTAGCCCAAATTAGCCATCGCTGCGGATTTGGTAGCGCGGCCTATTTTTGCGATGCTTTTAAAAGAAAATATAACTTAACGCCGTCGCAATTTAGATCGCAATCCAAAGAATATAACGATTCATCCATCACTAATTTAAACAATAACTAGCATTTAAATTAGCGTCTAACAAATACCATTAATTTACACCATCCAATAAAGTTAACCTATATGACGCCTCATATGGGTTAGCTGCTTTCGCCTTTGATAAACCAGAATTATTCACTATTTCTATTTATCAATCATTATCTATAAAACATCTTTGGAGGATTAATGCCGCAAGGATTAATGCTGACTGATCAGCCATTGCAGGCTGCCTACTCATTGTTGCAAAACTGCTACGAGTTCACTTGTCTATTCTACAGCGGATTTATCTACCCTCAGCAGTACTTGCCGGAATATTAGGGTTAATAGCGGGACCTGCTGTACTAAATATATTACCTTGGACAAATACCTTTACATCAAACGCAGGTTTGCTTACCGCAGTACTGTTTTCCTCTCTTGGACTTGCAACTGATTTACCCTCTCCACAAACGGTTGCTAAAAGAGCAGGGTCACTCTGGGCGTTTAATCAAATCGCTTCCGTTTCACAATGGCTGTTTTCCGCTTTACTCGGGTTAATACTGACCACTCTATTTTGGCCTGAAATCAATCCTGCTATCGGTGTGACTTTATCCGCGGGTTTTATGGGAGGACATGGTTCAGCAACGGTTGTAGGGGATATTTTAACAAATTTAGGCTGGGAGGATGGTTTCACTCTTGGCCTAACGTTCGCCACTATTGGCATCTTTTTGTCGATCTCGGTCGGTATGCTTATTCTTCAATTTGCCCTAAGAATGGGTTGGGTTGATACATTTACAACCTTTGCTAGTATGGACCAGCATCAAAGGAAAGGATTGATATCACCGGAAAACCAACAAAGTGTCATGAAAGATACCATGTCTTCTTTATCCGTTGACTCCTTTGCCATTCATGCCGCATTGGTGATCGCCGTGACTACATTTTCCTACGTATCAGCCAATTATTTGTCATCGTTTTATGATCAAGTCCAGATCCCAACGTTTGTAACCGGTTTTCTTGGTGGTATGTTAGTCCGTATCGTGGCGAAACAAACAAAAGCCAATAAGTACTTATGTGATGGTGCTTTTAATCATGCATCCGGTATCAGTACGGATTACTTAATCATCTTTGGCATTTCAGCGATTAAAATTACGGTACTCGCGAATTACTTACTGCCTATGGTCATTCTTTCAATTGGCGGCGTCATATTCACTCTTTGGCTTGTGCTTTGGGTTGCTCCTCGCATCTTAGGTGACGGATGGTTCGAAAAAGGGCTATTTTCTTGGGGATGGTTAACTGGCACTGTCGCTATGGGCATCGCACTGTTAAGAATCGTGGATCCAAAAATGAAAAGTAAAGTACTTGATGACTATGCGATCGCCTACGTACCTGGATCCATTACCGACATCTTCATCATTTCGCTCATGCCAATAGCAATGTTTAATGGACTCTATATTGAGGCATTTTCAGTTGGCGTTATTTATATTCTCACCGTTCTATTTATATGGCGTTTTATATTCAACAATCCTCTCTTTGCAAAGAGTTAAGTGTCATATTACAAGCTCCACACTCGGGGCTTTGTTCATAAATAAATGCATTTTGTTTCAAATTTAGCATCAACACTTCAATTATCATACCTTGATCGTAGCAGATTCTACAAAAGCATATATACCGGTTCTTTAACTATTAAATAAACGTTATGTTTGGGAAATTACCATGCCTAAATCAATCACCATCACTACGGTAGACTATCAACATATATCATCCCTACTCGATAATATGCCAACATTAACAGAAGATATGACGCAGTTAGAAGATGAAATCAATCGTGCAGAAATCGTTAGCCCACATGAGATAAAAAATAATATCGTGACCATGAACTCCACAGTGTCGTTTAAATTTACTGATGAGGACGACGTTATAGAGAAGATTCTCGTCTACCCACATCAAGTGAATAGTAACCAACACATTTCTATTTTAGCCCCCATTGGGATGGCTCTATTGGGCTTAAAGATAGGTCAGTCGATAGATTGGGCTTTACCAAATGGTAAAAGGAAAACCATTCAAATTCTCGATGTTATTTATCAACCGGAGACGAGCATTCCTTAAAAGTTCACCGTAATACCACCCAAAACTCTCCCCTCAAAAACGTCCACGCCATAAAAACAGAAAAGCCATCACTCTGACAAAAAGAGTAATGGCTTCTTACTATAACCTCGAATCAGGATAATCTAAGCCGTGTAGACTTTCTTATCCCGAGTCGATATTAATATAGAAACGCTGATCTGTTAATATTGACTAGCGTTGTGGTGGCGTACCTTCTGCATTAGACGCAATCGCATCAATTTGTACATCAGCTCCCATCGCGATTTCTGAAACTCCAATAACGGTTCTCGCAGGTAGCTCACCATTAAAACGTCTTGTAAACATCATCAATCGTTGCCAAATGCGCGATATCTTTTACTTGAATGTTCACCTTAACCAAATCGTCCATTTCATGGTTAATGCTTTCCAAAATAGACTTAATATTATTCAAACACTTCTCAGCTTGCTCCTTTACTCCCCCATCAATCAATTGATTTGTCGTAGCATCAATTGGCAATTGTGCTGAGATATGATTGTAATGAGAGAATGCCACCGTTTGTGTAGAAAATCCGTCCATCGGGGCATTTGGCGTGTTATTTGCCTTAATCACAATACCATGTCGGTCTTCCACTGCTTGCGGTGGCGTGCCATCACCATGTGAAACAACCGCATCAATTTGAATCGATGCGCCCATAGGTAAGGCTGAAGCAACAACTACGCTGCGCGCGGGAACATAAGCAACCGTTCTTGCGATGGCTGAATCAGGGAAAAACGTACTGTATGTTTCATTTACGTCTTTCATATCGGCTAAATCTTTAAGATAGATTGTTATCTTAACAATATCATCAAAGGAACATCAATACTTTCAGAACAGATTTAATATTCGTCAAACATTGTGCTGTTTGCTGCTTGATGTCACCCGAAATAATATTTCCTGTAGATGGTTCAATTGGCAGTTGAGCAGAAATATTGTTGTAATGAGAAAACGCAACGGTTTGAGAAGAAATATGGCTCAGTGGTGCCTTTTCTGTATTACGAGATAGCTTGATTAAATCACATGGTTTTTGTGGCGTCGTCCCCTCACCGTTTGAGATCAGGGCATCCATTTGCACCAAAGCCCCCTCTAGAGGCAGAGCATGAATAGCAACTACGCTACGTGTTGGAACTAGCGTCGAAAAGAAAGTTGAATACACTTTATCTAAAACTTCGAGGTCAGCGATATCAGTAAGGAATACATTGATTTTAACCACATCATCCATTACATGATCGATACTTTCTACAATGCGCTTTATATTTAAAGACATTGTTTGATCTGAGCCTCAATACCACCATCGACAAGTAAACCAGTTTGAGCATCTATCGGGAGCTGAGCTGAAA
Organism: Vibrio alfacsensis; assembly: GCF_003544875.1. Taxonomy (NCBI): domain Bacteria; kingdom Pseudomonadati; phylum Pseudomonadota; class Gammaproteobacteria; order Vibrionales; family Vibrionaceae; genus Vibrio; species Vibrio alfacsensis. The sequence goes on from NZ_CP032094.1 coordinate 1,038,763, forward strand.
TATTGTTATAGTGTGAAAATGCAACGCTTTGTGTTGACTCTTGATTAATTGGTGCATTTTCCGTATTTCGAGAAAGTTTGACTATCGTGCTACCCATAGAATATTTACCTATATAGTTATTGAAATTTGACACTCTAATTAAAAGCAGTCATTAAAAATAAACATAGCGAAAGAAGCTATATTCAAACCTTTTTCCTACCAAGGAAAATTACAATTTCACTATAAAGTACATTCTGCTCAATTAAGCCAACCTCTAAAAGCTTAACTTTTAGCATTATATATTTATATGAAATTTGCGAAAACAAATGATTAGGGTCATATCGAATGGTATAATTTTAAATGGTAAGTATATAAGATTTTGCTTAGGTATTATGTCCCTTTGGTATAAGTACGTCATTACCATATAAGCTCAATTTATTAATGAATTATTCAAATTTCATAGGAATCAGAACCACTATAGATATCCAATTCACTATTTTTGACTTTATACGCCTAACTCTCGAGGTGTGTTGGTCAGTGAGATTACAACGGGTCGTTTAAGAAACAGACTTTACTTTCATGAGTGACGGAAGCAAAAATCAATACTGCATTCGGCATTGCTGCACTATACAATCCTCCCTATGCCAAGTAAAATGGGGGGTAGCCACACTCTTTGTAAATTTGTTGCGATCGCTGAACGCTTTTCTACATTCTGCCTCTAGTTTGGAGATCGAATTTGGGGAGTTTTGTGGATAACAATAAATTCATTAGAAAACAACCAAATAGAAATTAAAGATGTTTCAAGATAACCCACTATTAGCTCAGCTTAAGCAACAAATTCAAGAAAACCTGCCTAAAAAAGAAGGTTCGATCAAAGCAACAGACAAAGGCTTTGGCTTTTTGGAAGTAGACAGCAAAACTAGCTTCTTCATTCCGCCTGCGTACATGAAAAAATGCATGCACGGAGATAAAGTGGTTGCCATTATCCGTACAGAAAAAGAACGCGAAGTTGCTGAACCTCAAGAACTACTAGAACAATCTATTACTCGCTTCATCGGCCGAGTAAAAATGTTCAAAGGCAAACTAAATGTTGCTCCTGACCATCCGCAGCTTAAAAAGCTCTCTTTAAAAGCAAAACTAAAGAAAGGCCTCAAACCTGACAATTTCGCTGAGGGTGACTGGGTTGTCGCACATCTTATTCGCCATCCTTTAAAAGACGATAACGGATTCTTTGTCGAGATCTCTGAGAAAATCACCGATGCAAACGACAAAATCGCACCTTGGTGGGTGACACTTGCGCAAAATGATCTTCCTAACTCTGAACCTGCTGGCCTAGAGAACTGGGAACTGAAAGACGATGCAGATTTAGAACGTGTTGACATGACTCACGTGCCTTTCGTGACCATCGATGGTGAATCAACCAAAGACATGGACGATGCGCTTTTCGCGAAGAAAACAGAATCTGGTGACTTTGAACTTACCATTGCGATTGCGGATCCAACCGCATACATCACACCAGAAGATGAGATGGATAAAGTGGCGCGTGAACGTGGCTACACGATTTATCTTCCTGGCCGCAACATCCCTATGCTACCGCGTGACCTTGCCGATAACCTATGTTCGCTGATTGAAGGTGAGATTCGACCAGCTATCTGTTGTACCGTAACGGTGAGCAAAGATGGCGTCATTGGTGACGATATCAAATTCTTTGCGGCAAACATCAAGTCACATGCACGTCTTGCGTACAACAATGTTTCAGATTGGCTTGAAAATGGCCATTGTGATGCGTGGCAACCAAGTGAAGAAATCGCGATGATTGTTCGTGATCTATACGACTTCTCTCTTGCACGCGCAGATTGGCGTGAAAAGAACGCAGTGGTATTCCCAGATCGCCCTGACTACCGTTTCGAACTAAGCGAAGACAATGATGTGGTTGCTATTCACGCGGACATGCGTCGTTGTGCAAACCGTCTGGTTGAAGAATCAATGATCACCGCTAACATTTGTGCAGGCCGCACTCTGCGTGACAATTTCGACACAGGCGTGTTTAACACTCATGCAGGCATCAAAGCAGAAAAGCTTGAAGAAGTTGTAGAGCTCGTAACTCAATCGGGTGCAACTGACTTTACAGTTGAATCGATCTCTACTTTAGAGGGTTTTGCAGCATTGCGTCGTTGGTTAGGCGAACAAGAAACGGCATACCTAGACAACCGCATTCGTAAGTTCCAAACGTACAGTGAAGTTGGAAATCAACCTCTCCCTCATTACGCAATGGGCCTTGATATTTACGCTACCTGGACTTCACCAATTCGTAAATACGGCGATATGATCAACCACCGTATGCTAAAAGCAGTCATTCTTGGCAAAGATCCAATTCAGAAACCCGATGACCAAGTGGGTGAAGAACTTGCTCTACACCGTAAGCACCACAAAATTGCCGAACGAAACGTGTCTGATTGGCTATACGCTCGTACATTAGCCGAGGAACCAGCAAAGCAAACTTGTTTCACTGGTGAGATTTTTGATATTAATCGAGCGGGCGCACGTGTTCGACTTCTCGAAAATGGTGCAGCAGCCTTTATTCCGGCAGCCTAATCCTTGATAATAAAGAAAGAATTGAGTGCAATGGCGACAACGGTACCATCTCTATCGACAAAGAAGTGGTATATAAACTGGGTGACACGCTGGAGATCGTTTTAACAGACGTGAACCAAGAAAACCGCAGTTTAGTTGCAAAGCCTACCGAGGTATTTGCTGATGTAACAGCAACACAAACAGAAGAACCTGTTAGTGAATAATACCGATTGAGGTGAAAAGGCGCTCACATGAGCGCCTTTTTATACGTCATCAAAAATAAGAACAACTATGCTGAACATTGAGATCATTCACTTTAATCATTTCTCCGCCCGTAAAAGTGAGCGCTACCCATCCACTCATTGCGGAATTTACGTGGTCGAAACTGGTGCACTCACCGTAAACCAACCTAACGGCGAACAATTTGAACTAACATCTGGCGATTTCACGCTTTATAGCTCATCAGATCTCAATAGCGCAGAAGCTCAACCAGGTCCATTCAAAGCGCTTGCCATCGTGTTTGATATCAATCTTTTTAGCCAATTTAAAGCGGCCCACCCCGATCTCGTATTCGAATCGACTGAGCGACGTTTCTATCCATTTTCAGCCTCTGAACATAGTCAAATTGCAGAGTTGAAAGATACGCTCATTGCGCTTTCTCACAATCAAGACCCTCAATATGCTCAGGCACACATCGCACTCGCTTTACTGTCACTGATGGTAAGAGTTGAACCAAACATACTATCGATCATCAGTGATGCCTGCACTCTGACCGCTTCCCAAAAAGCAATACAATACATAGAAGCGAACATAGAAAAAGACATCACGTTGGAAAGTTTGGCTACGTACATGACCATGTCGATTGCGACACTAAAACGTCGGCTTGCTGCAGAAAACCTCTCTTTTTCCCACATACTAAAAGTGAAACGCATCAATCACGCCGCTACGCAACTTCGGGTTTCACCAAAATCCATTACACAAATTGCATTTGAATCCGGATTTAAGAGCGCTGCACATTTTAGTACGGCATTTAAATCCATCTATAGCATCACTCCAAAAGAATTTCGGAGTCAGATTAGCAAACAATAAAGCGTACTATTGCCAAAAACAGGCTTGTGGATCGCTTTCTAACTCATTTAAAAGCGTCTCTAGTGATGAGCTAAATGGAAGGGTTTTATAAGGTATCCAGTGAATTTCTTCCCAAACTCTGTGGGTACATAGAAGCACCAAATCTGCTTTTCTATATCAAATAAAATCTTAGCAATGGGAGATGTGTATTCACTGTGCTGGGAATCAAGAAGAAAATGAGCATGGAACAGCTCAACCCCTCCCTCAATAGGAGTGTATAAGCACTTCCCCTGCTCGATGGGTAAATTGACATTTCGTCTCGAACATAGCGATTCGACCAACTTGTGCAGACGGCTCATCGCCATTTGTGATACCGACATTTACCTACTCCTATACTGTTCTTAGTATATACCCAAGTCACCTCAGTGTGTGTTTCCGCAAAAGCAGCTTAGCTTCCGTACTACGTAAGCGATTTATAATTTATTGATATCAAACCACTAAAACCTAAAAGCATGTGAGACAATGCACTCAGCCTGACGATAAACAGATATGAATCTTGTTACTCCCCAGTAGAATACCATTCCATTTGTTGCCGAAAAGCTAACTGCGTCACCTCTTTACATTTGCTCATCGCTTGTTAGCGATAGCAATTTCAAATCGCATTGCAAACATTCACAAAAGTGTAACTTGAACGAAATATGATGAGCGCTGCAAATTATCGTATATGGAGTTCAATATGTTACGCATTACTATGGCATCAATCTTAGCCATGGCCCTCACTCTTCCAGCCGCAGTAGCAAAAGAAGTCAATATCTCTGGCTCGACTTCCGTTGCACGTGTGATGGATGTATTGGCAGAAGAGTACAACAAGTCCCATCCTGATGATTATATTGCAGTACAAGGCATTGGCTCCAGTGCAGGTATCATGATGGTAAACAAAGGCATCGTCGAGTTAGGTATGAGCTCACGATATTTGACAGAGAGTGAAAAAGGTGAAGATTTGAACGTTTTCCCTATCGCTTTTGACGGTCTTGCCGTAGTGGTTAATCGTACAAATACGGTAACAAACTTAACAGAACAACAGCTATACGATATTTATAAAGGCAAAGTCACTAACTGGAAACAAGTTGGGGGGAATGAGCAGCCTATCGCCGTTGTGACTCGAGAAGCCTCTTCGGGCTCACGCTACAGTTTTGAAAGCTTGCTTGGTCTGACTACCATTATTAATGATCGATTAGTTTCTGACATTAACCCGAACAATCTAGTGGTGAATAGCAACAGTATGGTGAAAACCATCGTAAACCATAACCCTCACGCGATAGGCTTTATATCTGTAGGTTCCGTAGATCGATCAGTGAAAGCCGTTCAGTTTGAAGGCACAGAGCCATCTGCTAATAATATCGCAAACCACAAATACAAATTAGCAAGACCTTTCTTAATTCTCTATAAAGTTGATGGGCTTGATGCAGCAGGCAAAGGCTTCGTTCAATTCCTGAAATCGGAAAGCGGTCAAAAAGCCATTGCTGATTATGGTTACACTCCAGCCAAAAATTTTAACCAGTAAATTCAACACATAAAAAAGAGAGCCTAATCTGGCTCTCTTTTTCATCGAAACTTTTACTTAAAAGTGTAATTGAATCACTGATACGACCACCGCACCTGGGCGACGAATGCTTCGATTTCCACTTTGATTTCACGCTCAATCTCCAACCCTTTCTTAATTGGAGTAATTTTAGTTAAAGTACTTGATGCACGAACGTTGTTACCCGCTTTTACTGGGTATGGAAAACGCACTTGGTTCAAACCTAAGTTCACTACAAGCTTAGCCGTTGGGAACATTGGCTTTTCTGCATCCACTGAATCCGTCAATTTAGGCAACAATGCTAGCGTCAAGAAGCCATGAGCAATCGTTGTTTTAAATGGAGATTCTGTCGCCGCTCGCTCAGGATCAGTATGGATCCACTGCATATCTTCAGTAACGGCACCAAACTGGTTGATACGATCTTGAGATACATGAACCCACTCACCTACGTGAATGACTTCACCAATTTTTTCGTTTAACTCATCAAAAAGCACTTGAGCTTCTGGCTTTAAGACGATTGGTTCAGGCTGTGGGATCACTTCTTCATTAACAGCTGGCTGTTGGTGGTCGCGCACTTTAGAGAACAAAAAGCTGCCTTGAGCTTTTCCTAGAAAATCACTCCAATAGTCGCGTAACGTTGGAGACATCCAATTCATAAACTCTGATTGATGTGTTGAGATCGCACCAACTTTGTCTTTAAATAGATTCGTGACTTTCATATGTACCCTTAAAAGAATTAAGCACAACTGGCTATACCAGTTAATTTTGAATCAGTTCACACTATGTTGCAAATACTTTCGGGCGTACATGTGTATCCTCAAAGGGTATAAACTTTATATTTTCAAACACATAGAAATAAAACGCCATTTTATTAACTATGTACAATATAAAGTAAAACTCTACAAATTTGTACTCTCTACCTATTAACTTCGTAACTTATAGCATTACAAGCACGCGGAGCTTGCGCATAAAACAAGCAAACGAAACTTTTTGTGCAAATCAGTACTTTACAACGAACCGAACACCCCCTATCATACGCCGCAACAACGGAGAGATGGCTGAGTGGTTGAAAGCACCGGTCTTGAAAACCGGCGTACGTTAATAGCGTACCTAGGGTTCAAATCCCTATCTCTCCGCCACTTATTCTTAGAAAAAAGCCTTTGATTATCAAAGGCTTTTTTCGTATCTGAAGCATAGAAAAGTCACCTAACACAGATAGGTGATACATATGTATTTGATAAAACTGGCTTCTGGCGTGTACTACACACGTATTGCCACCCCTGTTTTTCTACAAAACTCCCATGACTATCCAAAGGAAGTTCGCTTCTCTTTGCTTACCAAAACACGCCGTGCAGAGATTAAACGTAACACTCGGTTAGCCAGTGCTATCTGTTCTCTCTTCGACAGAGCACTCAATCAGTACATGCCATCCAAAACGTTCAAAGCTATTCTATTGGTGTTGATTAAGCGTTGTGCTTTTGAACTGCTTGTTGGTGAGTTCATTAATCCGTTGCCAGCATCCTATGAAAGACTATCATTACCACTGCTTCCCCAACCGATAGAAGATATTTTCCTCCAAACACCCCACCAAGAATTGCATCGAATACGATTTGTCGTAATGTACGTCACAACGCGTTTATAAGAAAAGAGTCAATAAAGTTATCATGGACGTTTTTGGGTGTGATTGAGATAGGACTTAATGCGCTTATGCAAGGCTAACTTGTTAGCTATTATTCTCTTTATAAACGATTCCTATGCTATTGCTTATAATGTATAAAATAAAGGTCACTGCATGCAGGTCGATTCTTTATGATTATCTATTATACCGTTAAATAACGAGCATTAAGCATCTCTATTCCTGGTGAGGGCATCAAAAGTGCCGCAGGAGGATATGCCCCAAATTGGAAAGAAGGATTCATTAATGTCGTCTTCAACTACTAAAGCTGCGGCCACCCTCGCAGCATTCGCCGCCACTTTTTCGCCATTCATCTCAGCGAGTGGGGAAGGAGCGTCTGTTCTGAGCGCTAGCGAATCCAACCCTATCAAGCTTGGTTGGATGCAGGGATTTCCAGTCCCTGATGATAAGCTCATCATGCAGCCAGAGTCGGACTTTTTCAGTTTTCCAAAGATGCGCTGGACCGTTTGCCATATTCGTGAGTTGATGCCGACGAAAGAAGTCAGTAGAGGAATAGGCGCGCCGGTTCCAATGACCTATGCACTGGATAGCGCTATCGATGAGGTGAAGTTCAAACCGTTAGGTAGCGAAAAAACAATGAGTTGGAAAGATTCGTTATCGGCTAATTACACCGATGGTATGCTCATTCTTCACAAGGGTAAGATTGTATACGAGACCTATTCTGGCTGTCTTAACGATATGGGAAAGCACGCCGCGATGTCGATGACCAAATCCCTCACCGGCCTGCTTGCTGAAATTCTTGTTGTCGAAGGAAAACTGGATCCTAATGCGAAAGTCGAGACCATTGTCCCAGAACTCAAAGGCAGCGCGTTTGCTAGCGCCACGGTGAGGCAAGTCATGGATATGACTACTTCACTAAAGTACAGTGAAAACTATGCTGATCCAAACGCAGATATCTGGGTTTATTCAAAGGCCGCGAGTCCGTTGCCAAAAGCAAAAGATTATGATGGCCCTAACGGTTATTTCGAGTATCTGCAAACGGTTAAAAAGGACTCTATTAGTCATGGTGAGGCTTTCGGCTACAAAACCGTTAATTCGGATACATTAGGTTGGATCATATCCAAAGTCACCGGAAAGGATATGGCGACCTTACTGTCGGAGCGGATCTGGTTGAAAATGGGTGCAGAGCAAGATGGGTATATGACGGTGGATGCCAAGGGTGTTCCTTTCGCGGGTGGCGGCCTTAGCGCTGGTCTACGTGACCTAGGGCGAATTGGTCTATTGATGTTGAATGGTGGGGAAATCAATGGCCAACAGTTGTTCCCAAAAAAGGTGGTAACAAACATACAGGCAGGTGGAGATAAAAAAGCATTTGAAAAGGCTGGATACAAAACACTTGAGGGTGGCAGTTATCGCAGCATGTGGTGGGTTATGCACAACGATCATGGTGCTTTTGCGGCTCGCGGTGTTCATGGGCAGACTATATATGTTGATCCGACCGCTGAAATGGTTATTATTCGCTTCTCATCTTTTCCTTCGGCCTCGAACTCAAAGATAGATCCAACGTCATTGCCAGCGTATCAAGCGGTTGCCAGTTATCTTATGAAGAAGTAACGGAAGATCGTAATAGAAGTACAACGTTCACAACCACAATCCTTGTTTGTGGGTTAGATCACAAAAAAAGAGGCTGACGATTCAGGCCTCTTAAATTCGTACACACAGTGTAATTACTTTTATCGAGTTACCCCATAATAAAACCAAGCAGACTTATGCCTAAGCTTGGTTTTCCTAATATTAATTTCTAGGTTTCGGGTATAAGATAATCAAACTCATGATCCCTATTAAGACTGCCGCAAAGACCGAGGTAAAACGAACTAAATCATCAGAGATAGCGTTTATACTGGTTGAAGTAATGCCATAGAAAACTAAAACAACATAGCTAGAATACAATAACTGAATCGAATTATAGCTCGCTTTCTTCTTAACAGCATGGATTCCCATAAACAAAGAACTCACAATTGCCACTCCTAGAGTTCCTACAAGATTAGCTTGTAATACACTCATGATTAGAGGAGGAATTGCAAATAGAACACTTGCATAGGTGGTCAGTAATCTTCTTAAACCGTAATCTTTTCCTATACTCGGGTCGGGATCTTTAACGATTAGCGCGACAATGATGGTGATGATGGTACTTTGCTCCAAATTTAGTTGAATCGTACACACCATCATTATCATCACAATGATAGTTTTAAGCATGGTTTGCCAATCTAACAAGTATTGTGTCGTCGATGCTATAGGTGTCGCACTCGCCGCTGCAAGTGGGTCACCACCGGGGAATAAGAAATATGCCAAGTACGCAGTGAAACCAGCAATAAAAATATTGGTAAGAAGCGCCATGGGAATTTGTTCAACGCTAATACCTTTTTGTTGCGTAAAAACGGCAATCATCGCTGTAGAGACGATAAGTAAGATTGCTAGCACATCTTGAGAATTCTTCTTCGTGCGCTCCATGCACCAATAAAAGATACCAAACAAAAACAGATAATATACATGCAGGTAATCAACGAGAAGTTCACTCATCACCGCCTGAAACCAAGCGGTAACGAAAAGTATCCCCCCCATCAAAAATACCATTATTAGAGGAGGAGGCTCATGAGTAGTGGTAAGGAAGACTGCACACATAGCCGGAGCTAGTAAAGGCAAATCTGTTCCAAATACGTATTGCCAAAATAGTAATAGTACTGGGAATACCGCAACTCTGATAATAGGGTTAGCGGCACTACGATACATAACTAATGTAACTCCATGCCCAAACCCAAATATCTAGAAGTCTTTCACCAAGGTAACTTTCATCTGGATAAAAACCAACGACAGCACGTCCACCATATCTTAAGTCAAGATTCGCTGGTAATTGCTCAAACTCAATATTAACGGGAAAGCGTTGTGCTTTTGAGCTGCTTGTTGGTGAGTTCATTAATCCATTGCTAGCATCCTCTGAAAGACTACCATTTCCACTGCTTCCCCAACCGATAGAAGATATTTTTCCTTCAAACACTTCACCAGGAATTGCATCGAATACAATTTTAACTTTATCACCAGATTTCAAATAGCTAAGGGAGTTTTCCCTTACCATGGCGGTAAGCCATAGGGTTTTGTTGCTAATAAAAGTGAGTAAAGGTTGTCCTGTACTTGCGTAATCACCAACCGCTACATTCATATTCGTGATCACACCATCTGCAGGCGCAATAATTTTCGTGTAGTTGAGGTTAAGCAACGCCTTCTCTTGCTTGTTCAGCGCGGATTGAATTTCAGGGTTAGCGATATCTCGAGGCCCGAACTCTTGTTTGGCTTTATCTAATGCAGAAGATGCTTGAGCTAAGCCTGCTTGTGCCGTCTCCAGTTCTGCTATGAAATTATCCATAGTAGCCTGACTTATCGTTCCTCTTTTCGCCAACACGCGATTACGTTCAACATTCTTCTTGGCATTGTTGACTTTAACACGAGCTGCAACTTCATTGGCTTTTGCTACATTAATAGCAGCCGAGTCAGCCTCATAAGATTGTGCGGCTTGTTGAAGATCAAACCTTGCCGCTTTGACTGCTAAATCAAATGGGTGTGGGTCTATCGTGACAAGTGGGTCTCCTGCCTTAACTAAGCTATTGTTAACGACATGAACTTCTGAAAGCGGACCAGAGACTTCGGGGCTAATACGGATTAATTGCCCATTCACACGTGCTTCATCAGTCATTGGCGTCATTCTGTCTGCCCACAATGTGTATAACCACAGAGCTGCGACTAAAGCAAATATGTAGTAAGTAAATGAGCGAGCTTGGTTTATTTTTTATCGTTTTGTCCAGAACTCGTTTCGCTTTTGTTTTCTGACATTTTATTTTCCTATCCGCTCTTACTGAAATTAATCCAGTAAATTGATCTTTTATAGATGATACTTTTCTTAGTTCTTACTTCTACTGCAATTGTAATGATAAAAGCAAACATGCCTACAAGCACAACTGCAGTAGATGATGAAACTAAAACCTCTCCAACGAATTTAGTCCAGATAACAGCAAGAGCAACAAACCAACCAAACAATGCAGCAGATTGTTTTAACGCAATTGGTAGAAGATGAGTCCAAAATCCAGTTTGTAGTTGATTGATATTCTTTGGGTGAGAGCGCTTTAGTTTACTAATGAATAATTTTGACGTGATCAACGATAGAATAATACCTAAGCCAAATGTCAGCGAGATGGCTTGTCCCCACACGGTGACTTCAGAGTTAGTGATCATGTTAAGTGACATAGGAACAGTTTCCATTCCTTGAAAATGAAAGCTAGCAATATAAGCATTTATCACGCCGTTAATCGCACCACCAATCAATGAATCTTTTACTTTTATATCCACGTTGACACCCTGATTACTTAACTAGAACTGCTCATGAGTATAACTATAGTGTCAAATGAATAGAGTTTTGAACAATAGGATTGCGAAAACGCTAGTTTGTTTATAATCGGTTGTCGGTTTTTATATGGCAGCCGTAGTATCTAGCTTAGTCAGTTCAAATATCGAACGTAAAATCATTAGCTATGGTTAACAATATTCCTAGGGGAAAACAGGAGTGAATTTCAACGATTGATCACTTCACTCAAGCCTTTCAGATTCAATTGTTAATCATTTCCCTTATCATCATGACCAAATCGTTGCCTTGTCACGAGTCCCCACTTTTTGTCTTCGTACTTATCTTCAACAAAGTTGTTTGATGTATAATCGCCTACCACCTCTCTCCAAAAGTTAATGGCATGGTCAGCGCCTGCGACCTGTTTAATTTCCCATGAGCCGCCTAGCTTTTCGAACAGATTTGTGATGAATCGCTTACCAACTTTATTTTTACGAAAATATGGCACGACGTAAAAATCACAAATTTCGTATTCTTTGAGGGATTTATCTTCTATCGCTGTAAGGGCTGCAGGTACATCATCGATATATAGTAAGTAGCCTGTCACGTTACCCTCTAGCTTAGGGTAGATTTCAAACACGCCGTTCTTATCAGGCTTATCGTCAATAATTCTAGAAAACTCTGCCGCATATCCTTGATAGAGATTGGCATACACATGCGTATTACTGTCATCGACTTTCACAATTTTCATCATGGTTTCTCGTCAGGTGGTTGAACAACGTTTTAATCTTAACGTTCTTATATCCTATACCCCACAGCAACACTAGCAAGACCGTTTATGTCCGTTCAAAAACCAACCTCCTTGCAATCTTTGGTCAATCCGACATACTGATTACTAATCGTACTTGTTAAGGAGACTTCATGAATAGTATGTATCTATGGATTGGAATTGCGATTGCGCCTGTTCTGTTCAGCATCATCATTCTTTGCTGCATTAAACAAGGTGTGTTTGATAAACGCTAGTGTTCGTTAATTCGCCATCCAATGTGTTTCAAAAGCGCTTAGCGTATGTCATCTCATGCTCTTCGTTAGCTGTATGAATGACCTCTCGACATTCCCTCAAAGCACGCCATGTACCTATTCTCGTTTTTCGTTATAAGGGTGTTATACGTTCCGCGGGATAGTTTATTAAATTATTTTCCGTCACGATAAATAGTGTTAATTGAGTAAATATCCTCGATCACTACACTACGGCCTCGCCCTTTACCGATGGAACACCATGGCCAAAAATTTATCTCAGATATTTGCACGTCAATTATTGCCAGTAATGAAACTGGCTGCGCTAATGGTCGTTGTCGTTGGTTCATCATATACGTTATACAACGCGGCGCTGTTAACTAAGCTTTCTAAATCTATTGTTACGGATTTTAATCAAATATATTCAATTAGCCGTCGATTTGCTCAGTATTACAACAATACAGGAACTACTTTTTTAACTAAAGGTACCCACGTACGAAACGATGTTAGTATCATGGTTGGGGAAGATACAAACGTAAAAATTCTGTCTAAGGGTGTGAATAAGCTTCGAAAGCAACTTGAAACAATCGCACCTGATCATATTTGGACCGTAGCCATCTTTGAAAACCCGTCAACTTACGTACATTTTGACCCTCTTAGAGAAGCGTACTCAAAACGTTATAGCATGTATAAGGCTAGCGAGATTATGACTCGTATCCTAGAACTTGAACGGCTTGAAAATACGTTCGATCAGTTCTATGGCTGTAATATAAAGCTTTCCGAGCCCTATGTTGAAGATGGCTCAAATGCGTTACTTCGAACACTCTATTACCCTGTATACAATCATCGAGAGTTGGATGCGCTGCTGCTCATCGATATAAAAAACAGCTTTGTGGATCACAAAGTAACGCAGTTCAACGATGACTTTTTGACAGCAATAGATACAGAAACTCATTGGTTCTCACTCCGTGTTCCCGTGCAGATTGCCTGTACTGATGCGGAGCCGGTTTATATTGGCTTTGGCGCGTGGGAGATCTTTGAGCGTATTCTGATCCCGTCAATATTAATGGCGTTATTTATCCAGTTTTTACGTACCGCTTTCAAACGTTACCAGAAGCTATTACACCAAGACCGAATGACAGGCTTCTATCGTAGAGACTTTTATGAAAAGAGATTAAAACGACTAAACACGTTTTCTCTTCTTCTCATTGATATCGACTTTTTTAAATCCATCAATGACACGCATGGGCATAAAAAAGGTGACGATGTCATTACCGAAGTGACAAAACGCATCTCGAGCCAAATTCGAGCAAGCGATGTTGCTATTCGTTGGGGTGGTGAGGAATTTTTGTTAGTCATGCGAAACATGGATGAGTCTAAGCTCAAAGAAAAAGCAGAAACAATCCGTCGACACATTGCTAACAACCCAATTGCAGGCCTTGATGTGACCATCTCTATCGGTGGTGTACATCTACAACGCAGTAACTTTACGAAAGCGTTTAAACTTGCGGACAAGGCGCTGTACGAATCTAAGCAAAATGGTCGGAATAAAAGTACCATCCTACCGGCCCCACGTTAGCCAAAAAAAAGAGTCCGTGACAACATCACTGACTCTTTTGTATAAACATTTAAAACATTGTCCTGGGTGAACAATGTCTTGGGTCAAATCGTTAGATTGCCCAACCGCCTGCGTAAAACGCAACAAGCGCGATGGTAATAATCACAGTACCCATGTTCAGCTGTTTCCATTCACCAGCAATCACACGACCACCAACAAGACAAACAAAGCCCAACATAATACCCGTTACGATATTCGAAGTAAGAACGATAAACACCGCACAGACCAATCCAGCTAGCGCACCGACCAAGTCGCTAAAGTCCAATTTGCTTACGTTGCTTAGCATAAGTAGACCAACGTACATCAATGCAGGCGCTGTAGCATAACTTGGCACTAAGTAGCTGATTGGTGAAAGGAACAACAACAGTAAGAATGCCAAACCAACGACAACCGCAGTTAAGCCTGTTTTACCACCGGCCGCCGTACCTGTTGCTGATTCAATGTAAACCGCAGCAGGAGAGCCACCGACAAAACCAGAGAAAATACTGCTCACAGAATCGGCTGTTAGCGCTTTCCCGCCATTGATGATATTACCTTTGTCATCCAGCAAGTTAGCTTGCCCTGCAACTGCACGTATTGTGCCTGTTGCATCAAAAATCGCCGTCATCACCAATGCTAAAACACTTGGCAGTACTAATGGACTCATCGCACCCATAATATCCATTGATGCAATTAGCGAGTTTTCACCACCGAAACTTGGCAAAGCAAACAGGCCGTGGTAAGTCACGGCTGGGTCAAAGATCAAGCCAAGAATAGAAATCGCGATAATTACAAGCAAGATACCGCCAGTCACTTGTTTCTTTTCAAGTCCAATGATCGCAGCCAAACCTAGGACAGACATCATCACAGGGAAAGAAGTAAAGTCACCAAGTGCAACTGGAAGACCTGCGTGAGGGTTTTGTACAACAAGGCCTACGCCATTTGCGGCAATCAGCAGTAAGAACAAACCGATACCAATACCGGTACCATGTGCAATGCCTGATGGTAAGTTCGTTAGGATCCACTGACGCAGGCCAGTGACGGTAATTGCCGTAAAGACAACACCCATCAAGAACACTGCACCCAGCGCGACTGGAATCGAAACACCTTGGCCTAGCACCAAACTAAACGCGGTAAATGCGGTCAACGAAATCGCACAGCCAATCGCCATTGGTAGCTTTGCCCACATACCCATAAGAAGCGAACCAAATGCGGCTACCAAACAGGTTGCAATAAAGACAGCGCTTT
The DNA here is from genome assembly GCF_003544875.1 of Vibrio alfacsensis. Taxonomy (NCBI): domain Bacteria; kingdom Pseudomonadati; phylum Pseudomonadota; class Gammaproteobacteria; order Vibrionales; family Vibrionaceae; genus Vibrio; species Vibrio alfacsensis. The sequence continues at coordinate 1,053,854 of NZ_CP032094.1, forward strand.
GGTCAAAACCCGCAGCACCAAGCATGTTTGGGACAACAATGACCGAATAAACCATCGCTAAGAACGTTGTTGCACCCGCTAATAATTCTCTGCGAATCGTACTACCACGTTCAGAAATCAAAAAGTAACGGTCAATCCAACCTTTATCTACGGTTTGAGTTGAACCATTTTCGGTCTGTTGTTGAGGAGTTGAAATGTTCTCGGACATTGTTTTACCTATTTACATGCTTAAGTTGATGAGCAACTGAATTCCTAAATTGTCGCTCTAAATTGCCCTAAATTGACAGATTTGAGGATCACATATCCTTCGTGAATAGCGTAAGTAACGTCGCGTAAAACGATGCGCGCTAACCGTTACTTCAATTGGGGCGTGACAATACTCTTTTCTCACCTCGAAAACAAATAATTTTATCGTTTGCGCAAACGGTCGCCTTTTACTTCCCAAATGAATTTAAAATGGTGCCAACTTGATGTGCGCCAAATATACAATTCGATAACGGACTTTTGACCTTTCTCTTGAGCCTTTCGCCCTAACACGGTTAAACTTTATCCAATTTCACTCAAATTAGAATAAAATCAAGGAAGATACTCTGAATGCTTATTCAATTTCAGCAGCTTGCAGCAACACAAAATACCGCGACCCTGTCTATAGACCACTGGGATATCGAGCCTGGACAATCTTGGGCCATATTCAGCGCTGATGGAGAGATCGGTTCTATACTCGGCGATCTACTTTGTGATGAACTAAAGCCTATTTCAGGTGAAATCAAACTGAGTGGTTGTCAGGTAGCCCAGGTATCGCTTTCTGAGCAGCAGCGTCTTTTAGAAAGAGAAATCGAAAATGATGAGACAGATTTTTTAGATCGTATCGATCAAGGAAGCAGTGTTCATAAACTGATCATGGAAGTATGCCAAGATGACACCCTAACTGACGAATTGATTCATGACCTCGACCTTTCACATCTTGTGAACAGTGGGTTTCGTGTATTATCCACCGGAGAAACGCGCCGAGTTATGCTGGCTCGCGCCCTTGCTTTAAAGCCAGACTTGATACTGTTAGACAACCCTTTTACCGGGCTCGATATTCATCATCGAGTATCACTCGCGGCCTATCTGCACAAATTATCCAAATCAGTGCAAATGCTCGTGACTTTTTCACGCGAAACTGACATGCCAGATTGGATTGAAAACATCGCATTATTCAGTACGGGTAAGTTAGAAAGCGTAATGGATAGAAAACGTTGGGATGCTCACCCTATTATTGCTCAAATCCAATCTCAATCGAACAAGCAAACGGAAGAAGTAATGACGTTGATTCGCCAACATCAGCATTCGACTCACTTCGACAATCCGATTTTCGAAATCAAAAATGGTCGTGTCGAATACACCGACAAAACTATTTTCACCGATTTAAACTGGCGCATAGACAAGGGGCACCATTGGCAAGTAAAGGGCCCAAATGGCTGCGGTAAGAGCACCCTACTCGGATTGATATTTGGCGATCATCCCCAGTGTTATAGCAATGACATTCACATCTTTGGTAAAAAACGCGGGACAGGTGAGTCGATATGGGAAATCAAACAACACATCGGCATGGTGTCATCGGCATTACATCTACAATATCGTGTCAATTGCAGCGCTTTGGAAGTGATAATCTCCGGGTTCTATGACTCAATCGGCCTCTACTCACAACCTACAAAAAAGGAAATCACGGTAGCGAAAGAGTGGTTGGCTATCTTACACATGGAACAATACGAGAAAACGCCTTTCAAACAACTTGAATACGGTCAGCAACGCCTATTACTGATCGCTCGGGCCATTGTAAAACAGCCAACATTGTTGATTCTTGATGAGCCTTATCAAGGCCTTGATTATCTTGGCCGTATTTTGGTTAAGAACACGCTTGAGCTAATCGCAAAAGAAAATTTAAGCCAATTGCTCTATGTTTCACATTATCAAGAAGATGGCTTAGAGAGCATTCAAAACTACTTGGAATTCACCTATTACGACGGTGGCAATTGTTATAAAGCCAAAATCGAGAAATCGCTTTAGCTCGTCTTTTGAGCAAACGAGTTCTTAAATCCTGAATAGGGTTTGTATTAATATGCCACTTTCTCATTTTGTGAGAATATCTCATTCTAATTATTTTCCTTTTCTCAGCAACTAAGAATTATAGTTGTTGCACTGCCACTAACACGTTACAACAGACTCATGACAACAAACAAAGCCAACGCGAATCAGGTAAACGAAAAAGCGCTGCAATTATTAATGCAAGTTGCGGTTAGCCCATTCCCAGTATCTGCGAAAACTCTCAGTGAACAATTACACGTTCCATTGAGTAGCCTCTATCGACATTTGAAGCTACTAAAAGAATGGAACTTGATTGAAGAAAGTGTTCATGACAAGACATTCGTCGTTGGCCCAGCCGCTCTGCTGCTTATGCACAGCTATGAAACCTCGCAACATGGTTTGGATATGGTGGAAACCATATTGGCTCGCTTAGTTCAGCAAACCGGTGAAATGGCCGCATATATGGTGCCAGCTGGTTATCGTGCGCTTTGTGTCAGACAAAAAGAAAGTATGCAGGCGCTTCGATGCAGCTACGTCCAGGGTCAAAGTCAACCACTGCTTCGAGGTGCCTCATCTAAAGTGATGCTGGCTTTTATGCCTCAGAATCGTTGTGAGAAAATCTTACGTCATTTTGGCGAAGATCATCGTCTCAATGAATGGGAACAAGAACTCAGCACCATCCGTAAAAACGGATACGCTGTCAGTACATCAGAAATTGATCCTGGCGTGTCCGGTATCAGTGCGCCAGTCATGAAAGGAAGTAAATTGATTGGTGCGGTATCGGTCATGGCTCCGGCTCACCGCGTGGAGAAAGACAAGCAGCGTATCATTTTGCATGTGTTGCAGGCAGCAAGGGCGTTGCCACCAGAAAGGTAATTCACAATGTTAAGCTTTTTCAAACGTTATAGACTTCATCGAGATAAGAAACACGTTCATCATTACCCATTTTCATTTATGACGGTATGTGAACATTTAGCTCCGATGACATCAGGGACGTTTGAACTAGCTAACCAGAGCCTAGAAAACGCCAGTGACTGGCTATACCAACAACATGATCATAACGCTGCCGCGAATCTGGGCCACTTTACTCATAGCCAAATAGAGAATGGTGAATCCCAAGAGTCATTGAGTTTGGCGTTGTCTCGACACTCCATTCCCGTGATTTTGTCTAACTGCACAGAAGCCGTTTTGTCGATTCTGCCGGTGGTCGTGCGTGACACCGATGAAGTGGGCATTATTCACATTGGCCATAAAATGAATCTAAAGCCAACACTAGAGCCACGCATAGGTTCAGCGTTTCACTTTGCCCTTTCTCGCTATAGAAACGTGCGTTTGTTTTTTGCCGGAGCCAGTCAAGAAGAGACAAAGCCAGAAATTTGGGAATACGCTGAAGATCAAGGCTGTGACTGGGTCACTGATCGTGAATTCACGTTTCGCTATCGCAACCATTTAAAACAGCAGATTGGTAACTATTTAGACCATTGCGACCAAGTTGTTATCTCTATTGATTTATCTTCTCTGCTTGTGAAAAACAATCTGGATTCCGCATCATCTTTAGATATTCAAATGGTGCTGCGCACAATCCGTCATGGACTGGTATCCGGAAAAGTCAAAGCCATTCAATTGGTGGGTGACCGTGATAGGCTCATTTATTCTAAGCAGACAAAAGCCATTCTCGAAGAGTTATACCAAATGTCCCCATTAGTTAATCACGCAGCTTAAAGAGCCTTGCAAACCACTCACCCGTCGGTAGTTCCGTTTCCCATAGAGACTGAATTACCGACAACAAGTGTTCTAACAATAGATCTTAACCAAAAGATTATTAACAATAAGTGCGACAAGCTTCAACATAAACTATTGAACTAATGTCACATTTAAGCTCTAATACTTTCCAATAAGTACTTGATACCAATATACATAAATTGAGTTCAAGACAAAGTAAGCGGAGCCAACACAATAATTAACCCGCTGATGTTACTTTCTTTGAGCCATTGCTTAAATGCTTGCGCCATTAAGATTAATAAGATTTAGGATACTTGATGATGCGTATAGGCTCTATTATTGCGTTACTCGCTGTGTTGCCGTTTACCGCGAGCGCAAAAGTTTATGATTTAGCAAAAATCAACGAGGATCAGCCCGTCGATTTCTGCCCTGTCAGCATAGCGATTGATCCTGGTGAAGGTGAATACGATAAGGTGTACCGTTGCCAGGGTGATATAACTTTGCGAGACGGCGATTCAATCATCAACTCAAACGAGTCTAATGTACTCCTAAGAGCTTTCACGAAAGTGGAACTGCAAGGCACTAACACTATAGGCTCTCCAAATTCTCCTATCTCCATTGAATCCCAATTTGGTGGCATAAGACTGTCTAATTCAAACTTAGATAGTGGTTACTCAATAATATACGGTAACTTACAAACCATTTCTGGCATTTCATTACAAAACGCTCTTATTGATGGAAACGTGAACTCCGGAGGCATGAATATTGAGTTGAACGGAAATTACAACGTCATCAATGGCTCCATATTCGCCAAACAACACATTGATCTTTCGAATACTTCAGTATGTGGAAGTGTAGAATCGGAAGGGGGGGCATTATACACCAGATCAAATGCCAACTTGATTGTAGGAAACATTAAGACCCCACAGAATGTTGAACTGATCAATACAGAAGTCTTCGGATCTATTGATTCTGAAGGTGCAAACGTTACCCTCGATTCTAGTTCGGTATACGCGAATAACATGGCTGTGGACGTGTTTCAAAAGGCAAGTAGAGTAAAAGGAATGGGGCAAGTCTGCGGCGGTATTAAGGCGCATACGATAGACTCAACAATCACTCGTTACTGCGGCATTGATGAACCGAACTGTTCTTACGCATCACAACGACGTTGTCCAGACAAGGTCGTTCCTATTTGTGAAATAAAGCCGCCATCAGAAGACGATTTTGAGCTTGTCGTAACCCCACATGACGATATTGCGTTAATGTGTGGCGAATCTCTTCCGCAGTTTTTAGCTACGACAACCAACAATGGTGAACCAGCAAGTACAAAAGTCACAGCAACCCTGTCCCACCCTAGCCTCTTCACCCTAAAAGTAATAAAGGGCGCAAAAAATGGTAGCGACTACCTCTCTACCGATGAGGGGCAATTGGAGTTGGAAATCATACCAAAGGACATTGACCAACTCGAACTTGGAGCAAACTATCGACTGACATTCACAGTGGCAAACGATGCCGAAAAAGCTCAAGCCGTTAAATTCATGTTTGAACCATTCATGTTTGAAGCCTATTCAAAAGATCCTGGCACATCGGTTGATGAAATCAGCGTTGTGGCCGGCAAATCTCAGATCGTTAACACACGTCTTCTGGCTTGCTCGGCAACCGGAGAGCAAATTGTTGCAACCAATTATGATGGTTTACCGAAAGTGAGCCACAGCATCATAAAACCAGCACAAGGCAGCAAAGGGAATTTCGCATACTCTGCAGATTTTACCGATGGTCTTTCTAGTCATGGACTTATCACCAATGAGTCTGGACTATTTAACGTCAGATTGAACGATTCGTTTGATTGTAAAGGGTATGAGAACTGCCCTACGAATGGCGCTGTCACAGTAAGTGGTAGCTTTGATGTGAAATCTCGCCCATGGACACTGGCGATTTGTGATGCAGGGCAACCTCTGCGATCTGGCACATCCTCATCTGGTAATGGATTCATCGCTTCGGGCGAAGACTTTTCTGTCACCGTAAAACCCATTGTTTGGCAAGCTGGCGGTTCACTGTCCAACCCCGTGAATACACGAAATTACTGTGATGCTGACGTCACTCGTAACTTCATGCTTGATGACGCCCCTGCTGCAAGCGTTATTCTGTCAAGTAAGCAAGCAACGCCCCAAGCAACGTCTTCTAACCAAACTAAGCTACTAGAAAGCCCTCTTGGGCTAAGCAAAACTCATAAAGAGCACTCTGGTGATGGGTACATATTTTCACAGTTGTCTTGGCAAGAAGTGGGCAGTTTACGCGTGAAAGCCAACCTAAGTGGCGAGTACCTTGATCTAACCGTGAATGAGGGATTTCGCAACATCGGCCGTTTCTATCCGAAATATTTTAAAGCGCGAGATGTCGAGTGGGCATACCCGTCTGGGCAGAGCTTTGTCTATATGAATCAACCGATGGATAGCATCTCTTACAACGTCATTGCATTAAATGCGGATAAACAGAACGTTCTTAACTATGTTCATTTTGCGCCTAACTATAGACAGCACTTTAATCTGGGTGAGCTGAGTAGTTACAGCGATCGATTTGTTCCTCCACTCTCTTCACAAGGTGAATGGAGCAAAATAGGTAACGCCAGCGTTGGCAGATTCACCATTATTAAAGCTGCATCTGGAGCGACGTGCTTAAACAGCCCATGCTGGGAAAAAGACGAAACCGATGGACAATATCCAGACGGTCCGTTTAACAAAACCAACAGCGCCGCTACCAGTAAAATCGGCTTAACTTATGAGCTGGGTAATGTTGTTGATGAGGTACACTTTCTCGATGCTACGCATATTTTTTCAACGCAACCTGACGTGCGCTTCGGCCGACTGAACTTCAAAGACGTAGGTGGTAATCAAGGAATGACGATTCGAGTCCCGCTGGATGTTGAAGTTTGGGAGGGCGGTCGATTTGTCACCCATTTGCAGACACCACCGATGGCGAACAACAGGGCTGCATTCCAATTCAGCGCCTGACAACTCAGTTTGGAAGTGGGTTAGCTGCCGCTCCCATTCAAGCGGATTCCGATCGAGACGTTTGGATTCATCGAGGCAAGGCGGGGCGAGGCCAATATGATAGGCATAAACTAGCGATATAAAAAAACGCCCCTTGCGATAAGGGGCGTTTTATTTGAAAGCGATTCTTTAGTGTCAGCTAGTTAAAAGCAAACACTGATAACTAAAACTGACGTTCAGATTACTTGGTCGAACGACGCTCTTTAAGGCGCTTCACCATAGCTAAACGGCGTTCAGCTGAACCTTGGTCTGTTGCCGATTGATTCGGGTTATTACGGCGACCTTGGCGATTTTTAAACGCAGGCTTTGAGTTTAATTTCTCAATGTACGACTCGCGTTGTTTTGGTTCATAACCCGCAAGTTCAATACGGCGAATATGTTGTTGAATCAAATTTTCAACTTGTACTACCGTCAACTCTTCTTCGCGGTTAACGAAAGACACCGCATGGCCTTGCTTACCCGCGCGACCTGTACGGCCAATACGATGAACGTAGTCTTCTGCTAAGAATGGCATGTCGTAGTTTACAACGTGCGGTAGGTCTTCAATATCCAGACCACGAGCAGCAACATCCGTTGCGACCATGACACGCGCTTTGCCTGTTTTAAACTCTTCTAGCGCACGACGACGAGCACTCTGTGCACGGTCACCATGACAAACTACGGCTTTAATGCCATCAAGCTTAAGTTCTTTAACGACATCATTTGCCGTTTCTTTGTAGTTCACAAAGACCAGCACCTGTTTCCAGTTTTTGCGACCAATCAGTTCAGAAAGAAGCTCTGTCTTACGTTCTTGATCAACTGGGTACAACACGTGAGCAACGGTCTGTGCTGTGGTGTTCGCACGTTCTACTTCAATACGCTTTGGCTTACGCAGAATATCGTTAGCTAACAAATTCAGTTGGCTTGATGTTGTTGCTGAAAACATCATAATTTGAGGGTCAGTATCGACATCTAGCATGATTTTGCGCACAGCGTGGATGAAACCCATATCCAAAATACGGTCGGCTTCATCAAACACAAGAAATTCAAGATTAGCGACTGATACGTTGCCCTGCTCAATGTGTTCTTCTAGACGACCGGGGGTTGCCACTAGGATGTCTACGCCACTTTCTAGTGCCGTAACCTGAGAAGACATCTTACGACCACCAAAAATAGCCACAACAGAGAGGTCCGTATATTTTGTGTAAGTCTTGATATTGTCAGCAATTTGTTCTGCTAGCTCGCGAGTTGGAGCCATGATAAGCGCGCGTGCTGTTTTACGAGATGCACTGCGACCACTGTCCAATAAACGTTGAATCATTGGCAATGAAAACGCTGCCGTTTTACCGGTACCCGTTTGCGCTGTAGCGAAGATATCATGGCCTTTGCGAGCCATTGGAATCGCTTTCTGTTGAATTGGTGTTAGCTTTTCATAACCACATTCTGCCAGTGCTTTAACCACTTCTGGCGCAAAACCTTGAGATGAAAATGACATTGAGCGTATTCCTTAAACAAACCACATAGATAGCTTTAAAAATTTTAGCCGTGGACTATACCCGAATTTGAGTGATTTATCTCACTTTTCTTACTAAATGAAATAATAGCGGTTCTTACCTGCCCTTTTGGCCTCATACATTGCCATATCGGCCCGATGCATTAAACCATCAAGATCGCTATCGCCCTCTCTGACATAGCACCCACCAATACTTGCATTGACTTGATGGTAGATATTCGTTTGCACTTCAAACGGGCATTGAATCATCTGAATAAGTAATGCCGCGTATTTTTCGGGATCTTCCATATGTTCAGGGTGACTTAATAATATAGCAAACTCGTCCCCACCTAAGCGCGCAAGCAATGCACGTTCACCGAGTACCTTACGCATTACGTCTGCAACATATTTTAGCGCTTTATCTCCTGCTGCATGACCAAATTCATCATTGATAAACTTAAAATCATCTAAGTCAATATAGATCAAGCACGCTGGTTTCGATGACTTGGTACAAGCGCTTAATATACTGTCTGCACCGTTCTGAAAAGCCGCCCGATTCACTAAACTGGTTAAAAAATCATTATGTGCCAGATGGAATATACGTTGATTGTCGATATGCAATCGCAGCTGATAACGATCGATCAAATACGCAAATAAGGCACTCAAAAAAATACCTGAATACACCAAAGACTGATTCTGAGTAAACCTGTCGTGGAAGCCGATTCGATTATTGTATTCAACATAGGAAAGTAATTTCCACGAAGTACTCGTGTTACTTGTAACGTGGTATTCCTGGAAACAATAAGGGTTAATGCGACCAACTGCCCTGACCGATTCGATTGTCACAATCCCTTGGCTTGTTTCAAATTGCCCAAATTGAGTCATTCTAATTTTGTCAGCAAAATCTGGGAACTGGTGGTAAACAGTTTCAGCCGACTTGTGATCAAACATAAAAGCAAACTCTAGCTCTGGCTTTAAGTTATTGAATAAAAAATGGCCATCACTATTGATCAACATATAATTCGTACCGCGATGCAAATCAAACAACTTCAAACCATTCATCAAATAGCTGGCCAAATAGTTAATGATCACAATACCACGCTTACGCCCATCAGCATCATAGATGGGTGACGCCAAACGAAGCATTGGTTTAAATGGTACTTCTATTTGACCATGCTCCATATTGAGATCAAGTGGAGAGACATAAATTCGTTGACTGTTTAACATTGCAGCTGCTTTAAAGTAATAACGATGGCCTTTATTTTGTAGTTGTTCTTGAGGAACCACCATCGCGCGTCCGTTATTGAAATTAATGCGTACGACTTCATTACCATCTAAATCTAAATATCGAATCTGATCGTAGATTTCTTTTTTCTGACTTACGATCATGAGTGTGTTAGCGAACTTATCAAAATGTTTTTGATCCACTCGCTGGCCGTCCTGATCTATCAAATCATAAATTTTGTGTTTCGCCATCAAATCCGTTAGTAATGCCGTTTCCTTAACGACTGTACCCATAATCAATTCAATGAATTGCTTTTTTCCCTCAAGCAGCGCTTTTGTTGTACTTTAATATTACTTTTTGAGTATCGATTTGTGTAGCAGAGTCATAACTGTAGATAGTAAAAATACTAATAGCAGCAAAACTAATATGGCAAAAAAACGAGCGAAAAAATCTAAATTCTTTAGTTGATAAAACGTCATGTGTTGAGCCGACTTTTACCCTAGCGACTTGCAAAGCTTAATGTCGAGAAGCTAGGTATATTCTTATATATTGAGAAAGGCGGCGATTATAGTGATATTCATCACGCATATGTATACACTTATCGATAGTTTATTTTTCCATTTCGATAAATTATATATATAGAAAACCCAAGCACTTAGCTTGGGTTTATATAGGTGGCGCTTTAGCTCACAACAGCGAAGAGAGCTTTATTGTTGAATACCGCACAATTTCAGCAAAATGCTTTCTAATTGATCCCACGGCATTAATTGGGAGTCGATCACTTCAAGACGAGATTCAAAACCCTCTAAACTCATTTGATTCACAGATACAATACCATTCGCCACGTTAAAGGCGTAACAACCTTGATCCGTATTGACGACCGCCTTTACACGCTCGGCAGTCAGGTCTGAGAGCATAGAAAACAACAAATCAAAGTTGAACGTGTATTCCGCACCAAATAACCAACCACAGCTAAAGTAACCTTGGCCCTTGTTCTCTTTACGGATAAACGCTTCGCCTGGTGGCAATTGGAACTGAGGTTCTTGATGCGCATGATCATGATGATGCGATTCGATGTGGGATGACGCACTGCCATGTACACGTTGAATATCTAACACTTCAATCGGTAAGTCACCATCGTGAATCAGCTTGCTGAAGACTTTCGCTGGTATCTGGTCTGTTACCCAATCATTAAACACATCAATATCGTGACTTGAACACAAGTCGACTTTGCTACCAATGATGACATCGGCACTATCCAGTTGATCTACAAAATTTTTATTGGATAGGTACTTTTCATCACTTAGATTACGCGGATCCACAAGTGCAATCGTCGCCATTAAATCAACATAAGGTTGGTATTGCTCAGACGTCAAAGTGGCAATCACTTCTTTTGGATGACCCAATCCTGTCGGTTCAATCAACAAACGATCAGGCTTTTGACGCAATAATGCGGTAATACCAACCGACATTGGAACACCGGCAGTACAGCACATACAACCGCCTGGCACCTCTTTGATCATCGCACCTTGATCGCTCATCAATGCGCCGTCGATACCAATTTCACCAAACTCATTGACCAACACTGCCCAATTTTCATTTTCTGGCTTATTTTTAGTAATTAAGGATAGTCGTGGTTTTACCAACGCCAAGGAATCCGGTCAGTATATTGGTTGGTACTCGATTTGACATGCTTTTCTCCGACACATACGCGCTTTAATGCTACTGCGAAGTATACGGAGAATGTCGACTGCTTCAACGCTTTTATACCCAAGTCACTTATCGGCGCTGCATTGTGCAAGATTAAGAAAGCAAAATGCGCTAAGACTCATCTCTCTTTACGCCAGACAAATGCATGCTGGTGTTTATCACACAAACGAAAAATGCCGCGATGGCGACGAGTATTGGCATTAAGCCTAAGGTACTTTCAAACTTAAGCGCTGCAATCGCCAAAGCAAAAACAACGGCAGAAGAAAGCGCAAGGAACTTACTTCTATTGTCTTTCATGATTGTTCACCTTTTGAAATGGACGCTATTGATGCTACTCCTTTCATGAAACCGAGTTTTTGAGCGACTTAACAGATATAAAAACACCGAGCAAAGGCTCGGTGTAAACTCAAATTGCAATATCTAAAATACAATAAACGTTAGCAAATTTGCCCTGCGGTGATCGCTACATCGCTCTCGTTATCAAGTGTTGCTTGGGCAACCAAACGCAGCCCCTCTACAATCACCTCTAGAGACATCGTCGGTTGGTTCCCCGACGTATCTTGTTCGGGCAGCAGTGGAATATGAACAAAGCCATGCCCTACTTTTTTATCGCGTAGGTAATGTTGAATGCCATAAAACACATGGTTACAAACAAACGTTCCCGCAGTATTAGAAACCTGACAAGGAATGCCTTTCTCTTGCAGAGTACGAGTGATCGCTTTAATCGGTAACGTCGTGAAATACGCATCAGGGCCATCAACGATAACTGGCTCATCAATAGGTTGATTGCCACCATTGTCTGGAATGCGGAAATCATCCACATTAATAGCCACACGCTCTGGAGTAATGCTTGCACGGCCGGCGGCTTGGCCTACCGTGATCACATAATCCGGTTGGTGAACTTCAATTGCTGTGATGATCGCATCTAACGCTTCATAACGCGTAACAGGCACTTCACACGTAACGATCTCACCGCCATCCAGTTTTGCGTTCGCTAACTGCTTAACCGCTTCTAGTGCCGGGTTGATAGACGCACCGCCAAATGGTTCAAAACCGGTAATTAGTACTTTTTTCATAGTTATTCTCAAAACGCAAAGGTATACATAACAAAGATATTGAAGACAAGAATCGCCAAACCTGGCACAACCTGCATCAAAATGACATGGTGTTTATTTTTTAGTTCAAGCAGTGCTGCTGGCACAATGTTGAAGTTTGCTGCCATCGGCGTCATCAATGTACCGCAATAGCCTGATAGCATCCCTAATACACCAATGATGGCTGCATTTCCGCCGTTCTCTACAATCAGCAATGGAATGCCGATGCCCGTTGTGATCACCGCAAAAGCGGCAAATGCATTACCCATAACAACGGTAAACAGCATCATACCAACACAGTACGCAATCACCTTAACCAGTAACATGTTTTCTGGGATCATCATCTTAACGATGGCAGCCACCGTATCACCCACGCCAGCTTGGTTAAATAGATAACCCAATGCAGCAAGGAACTGTGACAAAATTGCCGCCCACCCAATAGAGTCAATCAGGCGTCGACCCTCGTTCAGACTGTGCATCGGTTGGCTGCGAGTAATCATTAATGCAACCACAATGGCAGCAATAGAGCTGAATCCAAGACCAACCAATGCCCCTAATGAAGTGAACTGGCTAATCAGTACGGTACCAACTGGAACAACGATCGCTGGGATGAACAACTTATTTTTAAGTACAGAGGCGGCCTCTTTACGCTCTTCATCAGTGGTCGTGCCGTAGTTACCGATCCCCATAAAGCCGCCAGCGGCAAGCGCTGTCAAAGCCAGCACCATTGCACCCGTAACCCAATGAGGGATCATCGCGCCAAAGATAAAGGTAATACCGTAGATCAACCAAAATAGCCCCGTACCCACCCTTTTAGGATTGTTCTTATCTAAAAACGTTTGCAGAGAAAATGCCAACAACAATAGGCCTGTGGCCTGATATACGTACTCAAGCATGGCTTATTTCCCCTCTTCTTGCGCAGTAACTTGCTCTATCGATGGCGATGTATTCAGTCGCGCACTGATAAACTTGGTGTAAATGCCAAATATCACGAACGACACAATCGCAGTAGGCAATGCCCACAACGCCATCGTTTCCAACGCGACATCCAGTTGGTTATCACTCATTACGCCTTTAATAAGCAGCAAACCGCCCGTACCAATGAAAAGTAATTGGCTAAAGAAGTTACCAAAGTTCTCACTCGCGGCAGACAAAGCACGAATGGTTTGACGTTTTTCTTCAGCTAAATTTGGAGAAGACTTTTCCGCTGCGGCCTCTGACATTGGCGCAATCAATGGACGAATCATTGATGGGTGGCCACCGATGTTTAGCCCCATACCATTGGTCACTTTGCGCAGTAGCAAGTAAGTCATCAAGATTTTACCGACCGATGCTTTTTTCATTGAACCGATCAGGTCTTCTGCACGTTGACGCAAGCCATAGCGCTCAAGAATACCGATCATAGGAGAATAAGAATAAACAAAGACATATAGCGATTCTGAGTAAAAGATTGTCCTAACGTAGATAAAATATCCATCACCGCAATATCAGCAACCAAGCCCGTGGCTACACCTGCAACCAAAATAACTAACAGTGTGTTCTGCTTTAACGCTAACCCCACTGTAATAATCACAATGCCAATCAATGGCCATAAATCAATCATATAATCACTCTACACTGCCTGTATTCCTAAACGCTTTTGCTTATGTCCAACGCTGAACATCTCACCGCCATTTAGATTTATTTATTATTGTTAAACTTAAGCATGGATTTTGAAATCGACTGACAACTGAGGCAACGACAGACGTTAACCCATCATTCACACCAATATGACTTCATACCCATCACTTAACTTTATTTTTCAACGCTTTGTATTTCTGCGATGACCACTCGAGTATAAGTGCGTAAAAAGACGTGCTTCAATCAAACATTTTTGTGATGTCCAACAAGATTATTTTCATGTTTACGATAGAGATCGGAGCTCTTGAGACCGGATTTATGCTAAGGAGACCTATTCCGTCATAGTCTTTTAATTTTGATAAGCTGGAATTTACCAGTGAGGTCTTGGTTTATTCGCCTAACTTAGTTAGAGTACGCAGCGATGAAGTATCTTCAAGAGATTGAATACGATGAATATTGATAATCAAGTTATCGAAACATTAGAAGAGTTAGAGGCGTTTCTTCACCTAATTGAAAGCGGCGCATTGGGCCTTGATGGTGTAACCGGTGTAGCACTAGCAACATCCAATAGCGATGGTCGCCCTTTTGTTGCAGTGCTCGGCGACAAACACCAACTACTTTTAGGCCGTTGGGTATCCCAACATGTTTACGACAATGGTAAAGAGATCGTTCGTAACGGCTCTCAACGTAAACACTAAAAACCGTATCATTTGATAAGCTCGCAAATTTGCGAGCTTTTTTATGTTGAGTTGTGTTACTTAGCGTCTGATATTAATGATGTATCTCAAAACAAGCTGTCATCATCGCCAAAACCGCTAAAGTCTTGGTCATCGCCGCTAAAGAAGCCATCGCCTCCACCAAACCTATCGGCATCATTGCTCATAAATGAGTCATCGTTAAACGCATTCCCATCATCGAACCCTGACGATTGAAAGCCTGAATTATCATCAAAGCCTGAGTTTTGGCTCCAGCCTCCGCCAGTATAATCTTGCGTATAATTATCAGTACCATCTAGAAAACCACTGCTGCTGTCAGTCGTATCTGTTGATTGATTATTGGCATCCTGCGCGGGGTCAAATTGATCATTCGCGCTGTCTTCAGGCTGTTCAATGATGGTGTTATTCGTAACATCTTCAACCATTGGGGAAGTATGCTCACCACCGAAAAATAAATGGCTCAGTGCATTTCCTGCAACCATACCAGCCGCAACACCTGCTGCTGTTTGCATAAAGCCACTAAAGGCACTTGGCCGGTAAGTAGGCTGAGGTGGTGGTGGCGGCGTTTTATCCCCACCAAACATTCGATTTAGACTACTTCTGCTCGATTCTTGTTTATAAAACTCGGCATTGCGTTGCAAATACTCGTTTCGTTCTTTTAACTCTTTAAGCGCGACTTCCTGAGCAAGAGCAACTTGTGTCAGACGATAAACAATATCGGGTTGAGAGGTGATCTGTTCTTGGATGAGCTGAGCGGCTGCGGCGTCTTTTGCGTTGTTTTGATTAACACGCATTTTTTCGGCTAACTTCTGGATAAGTTCTTGTTCTTGTGGGGTCATAAATATCCTCGCTTAGTGACGAGAAATAGGAATCAGATAGCCGCACAATACGCCGATTCCCCTACGTTGATCGCAAGACAAACTTATATTGCAAATTTACATTCTCTTATATTTATACCCAAGGTTTGGGATCACTACGACAATCTCTCCTACTTAGGATAATGACCGTACTTAAGTGGCTTCACAAATGAGTCTAACCTTCAATTTTTAGAGCTAGCGATAGTATTTTACTGGGCGCTGTAAATCACATTTGGACAATGCTGCAAGCCAAGTTTTGAAGTGGTGATAACGTAGTAAAGAGCGATCAAAAAAGGGGGACGTTCTATGATCGTACAAATGATCTTAACTACGCTGGCGTGGAGTGTACCATTCATCATTCTCAGTGATGAGGCCCCTAACTGGCTTAAGGTTTTAGCTTAGGTTTATCTTGGTGTGGTCATCGAGGGGGGCTTGATTCTAAAAGTCGACCAGATTTTAGCATGGTCTGATAGGAATCTACTGAAGAAAGACAAAGAGTAGACGTGATTGTGAAGCTCTAATATCGGTCTTTAACATGATAAAAACGAGTAACCAAATGAAATGGTTCTCGCTTTTTTAATCAATTACCACGTTTGATTCGAGATAAAAACTACCCAGTAAACTCTTCGGAATCGGGACGATTGGTAAACTGCACACCATTTAAGAAGTCGCAAAGCAGTTGGTCTTCACACTGTTTGTAGTTTTTGTTGTTTGGCTTGCGGAAATATGCACCAATTTCGTATTTACTTAAACTAATGCCAACCACTTCTAATACGTCCAACACATCTTCTGCTTTCATGTCTAGCGCAATGCGCAGCTTCATGAGAATCATGTTGTTGGTCAACGTGACTTCTGGCTTAGGTTGCTCGCCGTCTTTTTTGCCTCGCTTGAGTTTAATAAAGCCATTTAAGAATACCGCCAACTCTTGATCCTTCATCTTAACGCAAGATTTGTCGCTTTCATCTTTTAACCAGTTTGCGACTTTATCGTGAGCCACAGTGACTTCGGCCTGCTCGAAAGCTTTCATTATCTGTGCGTTTTTAAGGTTTAACGCGTGTTGGATACGACGTAAAATTTCGTTGTTAGTCACTAGGGATTCCTAAAATGAGTTCTAAGGGTGAATAAAAATCCATCAATTATATGCAATCTGTGGGTGTCTTTATTCAATAGCGTAGTTGACGGTGACTCTAACAGAGAACACGTTTCTTCGGTAGGTTAAAAATGGAAATAAGACGGCATATTCGAACTAGTTGGCGAAGTTAAACGTTACTGGCAAGGAATAGGACAAAAGAGTCGGCCTAACGGTTGGCTCTTTGTGAAAACGGACTCTTTGAATGAAAACACATGGCATCGTGGAAAAACTTGGGAGCCAGTAGCAAGTTACCGTCGCTTACTCATTGAATTGGTGACCTGTCTTGTTCGCAAACTGTTGCATCGCCTCAGCAAACGTTGTTGTCCTGCCTTTAGCTTTAACCTGTATTACCTTATATCCCATCTTTTCTAACGCTTGGCGTTCAGCCAAAACCGCTTTATCACCTTGCTGACTGCCTTGAGCAGGCTGATGAATATAACACCCTTCTAGTTGACCATCTTCGACCAATTGGTGGTGTTTCAGAGCATCGATATCAAAATTCATAATAAGTCTTTTAATTAAAATGAGGATTTCTGTGGCAGGTTACATACGCTTTAAAGGTTTTACCACACTGTCTAAACCTTCAATTTTCAGTGCAAGGCAAAGCTTCAACAAATCACCTAGCTCCCCATCTGGGAAACCTTTTTTGTCGAACCAGAGTAAGTATTCTTCTGGTAAATCAATCAGCACACGTCCTGCGTACTTACCAAATGGCATTTGCATACGAGCGAGCTTTAATAGGTTTTCTTTTTCTAACATGGATTACAGCGTGGTTTGTGATAAGTCTTGGCTAAGGGTAACACCCAAGCGATCGACCCACCAGTTAATTGCATCTTTAGCATCATCCAAAGAATCAATCATGGTCGAGAAGTCTTTATTTCCCGCTTGACGGTCTATTGCGGCAAAAAGAGGCGTATCGCTTTGGGAATCGCTAACCAGTAACTCTACCGTTGCCGAGCCTACATTGGTGTGCTCGCCTGTTGTGATTTTCGAGATGGTAGAAATCCCTAAGCCGACAGGAAGAATGCTTGATGTAACAGCCAGTACTGGATTTGGCGTCTCAACGTTACTGATTGCGATACTCAAGCGAAGTGTTTTCTCTCCGGGTTGTTCAACCATCTTTTTTACTGGTGAGATGCGCGTTTTTAGCTTATCAACCATGTAGGTAGTTAACTCACTAATTTCGTCATCATCCAGTTCGGACTCTTTCACCACAACCATCACTCGGTCGATCACCACGCTATCGTATTCATCCAGTTTGTTTTTCAATCGAGTCGCATCACGCAGCCCAACGCGCGCCCAAACGAGGTCCACTCCACCCTCTGGCCCCGCACGAAAATCCTCATAAGAAGTGAATGTAGTGCCGCTGACAATAGGACCACCAGCACAACCGGCTAACACAGCCCCCAACAAACTGACAGATATACATTTCACTAATGACTTCAACATATCGACTCCTCATTTATCAAATACAGTCTACCATTCCATATAATTTTGACCAGTATTTATTCACTCAGCGGATATTTAGTTGAATAGAGGATAGAGATTCCCCAAGCATCGTTTCGTGTTAAAGTACGCCGTTTACTGGAAAGCATAACGAGAGAAATAATGAAGTCACCTTGCCGCGCGGCCTGTAAAAACAATGGCGGAATCTGTTCTGGCTGTCACCGAACCATGGAAGAAATAGTACGGTGGAAAGACAAATCCGACATGCAGAGAGATGCCATCATCGAGCAACTGCTTGGCAATGATTCAACTCACTCGTGTCCTGAATGCGGTAAGAATGCACACTGCGATATTACAGCAGGGAAAGAAACGTGCTGGTGTTTTGATATTGAGACGAGAGACTTACCCAAGCCAGAGGCAGGACAACTCTGTTTGTGCCGTCAATGTTTAGAGAAAAAGCCAGTCGCCTAGTTCGTAATACTTGTTTATATTGATTGTTTATATAAATTGTTCATATTACCTAGCGGACTGGCTTGCCATTGAAATTGCGATTGCTTGCAATCTATTTCAGAACTAACGCGTCGGATTCAAACTTCACGCCATCCCAACCTGTCACCATAAAGTTACGTATGTTTTGATGGTCATTGTTCTCTGGGTTCGCCAATACATCTTCGCGATAAAAACGTCCAAAACACGCAAGTGTCGCGTCTTTATCTAAGTGATTCAGTAAACCGAATGCGAAGATCTTACACGATCCATTATTTTCATCTGCGTTATTGTATGTTTCACCATTCGCAAAAGCGGTGGGCGTAAACTCGTAGTTTGCCTCAATCGCCGCCATTGTTGTTTCAAACTCGACGGTCTCCGGTGATGTCGTTAGCGCATCCAAAAATTGTTTTAATTCCATTATTCCCAAATCCTAAAGCCATTGCGTAATGACATATTTGTTTCATAAAAGCCAATATAAGAGTCATAAATCATACATATATTCATAACCTTATTAAATGATACGCCAATTAATGCTCAACACTCTGAATTAATACCCAAACATTGGTCCTCAGAGCTCTGGCGTTGACTGATCACATAGACCATTTATAAGGAAATAACATGACCACCCCATTTAAGGCAATAGGTGTTTTGACATTATCATCGCTCGCCATTGCATGCGCATCACAGCCAGAAAGCTCGCTTTCTTCTTTCAGCGAGCAATGCAAAACCACTCAGGCACCTAGCGTTGGTGATACCGCAATTCAAGGCTTAACTTTCATGGGGACGTCCATTGCCAATGCACCTTTCGATACCTCAGCAGCAGAGATTGTCCAATACGATGCATGTACTGACAAACTGTATGTTGTTAACGCGCAAGCCAAGCGTATCGATATTTTGTCAATGAATGACGCTGGCACACCCTCTCAGACCGCAACCATGGATTTAGAAAGCGCCGGAAAAGCGGCAGGGATCGCCATAGGCGCGGCGAACAGCGTTGCGGTATTTAATGGGTTGGTCGCGGTTGCAATAGAAAATAGCGACAAACAAGCAAACGGTATTGTGGGTTTATATCGCTCTGACGATTTGTCATTGATCACCATCTACCCAACTGGCGCACTTCCGGATATGGTTGGATTCTCCAAAGACGGTCGATACATTGCGACTGCTAACGAAGGCGAACCAAATGGTGATTACAGTGTTGATCCTGAGGGCAGCATAACGCTAATCGACTTAAGCCAAGGCGTGAACAATGCCGAAGTCACGCAAATTGGGTTCAACGAATTTGATGGCGAGCGTAAATCTGAACTGCCTGCTGGCGTACGTGTATCCGCCCCCAATGCGACTGTCGCACAAGATCTAGAGCCGGAATACCTCACCTTTGCAGACAACAGCAAAATTTACGTAGCACTGCAGGAAAACAACGCCATGGCAATCGTGGACCCTGCAAGCAAATCTGTAGAGAAGATTGTAGGTCTAGGCGAGAAATCTTGGTCTGACTCGACACTGGATGCCTCCAACAAAGACAAGATCATTGGCAACTTCAAGCACTACCCTCAGCTTGTCGGCTTATACATGCCCGATACACTCGACAGTTACTCCGTTAATGGCAAAACCTACATTGTTTCAGCTAACGAGGGGGATGGTCGCGAGTATGGTTTCACAACAACCCAAGCGCTTTGTGACCAAGCTGGCTTTAAATGGGATGAAGACGATTACCTCGGAACCGATAAGTACACTTCAGAGCAAGGAGCTTGCCTTAGTCATGTAGACGAAGTACGCGGAAAGAAACTGAAAGTGGCATCAGACCACCCACTGGCAGAAACACTAAAAGACAACAAACAACTCGCGCGCCTAAAAGTGATCAAGCCTGAGCAAACGCTGACAGCACAAGAGAACGTGCAAGCGTTTGGCGCGCGTTCATTCTCGATTTGGGATGAAAATGCCAAGCTCATTTTCGACAGTGGGGATGATTTCGCGAAGATTGCGTTTATGAACCAGGGCCAAAACTTCAACAGCACCAATGATAACAACGAAAGCGGAGACGACCGTAGTGACGATAAAGGCATTGAACCGGAAGCCATTGAAGTCGCGTACATCAACGGCCGCCATTACGCATTTATTGGTCTAGAGCGCCAAGGGGGCATTATGCTCTACGACATCTCAAATCCAATGCAAGCCACGTTTGTTCATTACGTTAATCGTCGTGATTACCATCAACCTGTTTGTACTCAAGTGGAAGACGGAGACTGTAAGAATGATATCTACAGCCCTAAAGCGGGAGATTTAGGGCCAGAGTCAATCAATTACTTTACACGCAATGGGCAACATTTTATTGCTGTCGGTAACGAAGTATCAGGTACCACGTCCGTATTCCGAATTGAGCTTTAGTGCTCATCTTTCACGACGAGACATTTGAAAGCAAAGCGCCCTAACCTAAATTCGGGCGCTTTTTGTAAAGTTTAATTCCACGCTATGTCAAATCTCGAGTCTCTGTTCTTCATCTATTGCCGTTCTTCATCTATTGCTCTACCACGGCTAACGCATCGCACTTCGACGCACAGATGAAGTCATTCTTATGCAACCCTTTAATTGAGTGGCTCCACCACGTAACGGTCACTTTCCCCCACTCTAACAAAATAGATGGGTGGTGGAATTCCTCTTCGGCTAGCTCCGCAATCTTGTTACTGAATGCCCACGCTTGTTTGAAGTTCTTAAATGTGTAGACCTTTTCTAATTGTGGAATCTCCTCTCTCTCCATGATCTGCCAATCGGACAATTGAAGCAGCAAAGATTGTTGCTCCTCTTTACTCAAGGCAATCGCATCGATACTGCAAGCTTCGCATTTTTGTTCATTCAACATGAGCAGGTTCCTTTGGTTTAAATAGTGGCGGAAGCAATCCGGCTTCAATCGCCAGATCCGCTTGTTTCAATAAATTCAGTTGGCTGATTTGGAAAAGCTGCGACAGCTCATCTATCACAAAATATTTAGGCTGCATGATGTCAATACGATAAGGCGTTCTTAACACGGTTTGCAGATCAAAATCATCACGAATCGGCACATCACTTTCCAATGAATAGAGCGTCTCGCCCGGCGATGAAAGAATCCCACCCCCATAGATTTTGGTTTGTTTCCCCTCTCTAACCAACCCAAACTCAACCGTAAACCAATACAAACGTGCCAAGTATGCTCGCTGTTTTGGCGTCGCGGCCTGACCTAACTGACCGTAATGTTCGGTATAAGCGGCGAAATCTGGATTGGTCAACATCGCGCAATGCCCAAAAATTTCATGGAAAAAATCAGGCTCTTGTAGGTAATCAAACTCATCACGTGATCGCAGGAAAGTGGCGACAGGAAAACACTTATTGCCCAACAAATTAAAAAATCGATCAAAATCAATCAACGCTGGAACTGGCTCCACTTGCCAACCGGTGGTTTCCATCAAAACGCGATTGATCTCTGGTAACTGTGGAACACGATCTCTCGGTAGATCGAGCAACTTCAAACCATGTAAGTAAGCATCGCAAGCTCTCCCTTGAATCACGCTCATTTGCCTCGCCACCAAATCATGCCAAATTGCGTTCTCTTCAGTACTCCAATTTACTATGCCATCTTCACTGACGGGCTTAGAATGGTATTGAGTCATTACACGCCTCCGTTAACAATCCCTTTACATCAAGCCTATCCATTCTGATTTACGCTTCCAATATCTGCTTGGTTTTGTTCACTTATTCGTCATGTAACGTTTTATTTACATTTACTCCTAACAATATGATTTATATGAGCTGATTGATTTTTAAACAGGTTTGACAATACCCCTGCTTCACTCCAGACTAAACCTGTTAAAAGTTTGTTATTGGGGACGCAAATGCATAAGGACAGCAAAGTTTGGCAGCCAACGGATGATCGAATTCACCAAGCGAACATTACCCAGTTTATTGACCACATTAATCGTCAAGGGCATGCGCTTAAAAACTACGATGACCTCCATCAATGGTCGATTGAGCAAGATGAAAAGTTCTGGCAAGAAGTCTGGTTGTTTTGTGACTTAATCGGTAGCCAAGGCGGTGATGTCAGTGTGTTGGGAACAAGCCATTGGCAAGCTCCGATCACAAATAGAGATCGGTTATGGTTTCCCGATGCACAAGTGAATTATGCAGAAAACTTACTGAGTTTAGCATTTCAAAACCCAAATGAACTCGCGATCTGGTTTGAGAACGAACGGGAACATCGTGAAACTTACACATGGCAAGCGCTCTGCGATGAAGTCTCTAGTGTGCAGCAATGGTTGCAAGAATGTGGTGTCGAAAGCGGTGATGTCGTGGCCGGCTATTTACCGCATATTCCACAAACGATCATTGCGATGCTCGCAGCCACAAGCTTAGGCGCAATATGGACATCGACCTCACCCGATTTCGGGGTTGAGAGTGTGATTGAACGCTTCGGCCAAGTAAAACCCAAAGTGCTGTTCACCTGCGACGGTTATACGTTTAATGGCAAAATGTTTGATATGGCGGAAAAGAACCAAGAAATTGCAGACCAATTACCCGGCATTAAACAAGTCTGTCAAATTGGCTACCTCAAGCCTCATGTTTTTGAGTGCGACGTTTGCACCCAAGATTGGGACAGCCTGTTAAGTCAATACGCTCCCCAGTCATTGAGCTTCCATCGCGTTAAGTTTAATGATCCTTTGTTTGTTCTGTATTCTTCTGGAACCACAGGAAAACCGAAGTGCATTGTTCACTCCGTAGGTGGCACCATGCTCAATCACCTCAAAGAACATCAACTTCACTGCGACATTCAGCCAAAAGATCGTGTTTTTTATTATACAACTTGCGGGTGGATGATGTGGAACTGGCATGTTTCAGCACTGGCTAGTGGTGCGTGTCTAGTGATCTACGAAGGTAGCCCAGTTTTCCCACACACCAACGTGCTGTGGAGTCTCGCACAGCGCGCAGAGATCTCTCTATTCGGAACATCTGCTAAATATTTAGAAGCCATAGAGAAAGCACGCCTCTCGCCCATTGATCATTTTGAACTACCGTCACTTAAAACACTGTGCTCCACGGGCTCTGTCCTTTATCCCGAACAGTTTGATTATGTATACCAACACATCAAGCATGATGTGCATTTAGCTTCAATCTCTGGTGGGACCGATATTTGCGGCTGCTTTGTATTAGGAAACCCCATTTCGCCCGTCTATAGGGGAGAATGTCAAAATGCGGGGCTCGGCATCGATGCTAGAGCAGTTGACGAGAACGGTGTGACGGTAACAGAGGAGCGTGGTGAACTCGTTTGTGCTAATTCTATCCCCAATTTCCCCGCAGGATTCTGGCACGACTCGGGAGAGCGTTACCACCATGCGTATTGGGATAAGTTTGAGAGCATTTGGCATCATGGTGATGATGTCATGCGAACGAAAACGGGTGGGTTTATCTTCTTTGGTCGCAGCGACACGACTCTCAATCCTGGTGGTGTCCGAATCGGCACTGCGGAGATTTATCAGCAAGTTAACGCGCTTGAAAGCGTTGTCGATTCAATCGCGGTCGGAAAAGAAATTGAGCGTAATGAGCAAATTTGGTTATTTGTGCAACTCAAGCAAGGTGACGAACTGACTGAAAGCCTAATCGCAGAAATCAAAACTACCTTACGGGCGGCTTGTTCACCGCGACATGTACCTAGCGAAATTTTTGCAATCAGTGATATTCCCAAAACTCGATCGGGAAAACTGGTCGAGCTTGCGGTGAAACAAATCATTAATGGTAAGCCCGTCGAGAACATGGGGGCCATTGCTAACCCTGAGATCTTGCAAGAGATCAAAAAGATGACGATGAGCAAATGCTAACCCTAGTGACTCACTAGAAAACGATATGACTGGCAACCAAAGTTAGCTACTTACGAACAAAAAAACCGAACAAAAAAGCGAGCAACACCGCTCGCTTTTATCAAAATCTTTATCTCGTTTAACGACGTCCAATACCCATTAAAACAGACATGGTTTGTCCATCTGACGTGATTTCAAATACTTTCTTTGATTCCACATCTTTAAAGCCCGCATTCACTAATGCAGCCTCTGATTTTGCTAGTGTAAAGCCCTCTTTTTCGGATTCTGCAATCCAATCAAAGTGAACAAAATAGCCATCTTTATTAAGTAACGAGCGCGATATTTCTAACGATGCGTCAGCATCTTCGACAAACGCCAATACAGAGGAAGCAACAACAAGGTCAAACTGACCACGAAAAGCTGGGTGCTGGGCAGCTAAACCGCGTGACAACGCATCGACAACGGGTTCAACATTGAGCAACTCTTTTTTATCTAGCTCTTCAATCATCGCTTCTGATGCATCCAGTGCAACGATGTCTTTCGCAAGTGGAGACAACAATTGGCTTAGTTGCCCGGTTCCACATCCAAAATCCAATATTTTAATGCCATCAAGCTGAGTAAGCTGTTGTAACTGTGCAAACACCGACTGAGCAAATTGTTCTGTTGCTGGGTTTGATTCCCAGTTCTTTGCTAAGCCGTCCCAATCTTGTGCCATCTTGGCCTCCATGTTCACTTCTTGTAACCCTCATAGAGTACCGCAAAAACATCAAAACACCATAGAGTTATCTGGCAGAAGCGCGTTTTTTTCGTTAATCTCTCTAAGCATTGGGCATCCATTCCAACACGTGATGTTTTCCCATTGCTGTTTTACCATCATTTCTGTTTAGGTCTTGCTGAATCATGAACTTAGCTCAAGTTGAAGCGTTTTGTACAATTGCGGATAGTGGATCGGTTTCTGAGGCCGCTCGACTGCTCGACTGCAACCGAACCAAACTCAGTATGTCTATCAAGGCACTTGAGAAAGACTTGAGCGTCGAGCTATTCAACCGTACCGGTAATCAGCTCACTCTTTCTGAAGCGGGTAAAGCGATTTACAAAGATTGCGAAAGCTTGTTAGTTACCGCGCAACGCATAAAAAAGACCTGCGCCCAAGTCTCTGATGGTTTCAACGCCGAAATATGGGTCGCTCGAGATGATTCGCTGCCAGATGAGTTATGGCAAGAATTATCCCATACGCTCAACAATCGCTTCCCCTCTACGACGTTCAACCTGATTCTGGCGTCAAGTGGTGATTTAGCAAACCTTGTCAGTACGCAACAAGTCGATTTTGCTTTTGGGGTCGATTACGAGCGCGTCGACGATCCACACATTGTCTACAACCCTTTGGGTAAAATCCGCATGATGTCGGTCTGTAGCTACGAGCACCCATTAAGAAAAATGCGCCGTGTCACCGATGAAGATTTAAGAAATCAAATGCAAGCTTTGATGGTTTACCTTAACGAAAAAGATAACCCAGAGCTTCAGCCATTCTCGACGCGATATATCGGTTTCTCCAGCTTCGATTACATGCTTAATACGATTTTAGAAGAAGACGCTTGGGGAGTATTGCCAGAGCCGTTGATCAGACACTACTTGCGCCATCAAAAACTTGCAGTCATCAAACACACCTATGGTTTAACACAAGAAGATTACTGCATGTTCATTCCAAATGGCCAAACCGAACACCCTGCAATGAGTTGGCTCGCTGATAAATTAAGCGACTATCTATTCGACTTCTAGCCCCCTATTTAACTTCTAACTACCTATTGAACTTCTAACGATCCTCAGTATCTATATAACTTCTCAGCATCTATTTGACTTTTAAATATAGAGCATCGTATCACACATCACTGAGCGTCAATATTATTGACAGCAGTTATTTGTCGTAACTGATTGTATTATAAGAAATAACCAATAAATTCTCGTTGTTGCGTTTAAAAGTTGCACAGTTTCTATTTGCTTAAATTCGTCTGCAAGAGAAGAATGTAAGGACGTAATAAACGAAGGCAATTTTTATGTGTGACAGGACAAGCAAAAACGAAAACCGCATCTTAACTTTCTCAGCCCTTTTAGCTTCTGGGTTTGCGATTGGAGGCATGGTGCTAGGCTTGCTTGTTGGCTCTATTGTCATTGTGTTTGATGGTGTTTATTCTCTCGTCAGTCTGCTGTTAACTTTATTGTCACTGGCCGCGTCGTACTACATCAGCAAACCATCAAAATCTATTTTTCCTTTCGGTAAAGCTGTACTAGAACCTGTTGTGATTGCAATTAAAGCCGCTGTGATTTTAGTTGTTGTGAGCTTTTCATTGTATTCAGCAGTAACGGCATTGATGTCCGGTGGCCGAGAGGTGAATGCTTCTATCGCAACCATTTTTGGTATCGTAAACGTCGTTGGTTGTGGTTATGCTTGGTGGTTTATGGCGCAGAAAAGCCGTCGTTTTTCATCTGGTCTTATTGAAGCTGAGAAAAAACAATGGCTAATGGACACTCTACTTAGTGTCGCTGTCACCGTAGGTTTTGTCGCTGCATGGTTAATATCACTTACGCCTTATGCGCACTACGCAGTCTACGCTGACCCAATGATGATGCTTCTGATGGGTTTCTACTTTCTAAAAGTACCGTTTGATATGCTTGTGAGTGCGCTACGTGAGCTACTGATGATGACGCCAAGCAAAGAGCTTTGTCAGAGCGTAGGTAACGATGTACTTGAAATAGAAAAAGTGACAGAACACCAATTGAAGTTGGCAGGTGTCACTAAAGTTGGTCAAGAGCTTCGAGTGAATGTCGATGTTCATGTGGATGACGATACGCTTCAATTAGATACACTCGAACAAACTCGTAAACAGCTAACTAAACGTCTATTGAAGCACAGGTTCAAACTTCAACTAAACTTAAACGTCGCTTACTAGAGGTACCGTGAAGCTCAGTCAAAGCCCGACGCTCAACGAATACCGACGAAGTAACCACGAAACAAAGAAACAAAGAAACAAAGAAACAAAGAAACAAATGAGAACTCAAAAAAGCGCCAAGCATCACTTCAGCTTGGCGCTTTTTATATCAGAAAGTCATAAAATCATGACTTCGATGGTTGACGTTTTTCTCTCGTGACTAACCAACACATAAGAGAGCCAAGCGTCACCATGACCACCCCTTGCCAAAAACTGTGGCTTAACGTCACACCAAGAATGATTGAAGAAAACAGCGCAGAAAAAATAGGTGTGAAGTACGACAAGGTGGCAAGAAACACCATATTCCCCCCGACAATCGCGATATTCCACAAGCCATAGCCGCCTGCCATTAATACTGCAGCAGAAAACAAATAGCCCATCGCCGCCCAACTAAACGTCATCGGAGGCTCATCGGCAAATGCATACTTGACCCATAGAGAAACCGCGGTAGCAATAAAGAACAAAGTAATCGCGTTGTGTTTGGATTGTTGCCTTTGCGTCACATTACAATATACGGCCCAAATGACTGCACCAGCAAAAGCCATAAAGTACACCAAAGGATTGCTGCTAATGTTACCTATTAGTTGGCTGGGTGATAAACCACTATCGCCACTCACTGTCCAAGCGACCCCGATGAACGCGAGCGTAACGGCTGGATAAAGTAACCAATGAGGTTTCTTGTTACTTCCTAACACGGCAAACAATACCGTCAAGGCAGGCCACAGATAATTGACGATTGAAACTTCTATCGCTTGAGATCGCGAGTGGGAATAGCCTAATGCAAGTGCGAGAAAAATTTCGTAACAGGCAAACATCGCTCCACCAAGTAATAAGTACTTAGGCGAAAAATAAGAGAGCTTTGGAATACCCACGACAATCAACAAGAACAGAGCGCTAAGCGAGTAAAGTAAAGCGGCCCCACCAACAGGCCCTAAACTTTCTGTAACGAGCCTTGCGATACCAAGTAAACAGCTCCAGAAAAGGATGGCTACACAGCCATAAAGAGTGAAACGAAACTGTACGGATTGCATTTTATCTATGTGACCTACTACTCAGGGATACGATCGATAGAGCAAGCTTACCTCAAAAATGATCAGCTTCAACGAAGTGTTTTTCCAAATTCGGTATAAAGGAGACCCTATTGAGCGGTTGGAGTTGAATATGAAGCATTTTCTACCATCGAGCATCATGCTGACACCTTTTGTTGTACGCTACTATGATGAAGACGACGAAAGTGAAAACGTTGAAACACATTCGGAAAAACAAGACTTAGATAATGATGGTCAATCTAAGGGCAGCTCTGAGTAAGGGATTCAATCATGAAAAAAATCGCAGTTATACTAAGTGGCTCTGGCGTTTATGACGGCACTGAAATTCACGAAGCCGTACTCGCCCTATATGCCATTGAAAGAGCAGGAGCAACATGGCACTGCTTTGCTCCTAACATAAACCAACTCCACGTTATCAACCATAAAACCGGCGAAGAAATGGATGAAACACGTAACGTTTTAGTCGAAGCGGCACGTATTGCTCGCGGTAACATTGACGATGTTGCGAAGTTGAATGTCGACGAATACGATGCTCTGCTTCTTCCTGGCGGCTTTGGGGTAGCCAAAAACCTTACCGACTTTGCCATCGCAGGCGCAGAGTGTTCAATCAATACTCACGTGGCCCAGGCATGCCGCGCATTTGCAAAAGCAAACAAACCGGCTGGCTATTTGTGTATTGCACCGACCATTATCCCTATGATTTATGACCAAGGCGTAAAAGGCACCATAGGCAACGATGAAGCCACGGCCGCGGCATTTGATCGAATGGGTGGTGAACACATTGATTGCCAAGTTGATGAAGTCCATTTTGATGAGAATCATAAGGTCCTTTCCACTCCAGCTTATATGTTAGCGGAAAATATCTCACAAGCAGCGTCAGGCATCGATAAATTGGTCAATAAGTTGGTCGAAATAGCATAAAAAGGAAACGTTTGCTTACAACACATTATACCCATCCCCATTGATAGATAACATATTAATGGGGATTTTTATACTTTAGTATAACTGAGACAAAACCTCACAAATTCCGCCAATTTCTGCAATCGTTTACGTGTTAAATAAATTATTTGCGCTTGTTAATTAGGTGTTGCACCAACTCATTGTGCAACAAGACTGCCATCACACTTTCCGGCTTAACGCTACTCCTTAGGGAGTAAACTTGTTCTAGATCAAACAAAATCAAGAACAGGGTATGCGAGAGTTAATGACAGATTAAGAAAGATTATTAAAAATAACGACGGAGCAATCCAATATGACAAGTGCATTTTTTATCCCTACTGTAAACCTAATGGGCGCTGGTTGTTTGAAAGACGCAACAGACAGCATCCAATCTCAAGGCTTTAAAAAAGGTTTGATTGTTACGGATAAGATTCTTAACCAAAT
Organism: Vibrio alfacsensis; assembly: GCF_003544875.1. Taxonomy (NCBI): domain Bacteria; kingdom Pseudomonadati; phylum Pseudomonadota; class Gammaproteobacteria; order Vibrionales; family Vibrionaceae; genus Vibrio; species Vibrio alfacsensis. The sequence goes on from NZ_CP032094.1 coordinate 1,083,697, forward strand.
CGGCGTAGTACAACAGGTTCAAGATCTACTCACAGAACGCGGCGTAGCAACCGTTGTGTTCGATGGCACTCAACCAAACCCAACGATCAGTAACGTAAATGACGGTTTAGCACTGCTTAAAGATAACGACTGTGACTTCGTGATCTCGCTAGGCGGCGGCTCTCCACACGACTGTGCAAAAGGCATCGCGCTTGTTGCTTCTAACGGCGGTAAAATCGGTGATTACGAGGGCGTAGATCAGTCTGCGAAACCAATGATGCCACTTATTGCAATCAACACGACTGCAGGTACAGCATCTGAAATGACTCGTTTCTGCATCATCACTGACGAAGAGCGTCACATTAAGATGGCTATCGTTGATAAGCACACAACGCCACTTATCTCTGTAAATGACCCTGAGCTAATGCTTGCAAAACCTGCTTCACTAACGGCGGCAACAGGTATGGATGCACTGACGCACGCCGTAGAAGCATACGTATCTATCGCGGCAACGCCAATCACTGATGCCGTTGCAATCAAAGCGATTGAACTTATCCAAGCGCACCTACGCACAGCAGTGAAAAACGGTGAAGATCTAGAAGCTCGTGAGCAAATGGCATACGCGCAGTTCATGGCTGGTATGGCGTTCAACAACGCATCTCTAGGTTACGTACACGCAATGGCGCACCAACTAGGCGGTTTCTACGACCTGCCACACGGTGTTTGTAACGCGATTCTTCTACCTCACGTGCAACGTTACAACGCACAAGTATGTCCTGAGCGTCTACGCGACGTAGCGAAAGCGATGGGCGTAAACGTTGAGGGTATGTCAGCGGAAGAAGGCGCAGCTGCGGCTATCGACGCTATTGTTGCACTAGCAAAAGATGTAGGTATCCCATCAGGCATCAAAGAGCTTGGTGCGAAGCTAGAAGACATCCCAACACTCGCAGACAACGCACTAAAAGATGCTTGTGGTTTCACTAACCCTAAACAAGCAACGCACGAAGAAATCTCTAAGATCTTCGAAGAAGCGATGTAAGCTCACAGAGCCAATACTTCTCTATTGCTTAAATTCAATCCCCGATCTCGTATCGGGGATTTTTTACATTGTTATACAAGTAATGCTCTGCCAAACGTCCTCTTTTAGTGTTAGTTTTTAAGCATTGACACGATTCATATTGGAAGGATCCATGAGAACGATTGCTAGTGCCCTACTCACTTGTTTGTCCCTTTCTGCTAATGCCGCCGAATACCGAGCAAATGAAGTGGCAAACGGATTTCAAATACCTTGGGGAATCGAGTTCTTAGATAACCAACGCATTATCGTCAATGAAAAGAACGGTACGGTTTCGTTACTTGATATCACATCCGGCAAACCTCAAAAGTTGTTTAACGTCCCCGATGTAAACACCAGTGGTCAAGCGGGCTTATTGGATGTTGCGCTCGCCCCCAATGCCGACAAGCAAAAACCACAACTCTTCTTTACCTACAGTAAGCGCACCAACAAAGGCAACACTGTTGCGTTAGCGACGGCGCAATTGCAAAACAATCAGCTCGTGGGTTGGAAAGACTTATTTGTTGCAGACGCGATCACGGACACAGGTCGTCACTACGGCAGCCGTATTGCATTTGTTGACGACAAAGTCTACTTCTCTATTGGTGATCGCGGAGAACGCGACAATGGCCAAGACCCCCAAACCCATGCCGGTAGCATTCTTCGTCTTAATCTTGATGGGTCTGTACCAACAGATAACCCATTCAAAGACTCGCAAGCCCGCCCTGAAATTTGGAGCTATGGGCATCGAAATCCACAAGGGATGTTCTATGATCAAACAACCAACCAACTTTGGTCTATTGAGCATGGGCCGCGCGGTGGCGATGAAATTAACCTGATTAAGAAAGGCGCAAACTACGGCTGGGCAAAAGCCTCCCACGGCAAAGAATACTGGGGGCCACTTGATGTAGGAGAAGCAAAGTCTTTACCAGGAATGATCGATCCAAAACTGGTGTATATCCCCTCTATCGCACCTAGTAACATGATTTTATACCGAGGTGACAAATACCCTGAACTGGATGGGAAGATCTTGGCTGGCGCACTGAAGCTTGCGCACATTAATGTGGTCTCGATTAAGAATGGAAAACTCACTGAATCGAAACGCTTGATGGAAAACCTCGGTGAACGTGTCAGAGATATTACGATAAGTCCTAATGGTTACATTTATTTTTCCACAGATAGCGGAAAGATCTTTCAGCTTGAGGTCATTGAAAGCACTCCTGACAAAAAATCGTGACTTACACCGCTTTCAAGCTTTGTGATACGTGATTGATTTATTTTCGTACAAAGCAACCAAGGAGTTCTAAACTAAATTTAATTAACTTTTGTTTTAAAAGATAGTTCGGTTAGGTTAGAAGCTAAATTGATTACCGTTCCGATTATGTTGTACGAGGTCATTATGGTTCCATTCCGTTTGCAGCTCAAAAAAATTAAAGCTGTCGTTTTTGATTTAGACAACACCTTGGTGAGCTCTGATATGAACTTCACCGATTTACGCCGCCAACTCGGTTGCCCACCAAGCGAGGACTTATTGGATTTTGTCGATGCACTCGATCATCCGCATCTCAGGGAGCATGCACATAACGTCATTTTTGACCATGAAATCTCTGATGCCGAACACTCCTCCCCTATGATTGGGTGCCATGAACTCTTAGCGCATTTGCATCAAAAAGCGATCAAGACCGCCATCGTTACACGTAATTGTCAAATCGCAACGCAACGAAAACTTGAACACAACCACATCACCGTAGAGCGTGTTATCACTCGAGAATGTTTCCCTCCAAAGCCAAACCCATTATCGCTACAAGTACTGGCTAAAGAGTGGCGCTTACTACCGCATGAAGTTCTTTATGTGGGAGATTACTTGTACGACTTGCAGACCGCATATAACGCACAAATGCCCTCTTGTCTCATTCATCATGGTCACGATTTGACATTCAATAACTCAGCTTCTTTATCACTCGGGAGTTAAGCGATTTGCTTGATCATTTTCTCTCTTTAGAGCCCACATAGCAGACATACTAAAGGGGCACCAACGTGCCCCTCTGACTTATTCCCGATTGATTCGCGCTTTCCCAAACGCGCTTCTTACTTTCAACTTAACTCTGTAGGTAAGCGTTCAGCATCCACATTAATTTTTCTTGCTCACGGATGTAATCACTCATCAATGCCGCCGTACCTTCATCACCAGCATCACCCGCATTTTGTAAAATGTCACGCTGCTTAATGAGCAGTACGCTAAAGCCATCGACTAAGCCTTGCACACATTCCTGACCGGAAGTTGCATTTTGATGTTCTTTGATTTCACTCGATTCTAAATAGTGACTGAATGCATGCGCAGGGGTGTAACCCAACGTCAAAATACGTTCAGCAAGTTCATCAATTTTTAATTGTAGATCGGTATAAATTTCTTCAAATTTCACATGAAGTTCAAAGAATTGTTTGCCTTTAATGTTCCAATGATAACCGCGTGTATTCATATAAAACACTTGGTAATGCGCAAGAAGTTGATTCAGTTGTTGTACAAGTTGTTCTGATTGTTGGCTGTCTAAACCAATTAGGCTTGCTTGTTTACTCATGATCTTGCTCCTAAGAGAATAAAGTTAGAATTCTTTTGCAGTGTTTGCTGCCGATGAAGTGATATTACGACTCAGCGAGAATGATGAAAATTTGGTTTTATCTATGATTAAAATAGCTAAATACAATGAGCAAAATGTAGAATATAGGAGTACAATCCAGCAAAAAGCCCAGCACTTTGTCTCAACTGTGCTGGGCTTTTGCTATTATTCGTGCATTTATGTGGTTTTAAACGTCGCCATTTGTTGATTGAGTTCTGTCACTTGTTGCTTCACCTGTAACGATGTATCAGAGGCATGTTGACTGTTGTTAGACACTTCATCAACGGATTGAGTAATGTCAGACATCAAATCTGTGATCGAGTTTGTGGCATGAGATTGCTGCTCGGCGGCGGCGGCAAGTTCAGACATTTGCCCATTCAGTGAGCCGATCTCTTCTGTGGTAGACACCAAACGCGTTACGGCTTTCTCAATGTGATCCGAGCCTTGCTCAGCCAATAATTGGCTCTGCTCTATTTCTTGAACCACAGAGTTTGTTGAACGCTGAATGGCATGAACAATACCGTTAATCTCAGTGGTTGATTCTGTCGTTCTGGTTGCAAGCATACGTACTTCATCAGCCACAACAGAGAAACCACGACCTTGCTCTCCAGCCCTTGCTGCTTCTATGGCCGCATTCAAAGCCAATAGATTCGTTTGTTCTGCAAGCCCCTCAATGACCTCTGTTACTCGGCCGATGGCTTCGCTTTCCCGACTTAACTGTGAAACTTGTGTATTGGCTGATTCTATTCGTCCATGCAAATCTTCCATCGTGACTTTGTTTTGCTCTAGCGCATTTCTTCCGTGTTCAAGTTCCTCTTTAGAATCCGACAACTTCTTCACCGATTGATGCGCTTGATCCAATGTGTTTCGTGCAGCCATAGCAATCTCATCCAACTGCTCACCCATTTGCACGATGCGCGCTTGTTGGTGCTCAACGTTCGATGTAGTCGCTTGGGCAGAGTCGAGCAACTCACCCATGCTGACATCCACTTGGCGTGCTTTATCGCTTACTCCGGAGACAATGCTTGCCAATGACTCGTTCATGCGATTAATAGAATCGGTCAGATCGGCCAATTCATCAGTTCCAACGACAACTAAAGGCGATTGAGATACATCACCTGAAGCGATCGTGCTTGCTCGCTCAGATAAATTCCTCACACGACGACCGATGGTATTACCCATGTATTTTGAAATCGCAATCGAAGATAAAAGTACCAAGCCCGCTGCAATCAACATGCTAGTGAGCACATTCTTAATCGACTGATTGATCCCCTTACCGCTTAGGTCCGCACGATGTTGTTGCGTCGCGACTATGGTTTCTAAACTCTGCTCCAGTAAACTTGCTGCTGGCAGCAACTCATTGGCCATTAACACGTTCGATGTGTTCCATTCTGGTGACTGTCGCAATGCAATCACCTGCTCAGCGAGGGGAAAGTATAGCTGTTGCATCTCTTTAAACAGTGACCACAACGATTTATCGTTGTCCGAAAGCCTATCCAGTTTACTGTCGATTTCCGCTACAGATTGATTATGGTATTTGATGAAGTCTTGGTACTTTTCTAAATGGTCTTGCTGCCCATACAGTAAAAAATCGCGCAATGCAGAAAGCGCATTGGCTAGCGAGGTATAGCTGTCAGCATAAACTTTAAAAAGTCGCTTTCTGTCACCACCAAATGGGTTCCCTGACTCCTCATTGATCAAACTTTGCAGCTGATCCAACGCCACCTCAGCAATCGGAGCCGCTTCGTTTATGAATAAATTGTGCGCGGGTAAATTCTCGTCACTGTGGCTAAACTCAAGCAACTGATTTAACGACTCTTTCACCGCATTCCATTGGCTTTGAGTCGTTTGAAAATCCTGTTCTGAGATTAAAGTCTTTAACGTAGGAAGAGATTCGTCCGTTGATGCCATAATATTACGTACATCCTCACTTAGACGAGCATTTGCCTCTTCATCGCCTCCTAACAACATGTAGGCTCGAATAGAAGAAAGCGAGGCTTGAACGGACTGTTGAATACCTCGACTGGTATCCACTGTCGGTAGATCAGATTTAAGTAACGAAGAGGCGTATTGCTCAACGGACGCGACGTTGCGATACGTGAATACCGCTGATGCCATAAAAAGTACGGCTAGCAGCACAAAACTGAGCTGCAACTTCCCTGATATCGTAAGGTTCATCCATAAACTCCTAACAACGATGAGCTTCTAATATAACGACATCTGAACAAATGTTAAGGGTATGTAGCATGCAATGTTTAAAAACAACGAATTACTCACTTAGTCAGCGCTCTTTTGTGTAATGCTCGACCTCGTAATGCCTGATCCCAATCACAGTCACAGTCACTAAGCGAACAGACTTAAGACAGAGAAAAGCTTGAAAACTTTGCTTCGATTGGTATGAAGCTCATATTGAGCTAGAAGCTGTATTTAATATTGGCAAAAAATAAAGTGGTTGGATCCTCACCAAATAAGCTATCGTCACCGCCACCAAACGCTTGAATAACCGTAAGGAATTGCCAGTCATTCGCCAAAGAGTACGTGCTCGATGCGCCTAAAAAGTAAGAATGATCATCATAATAGCTCGCGGATAACGTAAGCCGATTTAATGAAGTAAGGTCAAAACTCACATCACCATACCAAGTATGACGTGTGAAGCTTAAGGTTTTTGCATCTAATGGGAGATTTAAATAAGCCAACGCACTATTCACATCTTGAGGTGCAGAAATATACAACCATGCCGTTCTGCCTAACCAATTCCGCTCTCCACCAAAGCTGTAATCCATTTCAAGACTTGCCACTGTCGTTTGCTTGGTGCTTTTGGTTTGCGTAACACTTTTTTCTTGATAAGTTGCGTTAACAGGGTCGAACCAACTCACTTCCCCTCGAATACCAGCTTCATATAGATCCGTCGAAAATCCCGCTCCAATTACGTAATCCAAGCGTGAACGTCCTACTAGCAATTGATAATCCCATCCTGCCTGATTCGCCAAATAACGCAGTGCTGTACTGTCTTGTCCGGAATCCTTAGCAGGAGCAAAAATCACATCAACTCCATCGGCAAAACCAAGCGATTTCGAGATGGAAACGGCATCTGTCCCTGCTCGCTCTTCATAATCGAAATCATATATGGAATAAGCGTTATAAATATCGTTGGGGTTCCAAATCGTATTCATGGACCAGTTGACACGAAAGCGCCCTGCTCTCACCCTCCATGTATCTTTGTTCCACGTCACATTCAATCGATCGAGTTGCGTGTTAAAAATCACATCACCTGCTCGCCAATTTTTGCTCAAGTCGAAATATCCATTATCCAACGCTACAAGCTCTGCATACCCCGGCAAATCTAAAGCATCTCCCCATAGTGCTCGATTGCGCATTCCTACATTGACTCTCCATTCATCAGAAAAGCGATATTCAAAATTCATGCGATTGTGAAGCAGATGATCAAGCGTATTGGACTGAGTTTTTGGCATCGCATACGTCGCCATGTATTTAACGTATCCATCGAGTTGCCAACTTTTTTTAGGCTCTAACCCCGGCACAGCAGAACGCACATTTAAAGAGAGAATCACGAGAAATAACATACCTAACGCCACCCTAAACAGCCTAAGTATTCTCAACATATTGTACGTACCCGTTGGGCTAGGCATGGTTTTTCTCAAAAGTGCTGTCGATATTCGCGAAGTCCCTCACTAATCGTCCATCCTCGAAAACGATAATGCGATGAGCGCGCTTGATCACTCTCGTATCATGAGTAGAGAAAATGAAAGTCGTCCCCTCTTGTTCACTGAGTCGCTCCATAATATCGAGTAGCTCTGTCGTACTTTTAGCATCCAAGTTTGCCGTCGGCTCATCCGCCATGACAAAGCGAGGCTTTGGTGCAAGAGCCCGAGCAACAGCGACTCTTTGTTGTTGCCCTCCGGACATTTTTCCTGGCACTTTATTCATCTGCGCAGAAAGCCCAACTTGCTCCAATAATGAACTAGCACGATCGTAACACTCTCTTTCCGTTTTGCCCTGTAACTGCATGACAAACTCAACGTTCTCTAATGCCGTCAATACAGGCAACAAGCTGTAGTCTTGAAAGATAAAGCCGATGTTGTCACGCCGGTAGGCTATGAGTTCTTTCTCTGACATATCAGAAACAAGGCAGCCATCTATCTCTACACTTCCAGAGCTTGGAACATCAATACCACCAATCATATTGAGTAAGGTCGTTTTGCCTGAACCTGATGGTCCCATAATAGCAACAAATTCCCCTTGTTTGATTTCTAGATCGACGGACTTAACAGCATGAACGGGAAAATCACTATCTGGATTATAGGTTTTGGTTAATTTTTCTAACTTTATTGTCATCAGATTTTCTCCGCCATGGCGTCTACGGGTTGATGCTTTAATATTTGTTGCGCGGGGTACAGTGCCGCAAGCAGGCTCGCCACGATGATCGCCAGAAAAATCATCTGATATTCTGAAAGAGAGACTCGCGGGTAAAGTAACGTATCCACACCATACATACCAAGACCATCAGCAAGACCACCTAATGACAGCCCCGTAACGCCTAACACGTTGAGTAACACAACACTGCAAAGTAACCCTAACGCACAACCGGTGAGTCCCAGCAGCAACGTTTCTAAAACAATCAACATCCTTATTTTGTGCTTTTGCATTCCGACAGCCATTAAAACGCCAAATTCACGAGTACGCTCGAACACTGACATCAACATAATATTGATGATGCCCAACGTCATCGCGAGGACAAAAACCACCAGCGTGATCTGGTTTGAGACTTTCATGGCATCCATCATGGTGGATAGCAAGGGTTGTATTTCTGGCCATGTTCTTACAATAAGAGTATTGGAGTACTGAGATGGGAGCGCGTCTTCAACAAAGACTTTCGCTATATCTAGGGAGTCACTATCGTTTGTAGTGAGAAGCATCGCGATTTCATGTGCCCCTTTGATGCCCGCAAGTTTTTCCAAATCTCCTTTTCGAACATACACATTTCCCTCATCAAAAACCGTTGATGGGGTACTGAATACACCGCGAACACGAAATGCTGCGCCCGTTACGTCACCATGAATATCAGATAAGGTGATCACCACTTTTGACCCTACTTTTAGCTTAAGGCGGTCCATGATTTTTTGAGAGACTAAAATGGGATTACGCCCCTCTTCATTTAGCCATTCACCATCCGTAATATGATCAACTAACGGTGTAATTCGTTGCTCTTGAGAAAGGTTAATACCATTAATTCGTACCCCCCTAGAACTTCGTGCCGATGCAATCATTCCGTCAGCTAAAAACCGTGCCGACACTGCGGCGACGCCTGGCTGAGCAATAAGATCATCAGATAATTCACTTGCGTTTGGAATCACCGCTTTTATCTCCGGGTTAACCAAAAACTTTTTTTGATGAACTTGCAAATGACTGGTTTGCCATGCAATGGCATTTTTAATCATGCTGTCAACTAGGCCGTTCATGAAACCCATCATTACAACCACCCCAACCAAACCAAAGACCATCGCCCCAAGCATGATTGACGTGCGCAATTTATTTCGCCATAAGTTTCGCCAAGCGAGTTTAACCAGCATGCATTCCTCCTTTTAACCCATCAACGATAGGCAAACGAAGCAGCCGTGAAATGGGGTAAATCAGACACAGCATCATAATGAATAAAACGACGAGTATTTGATCCAACAATAACACTGGGTCAACAGAGACCGGAACGATAGGATCAAAACCACTCTCCAGCATCAATTTTGCCGCATCCCCCGTGATCTCGATAGGATGGAAATAGAAGTAACTTAAGACAGGAATACTTAATGCGACACCTAACACGATTCCAATGATGGATATCAACAGAGATTCAATCGCCAATAACGTGACCAATTTCGATCTCAACATGCCTGTTGCCAACATAACGGCAAATTCTCTTTGGCGCTCCAGCGTCGTCATAAGAATGGTCGCAAACAAACCAAAACCGACCATGCCATACAAAATATAAATTAGGAAAATACCGCCCGCTTTATCTAAGGCGATTTGCTGCGCCATTTCCGGAGACAAATCTTGCCAATCTCTAACCGCAACACCCTCCCCATAACTGCGCTGCAATTGATATACCGTTTCTGGCAGTGTTCGTAAACTCTCCGCATTGAGTACCCGCGGTCACTTGATTATCGAGAGAATATAGCTGTTGGGCGATATCAATTGGCATGTACACCAACTGAGCATCGAGCTGCTGCAATGGAAATTTCATAACGCCTGCGATACGATACAAGCCTGCCGCAGTTTGCCCGCGATATCCAACCCCATAAAGTATCAGTTCATCACCCACATCGAGTTGCAAATATTGAGCTAAACCACTTCCTATGACTACCGATGGCTTTCCCCTAACAATAAAGTTGCCTTTAATGATTTTACTGCTGATTTGGGAGTAATGGTCTTCTGCGCTAGGATCGACACCCAGCACCATGACGCCTTTTGAACGCTCACTTTTTGCCGCCAACGCGAATGACTCTATCCGCGGCAGAACATTATCAATATTGGCGTTACTTCGCGCATGGGATATAAACGCATCACTTTGCGGTAATACGTCATCAATACTTGAAGACTCATCAAAATCAGGATGCTGAAGTTGGATTAGTCCACTATAAAACTTGGCTGCGTTTTTTATGTTGGCCGTATAACTGCCCTCTTGAAAAGAGCGAGTAACCAAAGAGAGGAACAAGACCAATGCCAAAGCAGAAGCGGTCAGCAACGTACGACGTTTCTGACGCCATAAATTCCGCCAAGCCAATGTCATCAGCATCGTTATTCCTCCTATCAGCCCTGCTGTTGGCAAACTGAAAAACTGAGTTTAATCGCGTAGTGCCTGCATTTGCTGCTGCGAAAAAAAACGGTCCTCAATATCAAAATCAAACTCTGCCTCATGCGTTGTTAGTACCGTTTTATTTCCTGGCTCATCCACTGGGTGCATCTCCATCCTAGTTGCCAATGCCCTGCCATCCAGTATTTTTACGTCGTATGTCGTCAGTTCATTAACGAGCTCATCGAACTCATCATAAAAATGCACTTTCCTTTGCAGATAATTAGACTTCGAAATCCAAAGCGTCACCTTACTCCAAACAACAGGGGCATCTGGCTTCGCTACGGCTTCAATTACCCACATACTACTTCCATCAAACGGCTCTTCACCGATAAGCGAGTGCCGATAATCCACAACAATAGAGGACTGATTGATCAAGTCATCATTGGTGAAGTCAGAGCCCATCCAAGATTGGCTGAGCATGGATGGTGCAATTTTTATCACCCGCTCAATGCTAGGCACCCAATTCCACATTTCTCTGTGGCGTTTCAGTGAAGCCGAGCCTTTATCTTTGGCCGGTGCAGTAACCAAAACTAACGACAGTTCTGTCCCTTTGGTCCAACTTTTCATGCTCATTGAACGAGTCCAACTCGGTCGCACAATCTCCATGGTTGATTCGCTATAACTGGATTCGCCTCTCATCGCGAGGTCCGATTTTTTCACAATATCGAATGCACTCTCTGCAATTGACGAACAAGAGAACAGTGCACACAGTAAAAATGCCATTGGGGTTCGCATGGTTTTCCTTAGGCCTGGCGCCGTTGACTCGTGAAAACAACAACAAAAACATCAAGTTCATGTGAGTATAGCAATAGAGCAACAAAGCGATGGGGACTCGATCAACTTTGACCAAGTTGAGATTGGACACCTAAGCAACCTCAGCTTGTTTCTGCGAGAATATTTTGATTTACAAGATGCGCCGCGATTTGAAGTCCTAGCGATTCTAAGTCAAATAATCGGCAACAATGCATGCAAAGAAAGACGACTTGCACTTTGGGAACTTTCCATTTTCTTAAAACCAAAATTGAATTATTCATTCTTAATTGTATTAATTCACATTTATGATGCGACTTGTTGATACATCAAAAATAATAAGTCCTCGCGTATATTTATGTCATAAGAATTAAAACTGGGCGTTTAATAGTCACTAAATTCTGCGTTTCACTAAAGGTAAATCCATTCAACACTTACTTAGTTCACGTAATTAAAGAGACGATATCTACCCATTCTCTCGTTCTATACAATGGTCTTACCAGCAAGCTACCAAACTGAAAATGCTAGTCAAAACCATTGAAAAACGGACAGTTTTTACTTGAATAATTCACAAACTCGTCATTTAATTGCAATTTCATCTAAAGCACACGGCTTAAAAGTGACAATATACAAATATTTGTTCTTTGGCTGGCAATATCAGTTGACTCTGACTGTATTTAACCTAGACTCAATCTCGGCTAGAAAGAAAGTTCTTTGTTTGCACATTTCGTTGGATTACTTGTGATTCCGCCGTCCTGTGGTACGCAATAGCAATTTATTTTTCCACGCTATAAGCGCCGATAAAGGCGAAAGATTACACAAATATTAGATATTTAGGATATTAGACATGTCTAACACAGCTACTGGTACAGTTAAGTGGTTCAACGAAACTAAAGGCTTCGGTTTCATCCAACAAGAAAACGGTCCTGATGTATTCGCTCACTTCTCTGCAATCACTGGTGACGGTTTCCGTACGCTTGTTGAAGGTCAGAAAGTAGAATTCGTGATCTCTCAAGGCCAAAAAGGTCCTCAAGCAGAGCAAATCAAAGTACTTTAATTTTTAAAATTTGATATGATAGCCGGCTTACTAGCTGGCTATTTTTCCTACAATTTACTGATATTTCTATGGCCCTTAAACCAACAATATATAAGTTTCGGATTGCTATATCCGATATGAACAACGATTACTACGATTCTAAAAATCTAACCATCGCTCAGCATCCATCCGAAAAACTGCAACGTATGCTGGCGCGTATTTTTGCATTTTGCCTTAATGCTCAACGTGATTTGGAATTCACTAAAGGTCTCTCGACGATAGAAGAACCTGACCTTTGGCACATCGAACACGATCAGAGCATTCGCGATTGGATTGAAATTGGTGAACCAGACCCGGAGCGAGTTAAAAAAGCCACACGTCTTGCGAAAAACGTTCATGTGTACGCATACAACAGCAAAGCAACCGTTTGGTGGGATAAATTTTCGACCAAATTCGCGGGACTTCCTGTATCGGTTTCAAGCTTTGACTATGATGCGATTGATGAAATTTCAAACCACATCGATCGCGGCACGAGTTTGTCCGTGATGATAACCGGGACATCACTATTTGTTGATGTTAACGATCAACATATTGAAATCAACGTTAAGGAACTTAAAAGTCATGACTTCGCTTAGTGAACTTATCCAACAAATGGGGGGTAAGGACATTGCTTTTGTTAAGAAACATCAAGCAGCAAGGCGTCGTTGGACAAAAGAACATACCCCGTTGTTTGCCCGTGTATGTGAAAACAAGCCAGAGAAAGCCCCTGCTCTACATTTATTGGGCTTACTGACTAAATCCCATATTGAAGCTACCGCAAACTACGAGCAGAGTGCATCTTCTACTCAGCAGATGCAGCAAGTTTTGAATGAAACGTTGGGTAATGAACATGCCGATAAGTTTAGTAACCAGTCTGCTGAAGATTTAATTTTCATTACACACTTATGGTTATTCACGCAGGGCTACTTGCACATGGATTATAGTTTGGCGCATGATCATGCAGAGCAAACACAATCCACATTGAATCATGAGCTCATCATTAAGCGCATGGATGTCGATGCATTCAGAACTGAATTGATGCAAAGTTTTTATATGGGCAAAGAAGCAAACCCAACAAAGAAAGTCAGCCTACTTAGCTGGTTTAAACGCTTATTTTCCTTATAAAAACCAGGGTTTTGTTCACACACAACTACTGATAGACTGAAGCAACAATGTAACAACTCGCGCCAGTCGTTACAATTTGAGGACACACTGACACATACAGTACATCAAGGGATCATTATGAAGTTTATCCGTTGGACTTTGGGAAAGATAATATTACTTCTCAACGCCATTTTTTCACCTCGTGGCATCAAACGCACCGAAGAAGCGCAAAGACTAATTGATAAAAAAGCTGAACACTATTCACTTTACCAATTCGAAGCCTGTCCGTTCTGTGTCAAAGTACGCCGTGCTATGAAACGACAATCTGTAAATATTGAGCTGCGAGACGCTAAGAATGACCCAACCCACCGTGAAGCACTAGAACAAGGCGGTGGTCGAATCAAAGTCCCTTGTTTACGTATTGAAAAAGACGGTGAAGTTCAGTGGATGTATGAATCAGCAGATATCATTGGTTACATCGAAAAAGAATTTGCTTAGTCCATCGTTCTGTTTACTTGTTCACTACTCTATTTGTTTGTTCATCATTCTATTCGCTTATCAATTAGATCAATGAAATGTAAAGAGGCACATAATGTGCCTCTTTTTCAATCTTATTGACCCACTATCAAGGTTAGTTCCACCCGGCGGTTGCAGGCTTTGCCCGTGGATGTTGCATTCGTGCACTGCGGCATATGCTCACCAAATCCTCGAGAAAAAATACGTTGTTTCGGCAGGTTCGTTGCTAAAAGCTGTTTTTCAACCTCTTTTGCCCGATATTCTGAGAGGTTATCGTTAAAATTAGCATCACCTGTATTATCTGCATGCCCATCAATAACCACATCAACATCGGTTCGCCCAGCTAGATAATGGCCAAGGCTTCTTAGCCAACCTTGAGATTGAGGTGACAATTGAGCCGATCCCGTTTGAAAGTGCATTTGTTCTTTTAAACGAATCATTAAATGCTCACCTCTTACCGATTCATAAGCAATGTTATTTCTGCTTAAAAACATTTCTAGCGAAGTGATGCCTTGCGTCGACTCCGATGATGCGGTTGGCCTATTTACGACTCGCTTTGTGGATGGAACATATGGCGTGGTTACGTAACCCCATTCAGGGTGCCTCAACTCTGAGCTAGAACGTGGAGCGGTGTCTAACATATCCCCTACTGGAACCATATCTGAGGGAACGCTGCTACAGCCCGCTAAAATACCACATATCACCAATAACCAATGCTTCATAAGAATACCAACGTAAGCCAAATTACTACTTAAATCTCTAAACCAGTATCGGCCGCTCATGTGATTACTTTAGATCTAACGGCCAACACAATGTCACTTAAGTACTGATTTAAGCACTAATCATGCCAATTAATGTAAAGCATACTGTCTGTGAGTTAAGCATCGCTAAGTCAGCTTAGGTGAAATATCACTCTAAAGCCTTAATATGTTGTCTAAACTTTCCTCTATTTGGTTACTTAAATGTAACAAGCCTTTTTAAAGGTTTTCGTTAGGTACGTTAACCGATAAACTAGGTATAAACTTTATATTCAGAGCGTTATTTATGTTCAAATCCATTTTAAAAGGTTGTGTCCTTATTGCCGCTACTATCGCCCTGTCTGCGTGTGACAACGGCAATTCTCAGCCACAACAAGGTAAACAATACGAGGTCTTGCCTGTATCTCTTCAAGAGTACAACGTTGCTCCCCTTACAGAAGCTTTCTCACTTAATTGTGGCCATTGTCGTTCAATGGAAGAGTTTGTACCTAAAATCGAATCTTTAACTGACCAAAAAGTAGAGAAACTGCACGTTACTTTCAATGAAAGCGCTCAAGTTAGTGCGATTATTTTTTATACAGCAGTCATGCAACTGGATGGCACGCCAGATAAAGCATTTATGGCCGACTTATTTGCCGCGGTTCAAATGGGTTCAGATGCGACAGAAGAAGAGCGTTTGGCCGCAGTGAATAACGCATTTAGTTCACGTAATCTTAAAAGCCCATACCAGCTAGAAAAAGATCAACAAGCGAAGTTATTCGATTACCTCGACAAAGCGGAACAAATCACGACTAAAGGCCAAATCAACTCGGTACCTGCTTTCATCGTGAACGGTAAATATCAAGTGATTACTGGTGGTCATGACACGGTAGAAGCAATGGCAGACACCATTAATTATCTGCTAACACAACCAAAATAAGACAAGGAGTAATTGTGTCTAAATTTCTGTTTCCTATCATTATTTTTATTCTTGCGGGCTTTTTCATTTACCGTACTTGGACAAATCACAAAGTCGCAGATGAAAACTTTTCAAAAGGCCAACAATTCTTACTAGAAAACGGTAAAAAAGAGGGCGTAGTCACCACAGAAAGCGGTCTCCAATACTTGGTGTTAGAACAAGGGACTGGTGATGTACACCCTACGGCAACGAGCAAAGTGAAAGTTCATTACCACGGCACACTGATCGATGGCACAGTTTTCGATAGCTCTGTAAATCGCGGTGAGCCAATCACTTTTGGCTTAAACCAAGTGATTAAAGGTTGGCAAGAAGGCCTGCAATACATGGTTGTTGGCGAGAAAATTCGTCTATTCGTTCCAAGCACACTGGGCTACGGAAAAAATGGCACAGGCCCAATCCCACCAGCAAGCGTACTGATCTTTGATGTGGAACTGTTGGATATCCAATAAACGTTGAGAAGTCCAAAGAAAAACGCCGCATCAATTGCGGCGTTTTTTTTGTTGTCAGCTTATATAGCGCAATGATTTACTGCCGTTGTACAGGTCCTAGTAGGCGATCAAACTTATCGTCATCTCATCTTCATACTGGCCCGCAGCAGCACCAGGCACCGCTTGGTTTTGAAAGGCCATATTGAATCGAGTCTGTTTACCTTTTCGTGTATTTAATATCGTCGGTGTATCTAGCTCTAGTTTTCGGCCTTGCAAGAACGTGGTGTATGGAATTTTATGACTTGCTTTTTGAGTGTTTACCAAGTGCCCATTGTTTATTGATTCCACTTCCAATCGCACTGTCGCGTTACTCAGCACATAAACGTCTATTTTACGTGTATTTTGTTTTGTTAGATTGCCCATATCAACCGACACGCTTGTTCCCGCAACCGAAATCCAAGCATTATTTGGCGCTTCGATACGCGCTCGAACAAATGCAGGTAAAGTGTAATCTAACGATTGAAAATGATTTCGTTCAGAGGTGAGGTCACCATTAGCAATGAATTCAAAATCGCCTTTGTAGAAACCTGGATCCATAACTTTCCCTTGCGGCACATGAATCCAAAATGGCACTCTTTGCGAACCACCTACTGGTAAAACAAAGTTACCGCTCGCATTTCGATTTAAGCTTTTCTTTTGTTCATTCAGCACGGTCGAAGTGACTTTTCCGTTTGGCCCATTGAGTACATGCTGCCAACCGCTTTTCGCACTGATCTCAACATGACGAACACACGTGATGAGTTCTCTATCTAACGTTACATGTCCTTGGAACCAAAGAGCATTAGGCTTACTCGCTAGTGGCTTTTGAGGCATATTGTCGATCTCAACGCTATACGTTCCATCACAACTCGCATCATGATTTGGTTCGGCATTCACAATGCCAGAAAAGCTCAATGCCATTGCTGAAATCGCCGTAGCAATAGCATAAGTGTTCATTCTACTTTTCATCATATCTCCCCCATCTATATTCCTAAACAAAGCTCGAATCTTCACCTTGCTATTTAGCTAATACAGATAACTTTCCGAGATTAATCAAACTCTCTTTGGAAGCAGGAATCGTCACGCTGATTGCTGGTATTCCACTCTGAGAAATTTCCATTCGATACGTGCCAGGACGAACACCTTGAATATAGAAACGTCCTTGCTTATTCGTAAAGAAAGCAACGTCCAATTCTTCAAGAATCATTCGACCTTGAACATAAGCCAAAGGCTCGCCATCGCCATCTTCAATAAATCCTGTTGCCGTATAAAAGGCATCAGAACCAATATTTAGGATATGCCCTGTCGCTGATCCTGGAGACACCTCAATCTTACCGTTACCCCAGTCATACCCCAAAGGCGCATCGTCAACGTTATAATCCATCGCGTTACGAACAAACGGTTGAGAGACGGAAACAATACCATTGAACTGCGATGTGGCATTAGCTGTTGCTTTACCCTCCGAGTTTACGTCAAGGTTCGCAGTACCTCCCTCCAAACTTGAGTGCACATTTGCCAAAACAAATGGACCCGAGGTCACTCTTCCCCATCCCCATTGGCCATCAACCATTCCAACGGCGGTCGCTAATCGTACCGACCCTTGATACTGTTCATCATCACTCGAACGGAGTTTGTTACGAGAAACTTCGACTTCGGTTCTTAGTCTGCTCGCGGTATAACTCATTTGCGCTTGTTGATTATCAATGTTCTTGTCCCTTTCTGCATCGACTCGAACACCCACATCCCCAACGTAGTTATTTGCCTCATTGCTGAAATAAGCTCGACTACGTTCATCCTTGCTGTTGTAAGATAAACCTAAGCGATTTGAGCTGTCTGTTGAGTACCAGTTATATTCAAACGTAAACAAAAACCGCGTGTCACCGTTCTCATATTGAGGAGACTCTTCATATTCAGAACCCACACCGATAGTGATTCCCCCACGACGCCAATTGAATAGTCCCGTTCCACGCTTTTCGCTACTGTCTTCTTCTGTTACCCCATAACGCCCAGATAAAGACAAGTCGAGTTCACTGGTCATTTGCCAAAAATAGTTGACAAGAAACTGTGTAGAGTCACTGTTGGGTAAGGAATCCCCCCAAGGCTTACTATTAAAATTGTCAGATCGCTCGATGGCAAGTCTCAAATTAGGGGCCTGACTGTCACCACTGCCTATAACACTGTTCTCATAATCTAGTGAGGCAATCCATCCATCGCCATAATCAGAGCCACCACTCCACGAGTACCTGCCGGTCACGTTTCCTATTGGCGTTCTAACAGTTGACAACACGCCTAGCACCGCACCATCATCCGCAGCCAATCCGTTGCTGCCAATGGTTAACCAGTCCGTCAAGCCGTACTCAATATAACCTGTTCCAACCCAAGCATCTTCATAACCAACCGCTCGATCACCGTATTCAATAGGGCGACCGAATGAGAACGAATAATCAATAAGCCCTTTTGCTAACAATGTGGCGTTATAAAATTGGGTAAACTGCAACACTTCTTGTTTGCCGGAAACATAGTTGACGACGACAGTAATGTCATTGGCACCATTGTCTAAAATTAAGTTTTGTAAGTTATAACGCCCTGGATCTAAGCGTCCTCCCGAAACTCTTTCACCGTTGACATACAGTTCAACTTCCGCAGACTCGAGTAATACCAATTGTTGGCTACTTTGAGGGCTAATTTCTCTATCGGGTTGCAAGTCAGAGTAACGACTTTCTATTGATATGCCACCAAGTGACAAACTATACAGGTGACCGGATTCACCGCTCACCACATCGCCTGCAGAAAATCGTACCGGGACATTTGGCCTATCGTGAAAAGCGACCCACTCTCCACGATAAAACTCTGTACTTTCATCGGTTGCGTCAAGATAATTCGCTAAGAGGAAGTTTACCCCCTCTGCTCCGCCAATGTTTGCTTGAGATAACCAATCTAAAGAGGAGTTCCAACTTTCACTGTCATCTGCCCAGGAGTGGTTGTAGGTGAGATTAAAGCTATTTAACCAACTCACATAGCCGCTCTCACTTGGTTTAAAAAGCGGGTAACCTGATGATAAACTGATGTCAGTTTCATTAAGAATTTCAGAATCTAACGTCGCTTGTAGGACCAACAATTCAGGGTTGAGTGATATAGAAACCCCTTTCGCATTCAGTGTTTCAACCGTGACATAGTCCGATCCACTTTTTGGGGTATTTTCCTGCCACCACTTCGCGGTGATGCGTTCGCCTAATACGCTATTCAATCCAGAGATAGAAACACCAACCAGTGACATGCCACTAATTTCGACAGGCAAGTCTCCGAGCTGTGTCTCTCCATAGACTAAAGGAAGAGAGAGTCGATAAACACTTCCCCAAGCCGAAATGGAGATAAAAATCGTAATGACAATAAATACTGACCGCCACATAATCGACCTACGTTATTGAAAGGTGTGACGTTATTGAGTAAAAAGAGACTCTGCGTTGACTTTTACTTGCTGGTTTGGAACCAGATACTGCATTGGAAGTAAAGATTCTAATTGTTCCCAATTCCATACTTTCTTTTGGCCATTCAATTCAACTGAGTAACTGTGTTTACTCAACTCGAGAATACTTGTTCCGGTATTGCTGATTAATAATTCAGGCGTATTGTCGCTATTCGTTTTCACTGTACTGGTAAAGTCATCTTTTGCGCCTTGAGGTGAGACAAACACCAATGCACCTATACGAAACAGCATTTGAATCGCATCTTTTTCAGCTTCAGACTTGAGCGGCAACTGGCTAACGATTAAGCGGTAAGATTCGGCTGATTGCTTTGGCGCACCAATATACTGTACCTTGATCGTTTGTGACTTGCCTGGAGGAATCAAAATTTGTGGTGGAAACACCATCAGATCCTCTGTATCTAACAGCATCTCTTGATTATTAAGTTTTACGCTACGTTTACTCGTCGTGATTTCAACAGGTAAAGGCACTAAAGAGGTATTGCTCACTTTGAAAAAAGCGGTTGTACCTTTTCCAAGATCGTCTAGTGATTGGACCATTGGAAAAAGTTCAAAAGCCAATACTTGGATTGGCATCAAAATAAACGATAATAATAGTAATCCAAGCGTTCTCATACTGCACCTCGGTTGGGGGAGTACTCCCCCCCCAACATATTTTATATTACATATGGTAAAGCGTTACGTACATTGAACCGCTGTACTCACCCCAAGCTGCGCCTTTTTGTGGTTGAGACTTAATAGTTAACTTGTGTTTTGCTGACATCTTTTGCTCAATATCGTTGCTTATTTCAACTTCTTTAACTATACGTGCTTCCATTACAGGAGTGTCACCATCTTTCACAGATGAATCACCTTTAAATGAATATTGCATTGGAATCTCGTTGCCATTGCTATTTTTAAACCCATATGGGTCGATCAAAACGATCCCTTTAGTACCGTAAGAGTTGCACCATGTCTTGAAAGCAAACGTCTTCTTATCTGACTTTTGAGTCAAATCGAAATCAATCTCTTTTAGGCTACTATCTGCAACCATTTCACAACGTTTTGGTACTTCACCTTTAAATTTTACTAAAAAATCTGCGCGACCTTCTCCAGGGTTAGCATCCCAATTATCTGCCACTGCACCTGCTGAAAATAGCACTGCCATTGCTGCGATACTTGCTAAACGTTTCATAATTGTTCTCCTTTACATTCGTTCCATCGGCTTCAGCCAAAGCTTAAATAAAATCTACGCTTTAAATTTAAGCGAATTTTCATTTTGCCCATCAGTCAGGTGACTAAAGAAGCGAGGAAAAAGGATGAGGAAAGAACATCTAAATAGTAAGTTTGAACTGAATCAAAATATTACTCAATCATGAGTGAACTAAGCTGTGCTCGACTCTGTTTTCCTGTTTTTGATAAAATATGTGATACATGTGTTTTTACTGTACTGAGGCTAACATTAAGCTGCTCAGCAATTTCTTTATTAGAAAATCCCTGTACTAAGTACATAAAGACTTTTTGTTCTTTACTAGAAAGTTCGTACTTCAAGCCTAATACTTCCATCGAGCATGAACCTTGAATTTGATTACGAACAATATTTCTCAAAGAGTGAGACATGTCTTCTCGACTAAACCACAACTGACCAGAAGCGACCATTCTTACGGCTTTGTGTAATCGTTCAAAGGTAAAATCTGATTCCAGAATTCCGCACCATCCTAGAGATATCAATGCCTGCGCACCTTCAGAATCGATTTGCGTTGCGTTAGCGAGAATCCACCCACCGTTGCGAGACATGGGCGACACTAAATGAATAGATGGGTTTCCAAGCGTTTGTCTATCATAGATAACGATGTCATCGCTATGAAGACTCCATAAGCTATTTACGCTATTGTTAATAACAAATGAGTACTGTTTAAATGAATGCGATAAACCCGCAATAACAAGATTCGACCACTCCGTGTCTGTGGATACAACATAAACTTTATTCGTAACCATCAACCTTCCTTGTAATTTGAAAGAACAAAGGAATATAGACTATAACGAACGACCGTTATTAATACTTTACTACTATCGGATTTTTAGAATTATTTTCAATAGTGTGATCTAGCCTATCTTACGCGTAAGGATAGCCATCCTAGACCAAAATTACGCCCACTTCTTACATCAGTACTATCCCTTTTATATACCGTTATTTACAATTACGAATATAAAAGCAGCAAATATAAAATTAAAAAGTGCCGTATTATTCACACGACACTTTATTGATAATTTTAAAATTCACGATATTGTAATGAATACGTCTACAGTGGATAGAGCACTAATTTTCCATTTTCAACCATAATACAATCCATACCCGCTGCATGAGCCGCTTGTCTACCTAGTTCGGTATCTTCAAATACGACACACTGCTCTGCAGTCAACCCTATTTGTTCAGCAGCTATTAAAAAGGTATCAGGAGATGGCTTATGGTTTTCTACATCACTGGCGGTCACTAGAGCATCTAATTTACGTAAAAGTCCAGCCTTAGCAAGTAAACGCAATGCCGTATCTTTTTGGCTTCCCGTACCAACCGCAATTTTTTTACTGCCAAGATACTCATTCAACACATTGCCAGTACAAGAGATGATTTCTCCGTGGTGCTCCATTTCGGAGAACGTGTCCATTTTGTAACGTGACACCGTTTTCGGATCAAGAGACAGTCCATGCTGACGATTGACTTCGGTAACAATTCTAAAGCTTGGCATACCGCCAAGACTATGCAGCCAATTTTGATTAAAAGGAAAATTGAAACGCTCTGCTGTCGCATGCCATGCAGCCAAATGGGCAGGCATGGTATCAATCAACGTTCCATCCATATCAAAAATCAGGCCTTTATAGGGACTAAAATCTATCGTATTCATGTCTATTCTTCTATTTATTCAGTTCTGATGGTAATTTAGCAGCCATCGCAACAATCCTTATTGGCACTTAGTACCTATGCTCAAAATCTCGAACTCCGTCACAATTCAAGATTGGGAAATACAATTAACGCCTATCCGAGCTCAAGGAAATGGTGGACAAAACGTTAATAAGGTATCGTCTGCGATACATTTGCGCTTTGACATACATCATTCCACACTGCCAGAGTTCTATAAAGAGCGTCTACTTGCGCTTTCTGATAGCAGAATTACCAAAGATGGCGTGATCATCATTAAAGCACAACAGTTCAGGACACAAGAGCAAAACAAGGAAGACGCGCTCATTCGCTTACAAGCGCTAATCCAATTTGCCATCCGACAAGAAAAAGCACGCATAAAAACAAAACCAACGCGCGCTTCACAACGTCGCAGACTTGATAGTAAAACTAAGCACGCGACAAAAAAACAGCAACGCCAAAAGCCGTTGTATTAGCAAACGTCAGAGCTAGCCATTGGATTCTTTATTGGGATCTCATTTTAGTCAATTATTCAGGACGCACTTATGACTATTAGGAAAAAGCTCTATTTCTTGGGAGCGATCGCTATCTTTGGCATCGTCGCCCTGTTGGGTACATCCTCACATTTTGCCAATCAAAGCCAAGAGCTAAACCATGCCATCAAGCTCGTTGGTGATTTAGAAATTCGTCTCTTAAATTTACGCCGCAATGAAAAAGACTTTTTGTTGCGCGGTGACGATAAATACCTTGGAAAATTTGATGACAATGTCGACAAGTTTCTCACCATTGAAAACGAATTAGCTGGCATACTCGCTCATTATGAACTTCCTTCTAGCCGTCAATTCAAGCAAGACCTCATTGCCTACCAAGTTGGTTTTCAAAACCTTGTGGCGGCCTATCAGCATTATGGCCTCGATAGTAAAAGTGGCCTTCAACGAGATTATGAGCAAGCCCTATCGGATGCGATAGACAATGCCAACCAGCAGCAACTACTGGCATTAGATCAGTTTGATGAGCAAACAAAAGCGGGTTATGCGGATGAGAGCCTGATTGAGAGTGTGAATGCACCCGCTTTGATAGCGCATAGTAAACAGCTTGCTGCGCAGAAACAGCTGATTGGCACTTCATACAAAAAAGGCTTATTGGGTGAGACTCGTTCGCTTTCCCACACGGTTGAACAACAATTTAAGTCGTTTTCTGACGCACTAGGCACCGCAGCTAACGCACGCGACAGTCAAAACACACTTGTTAAGCAAGGAATCACCGGAGCCGTATTGCTCATTATCTTTGCTCTCATCACGCAGATCTCTCGTTCAATTAATCAAAGAGTGACGAGTTTACTGATCACCATTAAGACGATCAGCGAAAGCAACAATATGGGGCTACGTGCGGAACTAGAGGGTAAAGATGAACTGGTAGATATTGGTCACCACTTAAATGACCTATTGAATAAACTTGAGCACCTTATTCACGATACACAAGAGAAGTCATCACAACTTTCAGCGAGTACAGATAATATGCACCGTGAACTTGAGGGGGTGATGGTGCAATTTCACACGCAAGCTGATCACACATCCTCGATGGCAACGGCTGTACAACAAATGGTGGCGACCATCGGTGAGATTTCTGAAAGTACCTCTGTCGCAGTTGAAGGGGTACACCAAGCGGCAAACAACGCAGAACAAGGTCGTGCGGTTGTAGAGACCACCGTAACCAATGTGAGTCAGTTAACTGGCATTCTATCAAACAGTCAGCAATCCATTGGTTCTTTGAACGAGCATGTCGACAAGATTGGTGGGGCGGTAAACATCATCCAAGAGATTGCTGAACAAACCAACCTACTTGCGTTAAACGCAGCCATTGAAGCCGCTCGAGCTGGTGAGCAAGGTCGAGGTTTTGCCGTAGTGGCTGATGAAGTTCGAGCTCTGGCAAGCAGAACCCATCAATCAACAGAAGAGATCACGCGCGTGGTGTCCGACATTCAATCACAAATGTCGATGGTCGTATCTGATATTGACCAATGTAACAATCAAGGCCAACAAACGTTAGATGCATCTGAAAAGCTAGACGCGAGTTTGCAACAAATCATTGCTGACATGCAGACTATTCAGGGCAATTCTGAACGCATCGCCTCTGCAATTGAAGAACAAGGCATTGTGATGAATCAAGTGAGCGATTCTATTACTGAGTTAAACGTCATTTCAGAAGGCAATATGCACTCTGCTCAAGAGTGTTTACAAGAGGTGAATGCGGTCTCTGCGCAGGCTCATCAAATGGATGATGCGGTCGCTGAGTTCAAAACTCGCGACGTTTAACGCAAACTTTCACAGCCATTCAACGCTAAATACAGATTTCTAAGCCCAAGTAAATAAAAAGCCCGAAGCTATAATACTTCGGGCTTTCTTTTATCTTAGACAATACCTTTGCTTAGAAAATACCTTTACTTAGCCAATATTTATCACTAACAAGCTATATTTATCGCTAAAAACAGTCTTTATCTCTAAAAACAGTACCTATCTAAAAGCGATATAACACCAATAAGCTGGCATTTATTCGTCATCAAGAGGAATCAGTTTCGTGCTGCCGCCATGAATTTTTTCACGCTGTCTTTGAACCAATGCATAGAAGCCTGGTATCAAGAAAGTACCCGCTAAAAGCACACACAATAAGCCGCCAATCAAAGAGATACCTAATGAGTTTTGACTTACGTGACCTGCACCGGCAGCAAAAATCAATGGGAAGATACCCAAGATGAATGACCAAGAAGTCATGTTTACCGCACGGAAACGAAGTCTACCGCCCTGTACTGCCGCACTATCAATATCAACCTCTTTCTCTTCACGCTCTTGTTTAGCGAACTCCACAATTAGGATTGCGTTTTTCGCCGCGAGCGCTATGAGCAGCACGAGACCTATCTGCGCATACAAGTTAAGCGGAGTACCTGTTAGGTTCAGTGCAAGGAATGAGCCTAACGTTGCCACTGGTACCACAAGGATAATCGCGAGAGGAATACTCCAACTCTCATACTGCGCGACCATAAACAGGTAGATGAAGATCAGCGCTAATGCAAACGCATAAATGGCCTGGTTACCTGCTAACACTTCTTGATAAGCCATGCCTGTCCACTCATAGGTGTAACCCTGTGGTAGCACTTCTGCTGCAACTCGTTCCATTGCAGCGATCGCATCACCACTTGAGTATCCCGGGGCTGGCTGACCCTGGATGATTGCACTGCGGTACATGTTGTAACGCCACGCGACATCCGGTTCGAACACTTGCTCATAACTCACTAGCGTGCTTAGTGGCACCATCTCTCCGCCAGAAGAACGAACGTGGAAACGCTCAAGATCTTCCATGCTACTACGGTGCTCACTGTCTGCTTGCATCGTTACGCGGAAGTTCTTACCAAACATAGTGAAGTCATTCACATACAGCGAACCAAGGTTACCCTGCAGCGTTTGGAAGATCGACGACAATGGAATACCAAGTTGTTGTGCTTTTTCACGATCGATGTCGACATAATAGTGAGGCACATTTGCACGGAACGTACTGAATGTATAGGCAATTTCCGGTGCTTGGTTGGCAGCCTGAATCATCTCGCCCATCACCATTGACAGATCAGTACGGCTGCGACCTAGCGTATCTTCTAATACAAATTCAAAGCCAGATGCTGCCCCCATACCCGGAACTGCAGGTGGTCCCATCGCAAAGACGATTGCTTGTGGCAACTCCATTGCAGCACGACCATTGATACGGTTCGCAATTGCGTTAGCAGAGTGTTCCCCCGATAAACCATTACGCGTGTCCCAGTCATGAAGCTTAATAAACAAAGACGCGCCATTGGATGCCGCTGCACCTGTCATGAATGAGTAACCATTCGCAACTGTAACGCCATCGACACCCGGCTCTTGCTCAACCATCTTCATCAAGTCATTCGTCACTTCCTCTGTACGAGAAAGCGATGCAGAGTCTGGAAGTTGAACGTTAACTAACAGAATGCCTTTATCTTCTTGAGGTACAAATGCCGTTGATGTGGTCTTTGCAAAAAACGCAACGGCAGCCACCGCAACAAAGAAGAACGTGATCAGCAGTAACGACTTCTTCACCAAGAAACCCGCGATTTGACCATAGCGAGTTGTCACACGCTCAAGGCCACGGTTAAACGCTTGGAACCAGTTCGCAGTATTACCACCACCTTGCTTCAACACCAGTGAACATAAGGCAGGAGAAAGCGTTAACGCGTTAATCGACGAGATCACGACCGAGATACAGATCGTCAATGCGAACTGACGATACATAATCCCCGTAATACCCGGAAGCATGGCAACTGGCAAGAATACCGCGAGGAGAACCAAGGTCGACGTAATGATTGGACCGGTTACTTCCTTCATCGCCAACAACGTCGCTTTTCGCGGTGAAATCGTCGGATCTTTTGCCATTGTGGTATCGACGTTTTCGATAACCAAAATGGCATCATCTACGACAATACCGATGGCCAGGATCAAGCCAAACAAAGTCACCGTGTTTATGGTAAATCCGGTTGCCTGCATGATCGCAAATGTACCAATCAAAGACACCGGAATCGCAACCACTGGGATCAAGGTGGCACGCGCGCTACCAAGGAACAGATACGTCACGGCAATAACCAGTAGGATCGCCTCAATCAGCGTCTTCACAACCCCCTTAATCGACTCAGCAACGAAGACCGTTGTATCGTAACTGGTTTCGTAGGCCATTCCCTCAGGGAAGTTGACGCTCAAGCGATCAAGTAAATCCATCACCGCTTGGCCACTTTCTAGTGCGTTCGCATCAGATTGAAGTGAGAGCGCCACAATTGAAGCATCTTGACCACGGAACTTACCGTTGCCGTCGTAGAACTTCTTACCAAGCTCGACACGAGCCACATCTTTCAGATACACCGTGGAACCATCTGAATTCGCACGAAGAACGACATCTTCGAACTCACTGACACTCTCTAGACGACCTTTAGTCACCAAGTTGAACTGAACTTCTTGTGGATTATTGTATGGTGCCGCACCAACACGGCCCGCCGCAACCTGAACGTTTTGCTCAGCCAATGCCGCATAGACATCTGTTGTCGTTAAGTTTAAGTTGGCCATTTTTTCAGGATCCAACCAAACACGCATTGCGTATTCACCACCGCCGATAACGTTAACTTCACTGATGCCTTTAACACGCGCAAGCTGATCTTTCACATTCAAGTTGATGTAGTTAATCAAGAACTTGTCATCGTATTTGCCATCTGGCGAATAAAAGTTCAGTACCATCAACAAATCTGGCGAGCGCTTTTTCACCGTGACACCGACCATGCGCACTTCTTGAGGCAGTTTTGACTCAATCTGCGATACACGGTTTTGTACGTTAACCTGAGCCATATCAGGGTCTGTGCCAACATCAAAGGTCACATTTAGGCTGTAAGAGCCGTCATTAGCACTTTTAGAAGACATGTAGATCATGTTTTCTACGCCGTTCACAGAAGTTTCGATGGGGTCCGCTATCGCCTGCTCAACGACCTCTGCACTTGCGCCCGTATAGAACGCCGTCACACTCACTGATGGAGGACTGATTTTTGGATATTCTGCCACTGGCAAGATCGCGAGAGAGATGGCACCAGCCAACGTCAAAATGATCGAGATAACCAGAGCAAACTTTGGTCTTTGGATAAAGAAACGACTTAACATTCCGCCCCCTACTGTTTATCTTCAGCAGGCGCTTGAACACGCACTTCTACACCATTTCTTACACGTTGCAAACCTTGTGTAATAACGGTATCACCCGGCTCTAAACCTTCCGTGATAATGATGCCCTGCTCTACTTGTGCACCAAGTGACACATTTCTTCGCTCTGCGATATTGCCCTCCGTCATGATCATAACGAAGTTACCCTCAAGGTCGGTTTGTACTGCACGGCGGGGAACCACTGTCACATCTTGTGCATTTTTATCACGCAGGTTTACTTTGATGTGCTGACCCGGTAAAAGCTGCTGCTCAGGGTTAGGCACCAATGCACGCATCGCTATCGTACCGGTTTGGGTGTTGATTCGATTTCCTAAAAAATCCAACTTGCCAAGATGTTGGTAATATTCACCATTTTCAAGCTCTAACTGAACTTCGACACCATTGGACTCAGTACTTCCATCGCCCTTTATGCGATCCATTCCTAGTGAAAGTCGTTCTCGTTCACTTACGCTAAATGATGTATGAACAGGGTCCAAACTGACCAATGTGGTTAGAACACCAGAAGACGGTGAAACAAGATCACCAGTACTCACTTTACTATCACTAATTCGCCCACTAAATGGTGCTCGAATTTGCGTGTAGGAAAGATTCACTTCGGCAAGTTTTAATTGAGCATTGGCAGCCTCAAGCTCCGCGCGTCCACCTAATAACGTCGCGGTAAGTGCGTCAAATTCAGATTGAGAAATACTACCGCGTGGTAATAGATTCTTTCCTCGTTCATGGTCAAGTTCTGCTTTCTTCAATGCTGCTTTTGCTTGAGCTAATGCCGCTTTAGCACTTGCCACTTGCGCTTCAAAAGACGAGGGTTCAATCGAGTACAATAATTGCCCCTCTTCAACCATTTGCCCTTCGTCAAAATGACGAGCCTCAAGATAGCCTGAGATTTGTGCAATGATATTGGTGTCTTCGACTGCGCCAATACGACCAATGTATGACTTACTAGGTTGATAATCGATGATTGCGACATCCTGAGTCACAACAAGAGGCGCTTGACCTCCCTTTTGAGCATTGGTTGCTTCTCCGCATCCTGCGAGGATAGCCGTAGCCGCCATGAATGCGACAAGTGGTTTCTTTTGCATGTATATACCGTCTTTATAGAACAGGATTTATTTAAAAATACCCTAACCTTACCGTGTGCTTTGTCCGAAAACTTCAAGGTAAACAAAGGAAAGTGTTTCAAAGTGTAATATGATGAAACCACTCGCAAATATGACATCAACAAGCATGAATTAATGATGATTGACCGAAAATTCATAATGAAAGCATGAAAATCATCATTACTGTGAATGCCTGTTTCTGAGGTTGATGGTACCGACATTGGCCAGTAAGACGTCTTTTATCACTGCTATTTTTCTGCATACGCTCGGATAAAACAGATTAAAATTCACGCTCAAACACGTGAATAAACAATTTGCCTATTCTTTTAAAAAAATGCGTTATGATGCAAATCATTTACAGCTTTCGACCGAGAGGAAAATATGACTTCTAAATGGGCGAAACGTTTTAACCAAATGGCAGAATTGGTTGCGTCTTGGAGCAAAGACCCATCAACTCAAGTTGGCGCGGTAATTACCAAGCAAAACCGTATTGTATCTGTTGGTTTTAACGGTTATCCACATGGCGTATCAGACAGTGTCGATACAGATGAGCGCGAACTCAAGTACCTAAAAACACTGCATGCGGAAGAGAACGCGATTTTGTTCTCGAAGCGTGATTTAGATGGATGTGATATTTGGGTAACACATTTTCCATGCCCAAACTGTGCAGCCAAAATCATTCAAACGGGAATATCAAGAGTCCATTGCCCAGAGCAAAGTGAAGATTTTTTATCTCGTTGGGGTGACAAAATTCAAGTTAGCCAAGATATGTTTGATCAAGCAGGTGTTGAAGTCGATTGGCTACCAATTGATGAATTGAAAGATCAAAACGCTCGCTAGCATTCGCTTTGTGATCTTCGCAAGCCGATAACAGCAAGTAAGAAAATAGCCCTAAAAGGGCTATTTTTGTTTAGATTGAATGATGGATTAACGGTATTTATGTGCCGTCAACTCTGCAATTTTCACAATAACTTGAACTGACTTTTCCATCATTTCAACAGAAATAAATTCATGAATCCCATGGAAATTGTAGCCACCAGTAAAGATATTTGGGCAAGGTAAGCCCATAAACGACAATCGAGCCCCATCCGTACCTCCGCGAATTGGCTTGATAATCGGCGCAACATCACACTGCTCCATCGCACATTTCGCCAAGTCGATAATATGGGGATATGGCTCGACCATTTCGCGCATATTGTAGTAACTGTCACTCAACTTCAACTCTACCGAGCCGTGCTTAAGATCTGCATTCATTTCATCAACCAACTTCTGCATGAATGCTTTACGACTCTCTAAACCCTCGCGGTCAAAGTCGCGAATGATGTAACCAAGCTCACTGTAAGCCACGCCTAACTCTCCAGATTTGAGATGGAAAAAGCCCTCGTAGCCCTCTGTGGTTTCTGGTGTTTGGTCTTGAGGCATTTGTACTTGGAATTTTGCTGCTAAATTCATCGCATTTACGAGCTTCCCTTTCGCCGTTCCTGGATGAACACTAACGCCATGGAAAATAACATCAGCGCTTGCCGCATTGAAGTTTTCGTACTCAAGTTCACCCTGCGGTCCACCGTCAACGGTATAGGCCCACTGCGCACCAAATTTCTCTACATCGAACAGATCTGCACCACGGCCAATCTCTTCATCTGGCGTAAACCCAATGCAAATATCTCCATGCGGTATCTCTGGGTTTTCAATTAACATCGCGACAGCAGAAAGAATCTCAGCAATGCCGGCCTTGTTATCCGCACCAAGAAGCGTTGTGCCATCTGTCGTGATAAGGTTATGCCCGTGAAGCTCATGCAAATCTGGGTACTGAACAGGAGAAAGCACTTCCTCCCCTAACCCTAGGGCAATATCACCACCTTGATAGTCTTCAATAAACTGCGGGTTTACATCCTTGCCGGAGGCATCTGGTGCGGTATCCATGTGTGCAATAAAGCCAATAGCAGGCACCGCATAATCGACATTAGACGGCAATTTCGCCATCAGGTATCCATTGTCGCTCAACGTTACCTGACTTAAGCCTAACTCAATCATTTCCTTTTTTAAGAACTCTGCAAATACACGCTGTCCTTTGCTACTAGGACATGCCATTTCATGGGGATTAGATTGAGTGTCGAACGTGACATAGCGAAGAAATCGTTCTACTAAATGCTTCATAATTATTCTCATTGCTTTGGGTGAAAGCGTAAACGCGCCTCTTATTTAGATCGCGAGTCGCCTATCCAACATGGTTCGACGAATCATGTTACGCTCCTAGAGCAATAAGAATTTGCTTTGAATCATTTTTATTGAAAAGCAAAGAAAGGATGATCTCCCTTTCAATTTGCGAGCTCTTCCGCCAATACTCGCCACTCCCTCACTTTGTGTTGGAAATGACGCCACTGTTTATCAGACATAGATTGTGCTATCTCGACGGTAAATTGATCGGTAAGTCGCATATTCTGCTCAATATTTTTACTAAGTTGGTCGCTATAATAGCTGTCCGGCTCAAAAGAAGCTGCATAAATGATTGTTGGTACAGCATATTATTTGACTTATTGTCAAAAAGGACGACCAATTCTTGATGAATGGTAGAGCGGTAGTCTCGCCAATATTCATTATTAATTACCACTTGCCCTGCAGCAATTTGCCCGTGCTTTTGCTCTTTTGTAATGCTGCCAATCAATCTTCCATCCATTCTTCGGTGTTTTCGAAGATCATCCCTCTAATTTCTTCGTCAGACTTACCTAAGTATTTCTCATTACGTTCTTGGTAGCGCTCCTGTACATTATCGAGGAACTCTTTCTCCTGCTTTTCCGTAAGCAACATACTTAACGAAAACAACTCCGGAGCCGCTTTAGCAACTAGCCGCTCATAATGCGCTCTCATCTTTTCCCGATTTTGTTCGAGTGCTTCTAACGTGATGTCTTTCTCTTGTAAGTTTTCTAGCTCTTTCAAGTGGCTGATGTAGTTAGGTAGCTCTTCGCTTTTGTGCCAATCCGCCAACAGCAACACACGCTCTTCTAATAGCGACTCTTGCTCACCATCAAGAGATACATAATTATCCAAATACTCAATCACAACCCAATCAATATTGCTGTAAAGCAGCTTCTTCGCGCAACCGCCAAGAAGTATGAGTATCAGAACCAAGAAACTGAGACGAAATACTCTGTTTGTGCCCATTTTAAACTTCATGACTCGTCATACTCCATGTTACAGATTTCACTTTACTCTCATTGCCTGCCCGCAATTTGGCTTATTAACAATTTGGCTAACTGACAATTTGCCTGGCTAACAATTTACTGGGCTAACCATTCGCCTTACTAACAATGACTCACACTTATTGCTTTGATTGCTTTAGATAGGTTGATTTGCCACTTTACTCAACTCATTACCCAATTATTGCGGCAAACTTACGCCTAGCTGGCAATGTCCGGTTGCCGCCCTTATAGTATATAGAGTCTTAAATTAACTTTTGATCACAACTATTCGCAAAAGTGAGTAACAACGCATTTTTTGACGACAAATCGAACAAAACACCAATCCATAAATGGTATAAAAATTGCATATTTGACATCAGGATAGTTTATGGAGGCGTAGCATGGCTGCTGCTGAGCAACTAGATACCAGTGTGGAATACGAGATTCTCTATTTCGAACAGGGAAAAATGCACAGTATGAAAGTCGTCGCGGAAAACAAAAAAGCGGCACATCAATACTTTTTGGCGTGTGGCAAATACAACAGTGATTTGTATTCAATCCGCCCTGACAATTAAAACCGCCGATTGGCGGTTTTATTCTTAAACTATTTCAGCTCACCAAATCGCTCTAAATAGAGCACAGTCGCCGCTGTGCGTGACGGTACTTTTAGTTTCTTAAGCAAGCTTTTCATGTGTACTTTCACTGTCGATTCGGAGATAAACAGACGGTCAGCAATCTGTTTATTGCGGAAACCACGAGCCACTTCTTGGAGAATTTGTGTCTCACGATCAGTCAACGTATCAAACACATCCTCTTGTCCAGTTCGTTCATCCAAATACTTTGCCACGGCTTGGCTATACGCTTTATCTCCCTTATGCGCTTGCTTAAGTAGTTCAACGAGTTCATCTGGCTCGGTATCTTTTAACAGATAACCGTCCGCACCGCTACGTACAATGGCTTCGATATCTGATGGGCTATCGGATACCGTTAAAATCACAATTCGAGCCTCACAGCCATCTGCGCGCAAAGCTTTAAGCGTGTCTAAACCAGACATGCCTTTCATATTAAGATCAAGAAGCACCAAATCCAGCTCAAGTTCATGCGCTTTTGCGACCGCATCTGCACCGCTGCTTGCTTCTGCGATAACTTCAAATTCTTGCTCAAAACTGAGAAGCTGCTGAATACCACGCCTCATGAGTGGGTGATCATCCACCAGCATAACTTTACACACTGTCAATGTTTACTTCCTTACTATGTTGGAATTCTAGTCTTACCGTACAACCACTATTTGTTGCAGCCTCAATTTTAAGGTCAGCGTGCAACCGTGCTGCTCGCTCTTGCATAATGCTCATACCATAATGATTTAGTTTTTCGTCTTGCTGATCAAAGCCTATGCCATCGTCTACTACGGTCACTGTGACTTTCCCATCAAAATCAAGACATTGAATTTCAATATTCTTCGCTTTAGCGTGCTTGATCGCATTAATTGTCGCCTCTCTGATCAACTGTAGCAAATGCACCTGTTGATGAGCATCTAACTCTGTTGAAGAGAGTCTGTTATTCAACGAAATATTCGCTTCTGTTTGGTCATCTAACGTAGAAACCATTTCTTTGAGCGCTTGACCAAAACTGCCCTCTTTTATCGTGAGGCGGAAAGTCGTCAACAGCTCACGTAATTGAGTGTACGCAGCCGAAAGGCCCGTATCGAGTTCAGCGATCACTTGATTGGTTTGTTCAATCGCTTTTTCATCGGGAATATTCCTCACACTACGCTTGAGCAACGACACCTGTATCTTCAGATAAGATAAGGCCTGTGCCAGTGAGTCATGCAACTCGCGGGCAATGGTTGCACGCTCTTCCATCAACAATAACTGCTCGGCTTGTCGCTGCGCTCGATTGTAATATACCGCACGAGATAAGATTTGAACAAAATTATCAATAAGCGATTCATTGGGGCAAGGTAACCCCACTTTCCAATGCAGATAACCAAGATGTTGGCCGTCAAGCGTGAGCACTTTACTGTGGCATTCACTATCGCATTCGTGACAGCAACTGTCCCCCTCAGTCAAAATCCAGTTCGGTTCGTCGATTTGGTCAATTTCGAGCTTAACTGCACGAATGCCTTCAATACTGGCAATATGTTGCAATATTGCTTGAAAGTTGTCTTGATTTATTCGTGACGCCGTCAGTTCTTTCGATGAGTCATAAAGCACTTGAAGTGATTGATTCGCATGCTGCAATTTTCGCGTTTTCTCATCAACCGCTTGCTCTAAACCCCGATACAACTTTCCTAAATCACTGGCCATTCGGTTGAACGTTCGGGTCAATATCCCCATTTCATTATCACTCGACACATTCAGCGACACATCAAATGAACGATTCTTTATCTGCTCACTGGCGAAAACTAAAGCACGTAGTGGCCTTACAACTTCTAATCTCACAAAGTGTACGACAAAGATGCTGGCACACAAAATCCCCCCAAGACCTAGGCCGCCAATCCACGCCAAATTGATCAGCTTTTGCTCAGAATAATTCTGCAGCTTAAAAACAAACCCATCGATTTGCTTTACAAAGCCAGCAACAAGTACCAAATATTGCTCCCTGTCTTGACTCTTAAGTACCGACTTAAGTTCATGCCAACGAAGAATCAGTCGGTAATAGTCTTGGGTTATGTCATCAGGTACAGACCAATGTTGAAGTGCACGCATCGAGTGTGAATAGATAGATTCTTCAAATAAGTCAATATGTGCAGAATAATCAACAGACTCGCTCTGAATATCATGCGCTAAACGATAACTCTGCATGCGCATCGATCCTGATACATTCACCGCTTCTGCGTCATTCAAACTCGAGGCTAGGGTAAAAATTGCAAAGCCAGTTGTCGCCACGGAAAGAAGCAAAATTAATATCATAGCTGACGCGATCGTACGCGTTACTGACTTTTCACATTTTTAAACAACTCTGAACTCCGCTCTTTTGATAACCATGTTTGGGGGATATCCCGAACACATTATCTTTCAACTTTATCAATATGTGATCACCTGCGTCGGAATTTATTGATCCAAAACAAGATAGCATCCTAATTACCTCCTAAGAGGTATTTATAGATATATGTCAAAACTACAATTTCATGAGCGTAAATGACAGATTGTTAATGATATTGTCGTCTATGCTTAGTTTAAGTTTCAACTGTTGAGGTGTGTAAGTGGTAGACCTTTCTAGACGAAGACTCTTTGCACGAAAATTGCGAACCGAGAATCCCGTTCGTCTTCCTTGGTTAGCAAAATCTTCTCAATTCACTGATGACTGTACGCGGTGTGGTAAATGCATTGAGGCTTGTGAAACTAAGATTATAACCAAAAGCGATGGTGGGTTTCCTGCTGTCGATTTTTCTATTGATGAATGCACCTTTTGTTACCAATGTGCAGAGGCTTGTCCAGAGCCACTATTCCTTGCAGAGACTGAACAACCTTGGCAGGCAAAAGCGAACATCAACGATAACTGTTTAGCAAAACAAAATGTCGAATGCCGAAGTTGTGGTGATATGTGCGACCCGATGGCAATCCAGTTCAAGTTAGAACTTGGCAAAGTTGCACAACCAAATTTAGACCTTGATGAGTGTAACGGCTGCGGCGCCTGCGTTTCAGTGTGCCCTACTTCATCCATCAGTGTGAGCAATATAACAGCCTAGCCGTCAGTGGTCGGCGCAAAAGGCAATAAAACGAGAGAGATGTATGTCACTAAACGAAGTGCACATTTCAAGTCTGGTAGTCCATGTTCTGCCTGAACATCTGGCTGAGGTCAAAACCCAGATTGAAGCGTACGAAAACGCAGAAATCTACGGTGACAGCCCAGAAGGCAAAATTGTGGTGGTGCTAGAAACCGAGAATCAAGGTTTCATCACCGACACTATCGATGCGATTAATAATTTACCGAATGTCTTGAGCACAGTACTGGTTTATCACCAAATCGAAACTGGGCTAGAAGAAACGGACGAAAAAGACACTGGAACACAACATTCCCAAATCGAGGGTGAAGTATGAAAATGACAAGACGTGCGTTTGTGAAAGCAAACGCGGCTGCATCAGCTGCTGCTGTCGCAGGTATTACACTACCAGCTTCTGCAACCAATCTGATTGCAAGCTCTGATCAAACCAAAATCACGTGGGACAAAGCGCCTTGTCGTTTCTGTGGTACAGGCTGTTCTGTTCTTGTTGGTACACAAAACGGCAAAGTGGTTGCGACTCAGGGTGACCCTGAAGCACCAGTAAACAAAGGCCTAAACTGTATCAAAGGGTACTTCCTTTCTAAAATCATGTACGGTCAAGACCGTCTGACTCAGCCTCTTCTGCGTATGAAAGACGGCAAATACAGCAAAGACGGCGACTTCGCTCCTGTATCTTGGGATACCGCTTTCGACATCATGGCTGAAAAATGGAAAGCCTCTCTAGAGAAGAAAGGTCCAACAAGCATCGGTATGTTCGGTTCTGGTCAATGGACCGTAATGGAGGGTTACGCTGCTGCTAAAATGATGAAAGCGGGTTTCCGTTCTAACAACATTGACCCGAACGCACGTCACTGTATGGCGTCTGCGGTAGTAGGCTTCATGCGTGCATTTGGTATCGATGAGCCAATGGGCTGTTACGATGACTTCGAGAACGCAGATGCCTTCGTTCTTTGGGGTTCAAACATGGCAGAAATGCACCCTGTTCTTTGGACTCGTATTACTGACCGTCGTCTAAGTCACCCTCACGTAAAAGTGAACGTGCTTTCGACTTACTACCACCGTTCATTTGAGTTGGCAGACCACGGCTACATTTTCAATCCTCAGTCTGACCTTGCGATTGCTAACTTCATCGCAAACTACATCATCGAAAACGATGCCGTGAACTGGGATTTCGTGAACAAGCACACCAACTTCACTCAAGCAGACACTGACATCGGCTACGGGCTACGTGACGATGACCCGCTACAAAAAGCGGCGAAGAACCCGAACTCTGGCAAGCTGACTTCTATCTCATTCGAAGGATACAAAAAGTCAGTTGCGCCATACACAGTGGAGAAAGCATCTGAAATCTCCGGTGTTGAAAAAGAGAAGCTAATTGAGCTTGCGAAGCAATATGCCGATCCAAATACGAAAGTGATGTCTCTATGGACGATGGGTATGAACCAACATACTCGTGGTGTATGGATGAACAACTTGGTTTACAACATCCACCTACTAACCGGTAAGATTGCGACTCCGGGTAACAGCCCATTCTCACTAACAGGTCAGCCATCAGCGTGTGGTACGGCTCGTGAGGTTGGTACGTTTGCTCACCGTCTACCAGCAGACATGGTAGTTGCTAATCCTAAACACCGTAAGATCGCAGAAGACATCTGGAAGCTACCGGAGGGGACTATCCCACCAAAACCTGGTTTCCACGCGGTACTGCAAGACAGTATGCTGCATGACGGCGTGCTGAACTGTTACTGGGTTCAATGTAACAACAACATGCAAGCTGGTCCGAACATCAACGCTGAACGTCTTCCTGGTTACCGTAACCCAGAAAACTTCATTGTTGTGTCTGACCCATACCCAACCGCAACCGCTCAAGCGGCTGACCTTATCCTCCCTACCGCAATGTGGATTGAGAAAGAAGGTGCTTACGGTAACGCTGAACGCCGTACTCAAGCTTGGTACCAACAAGTTGGCACTATTGGTGATGCAAAGTCAGATCTATGGCAGGTAATGGAGTTCTCGAAACGCTTCAAGATGGAAGAAGTGTGGCCAGAAGAACTACTTGCTAAAGCGCCAGAGTACCGTGGTAAGACTATGTACGACATGCTGTTCAAAAACGGTCAAGTCGACAAGTTCCCTATCGAAGAAGCGCGTGAGATGAACGATGACGCTCACCACTTCGGCTACTACGTACAGAAAGGCCTATTCGAAGAATACGCGACGTTTGGTCGTGGTCACGGTCACGATTTGGCACCTTACGATGTTTACCACACTGTACGTGGCCTACGTTGGCCAGTGGTTGATGGTAAAGAAACGCAGTGGCGATTTAAAGAAGGCTCAGACCCTTACGCGAAAGCGGGTTCAGGCTGGGACTTCTACGGTAATGCCGATGGCAAAGCGAAAATCATTTCTGCCCCATACGAAGCACCACCAGAAGTGCCGAACGAAGAATTCGACATGTGGTTATGTACAGGCCGTGTTTTAGAGCACTGGCACACTGGCACGATGACTCGTCGTGTACCAGAACTTTACAAAGCCGTACCGGATGCCGTGGTATACATGCACCCTGCTGATGCGAAAAAGCGTAATGTACGTCGTGGTGAAGAAGTTCTACTCGCGAATAAACGTGGTGAAGTGCGTGTTCGCGTTGAAACTCGCGGCCGTAACCGTCCACCTGAAGGCTTGGTATTCGTACCATTCTTTGATGCCCGTATTTTGATTAATAAGTTGATCCTTGATGCGACGGACCCTCTGTCTAAACAGACAGACTTTAAAAAGTGTCCAGTCAAAATCACCAAAGTCGCTTAACCGTCAAATAACGAACGCAAAGGCCGTCTATTCGGCGGCCTAAAAGAATTTAAGCCATAAGGCGGAGATGAAATGATGAAAAATACCTTATCGCACTTTATCTGTAGGTGCTTTATTGACCGGCGTTGCACAGGCTGAACTGGATAATCCAGGAGGCACTGGTGGTCTGGATTCACTGCGAGGCGCGACGCAACTTGAAGACACGCGTCCTGCCGATGATTTCAAAGACTTTCCAAAAGACCAAATCGTTGCAGACAGCTTTGTTTATCAACCACCGTTGATCCCACATAGCATCCGTAACTATGAAGTCTCTTTGAACGCGAACAAATGTTTAGCCTGTCACAGCTGGAAAAATGCGAAAGATGCAGGCGCGACTAAGATCAGTGTTACGCACTACGTAAACCGTGAAGACGCAGTACTGGCAGACATGTCGCCACGTCGTTACTTCTGTTTACAATGTCACGTTCCACAAACAAGTGCTACCCCACTAGTGGAAAACGAGTTTAAGGCAGTCGATTCGCTTCAGTAATTGAAACGCGAGTACTAAGAGGTTACTTATGAAAATACTTAAAGCGTTTTGGAAGAGACTGTCGAGCCCAAGTAAAGCTGCCGCTGGTGTGGTTTTATTCTTAGGCTTTGCTGGTGGTCTTCTGTTTTGGGGCGCATTCAACACGGGTATGGAAGCGACCAACACAGAAGAATTCTGTTCTGGCTGTCACGCTCCAATCGTCGCTGAAATGCAAGAAACGATTCACTACTCGAACCGTTCAGGTGTTCGCGCCATTTGTTCAGATTGTCACGTACCACATGAATGGACAGATAAAATCGTTCGAAAAGTTCAGGCATCTAAAGAGTTGTTTGCACACTACGTAACAAAGACCATCGATACGCCAGAGAAATTCCAAGCGCGTCGTGAACACTTAGCAGAACGTGAATGGGCTCGTATGAAGAAAAACGATTCTCTTGAGTGTCGTAACTGTCACCAGTTTGATTACATGGACTATTCACAACAAGGTAAACGTGCTGCAGCTCAACACTCAACCGCTCTGGCTTCAGGCGATAAAACGTGTGTAGATTGTCATAAAGGCATCGCACACAAACTGCCAGACATGCATGGCGTTGAAGGCTGGCAATAAGGAGAAATACAGACAATGAGCAATCTTGAATCCTTTATCTGGCATTTCCTTGGATACAGTGCAATGCCTTTCATTATTCTTTCCGGCTTTGTGGGGGTAGCAGCAATCTCTCTATGGCTACTCTCTCTAGGTAAGGATAAAGAGGTCTAAACACCTCAACTCAGTCAACACTTTTGCCTATTTTGTTGACGAACAACGCCGAGCACTCGCTCGGCGTTTTTATATCTTTATTCTTTATTTCTTTAGCGACAAAGCCTAATCATACCCATTACACAGTAAGCAAGATAAGAGATAAAAGCTAGCGCAGACAATAAAAAAGCGGCCATTTATAGACCGCAATAACTACTTAAGGTGTAGGGAACTTTCACTATAAAACAGGTTACGAATCTTCCAGTGGTAACGTCTGTTTGACGTAATGGCCTGGCGCTTGACCAATAACAGGGTTGTTCTCTGATCCCACGGGAAATTGCTCAACCTGCTCTTTCGGATTAAATTGCTGAAGCCACTCGTTCCAATGTGTCCACCAAGAGCCCTCTTGATATTCAGCATTACCAAACCATTCATCGGCAGAGTCATCAAGCGTATCATTTAGCCAGTAACCATACTTATTCTTAGCTGGTGGATTAACGATACCTGCGATGTGCCCAGATTGACCAAGCACAAACGTCTTGTTGCCTCCGGTATTTAATGCACCTCGATATGTTCCTTGCCAAAGGGCAATATGGTCTTCTTTCGTTGAAATAAAGTAGCTTGGGATCTTGATCTTGTTTAGATCAATCCACACCCCACCAATTTTCACCCCTTTTTCTTGAACCAGTTTGTTTTCAAGATACAACTCTCTTAGCAAGAAGTTGTGGCTGGCAGCACTCACGTTGGTGCTATCACTATTCCAGTACAATAAGTCAAAATCGACTGGGCTGCTGCCTTTCAGGTAGTTATCAACGTAATAGTTCCAATACAAGCTGTTTTCTCGCAGCAAGCTAAAGGTGACACTCAACGAACGTCCATCCATATATCCTTTGGCATTATTTTGCGCTTCAATAGCACTGATAATGGTGTCATTGATATACGCCCCTACCTCCCCTGGCTGTGAGAAATCCAGTAGCGTGGTAAAGAACGTTACTGACTTAATCCGCTTCTTCATTCGTTTAGCTGCGTAGTATGCCACTGTGCTCGCAAGCACTGTACCGCCTATGCAGTATCCCGCAGCATTGATTTGTTCTTGCCCTGTGATGTCTTCAATTGCTGTAACAGCCTTTACAACACCCTCTGTGACATAATCACCAAACTCTACGTTTGCCTGCGTTTTACCCGGGTTTCGCCAAGACATCATGAATACACTGTGTCCTTGCTCTAGCAACCAGCGAACCATAGAGTTCTTAGCCGTTAGATCAAGGATGTAGTATTTGTTGATAAATGGAGGAACGATAAGAAGTGGCGTCGCATTCACTTTTTCGGTGAGAGGACGGTACTGAATGAGCTCAAACAAATCATTTTGGAAGACAATGTCGCCCTCAGTTGTCGCAACATCTTCACCAAGTCGAAACGCGTTGTTGTTTGTCATGCGCACTTTCAAAATATCTGCGCTTGATTCAATGTCTTCACGCAACTGCTCTAAACCACTCATTAAATTTTCACCATTTTGCTCTAACGTTAACTTAAGCAGCTCAGGGTTAGTGGCGATAAAATTGGATGGGGAAAGCGCATTAATGGCCTGACGAGAGAAGAATACAATACGTTCTTTGGTTTTTTCATCCAACCCATCTAAAGACTCTATCGTTTCTAGATAAGTCTTGCTAAACAAAAGGTAAGATTGCTTGATGAAGCTATACATGATCTCATTTTGCCAAGCTTCATTTGAAAAACGTTTGTCGCCTCTTTCAGCTTCGATAATTTGTGATTGATTGCCTGCTAAAGCCACGTTTTGCCAGATTTGAAGTTGCTGCTCCCACCATTGTGCTTGTAGCTTTAAGATAGTAGCTGGCTGATTTGCGATCTGTTCAAACAGTTTAGCAGTGTCCTCGAGATTCACTTCTTGCATTGCCTTGTTCAAAGGAGAATTCACGACTGCCTTGTTGACTTCGAGATCATGCCACCACTGTTGATTGGTTTCTTGAAGCTTAACAAGATAGTCCGAAAAGAAGTGTTGAAACATAGTCTTACTCCTATATTCGGATAAAAAAACGCCGCCTCATACTCGGGCGGCGTAAAATAAACAATTACGCAGGAGTAACCGTCTTTAGATTGTCCGAAGTCATTTTTTCAACATCATCTTTAAACTCTTTTGCGATCGCTTGCAGCTTGTTGCTATCGTCCATCATTTGTTGAGAGAGCTTTGTTAGCACACCCAACTGCTGGCTATTAAATGCCGTCAATGAAGTGACATCTTTGATTTCAGATGCCGCTTTCATTTGGTTTAAGCCGACTTCACTGTAGGTACGAATTGCGTTCAATTGAAGCTCTGTCAACACTTCGACGTTCTTAGTCACCAACTTATTGAACTTTAGGTATGGTTCTAGATTTTTTTCTGTTTGATCGCTAAATGTCTTGAAGAAATCAGTGTACATAGTTTATCTCCTAATAAAATTTAAATGTCCGTTTAAATAATTACTTAACTGCTCTTACAATCATTGCAGTGCCCATACCGCCACCTACACAAAGTGAGGCAACACCGTACTGACCGTTCTGTTTTTGAAGTTCGTGTACTAACGTAACCAAAATGCGATTACCCGATGCACCTAAAGGATGGCCTAAAGCAATCGCGCCACCATTAGGATTTGCTTTGTCTTGAATCGAATTCACTGAGACCTGATTCGTTTCTGCAAGTTGATGAATCACGCCTAGCGCCTGAGCTGCGAACGCTTCATTTAATTCGTAGATATCAATATCTGCAGTCGTGAGTTCTGCTTTGTTGAGTGCCTTATTGACCGATTCGACAGGCCCTAACCCCATCACTTTTGGATCCAAACCTGATTGTGCATAACTCACAATCTCTGCAATTGGGGTTAAACCTAACGCTTGTACTGCACTTTCAGAGGTAACAACCACCGCACTTGCGCCGTCATTGATGCCAGACGCATTCCCCGCCGTCACCGTCCCCTCTCTATCGAAAGCGGGGCGAAGCTTACTTAAGCCCTCTAACGTGGCATTTGCTTTAGGGTACTCATCGGTATCAAACAATACGGTTTCTCGGCGCTGCTTTACTTCAACGGGAACAATTTCATCTTTAAATTTGCCCGCTTCAATAGCCGCTACCGCTTTTTGTTGACTAAAAAGAGCAAACTCATCTTGTTGCTGACGCGATAAACCGACCTCTTTCGCTACATTTTCAGCGGTAACCCCCATGTGGTATTGGTTATATACGTCTGTCAATCCGTCGCTAATAAGAAGATCTTTAAGCTCCATATTACCCATACGGTTACCATCTCGGATATTGCTTGGTACAATGAATGGAATTTGCGACATGACTTCAACGCCTGCTGCCACGACCACTTGCGCATCGCCACTTCGAATATGAGTCACCGCATCCATAACGGTTTTCATGCCACTTCCGCAAACCATATTGACACCATAAGCAGGTACAGATTCTGGGACGCCTGCAAGCAATGCCGCTTGACGCCCGATTCCCATTCCTTGTCCTGCGCCAATCACATTACCGACAATAACTTCATCTACGTGATTCACAGGGACCGCACCTGCCTCTAATGCGCCTTTAATCGCAACCGCAGCAAGTTCACCTGCGGATTTCTTTTTTAAACTGCCACCAAATGCACCAATTGGAGTGCGTTTTGCCGAAACGATATACACTTTTTCCATGTTACTTCTCCTTAGTTCATGTGTAGGCCGCCGTTCACTGACAATGTCTCGCCAGTGATGTATGCGCCTGCATCACTCACTAAGAAGCTAACCGATGCTGCAATTTCTTCAGGCGAAGCCAGTCGCTTCATAGGAATTTGACTGGTAATCGACTCCAACACTTCTGGGTTCATTTTTTCAACCATCGGCGTACCTGTGTAACCCGGTGCAATCACATTTACGGTCACCCCCGAACGCGCTCCCTCATAAGCCAGAGCTTTCGAGAAGCCGATCATCCCCGCTTTTGCCGCAGAGTAATTGGTTTGACCAAACTGCCCTTTCAATCCATTCACTGACGATATATTAATGATACGACCACCACCTTTCTCACACATCGCTGAGAAGACGGGTTGGGTCACATTAAACAAGCTGTTTAGGTTGGTGTTTATGACATCATTCCATGCTTGTGCCGTCATTTTTTTAAACACACCATCACGGGTGATACCTGCGTTATTTACAACGACATCAATCGTCCCTTCTTGAAGTAATTGAATTAATTTGTCTGCACATTCCTCAGTGTCCGTCACATCTAACTCAAATAAA
The DNA here is from genome assembly GCF_003544875.1 of Vibrio alfacsensis. Classification (NCBI taxonomy): domain Bacteria; kingdom Pseudomonadati; phylum Pseudomonadota; class Gammaproteobacteria; order Vibrionales; family Vibrionaceae; genus Vibrio; species Vibrio alfacsensis. The sequence goes on from NZ_CP032094.1 coordinate 1,128,322, forward strand.
CGAACCTGCTCTTTATCAAATGCTTTTTCGTGAAACCATTTTTGTGCTGATTCATAATTTCCTGTCGAGTATGTAGCGACTACTCGGAAACCATCATCGACTAATTGAGAAGTAATGGCTGAGCCAATTCCACCTTTTGATCCCGTGATCAACGCAACTTTCTTCATTGAAGACTCCATTCTTTACGGCTTTAATGATAGCGAACTAAGACTAAGGCAAATATTTTGCCAACTAACGTGTTATTTATTATTTCAACAACAATTCCATTGCTGCCTTTATTTTAAATTAACGAAGAATTATTACATTTCAAATAAAAATCTAATTCATTTGCATAAGATTGATTTAGATCTCACTAACGCTGAAATGTTATGCCTTTGTTAATTAGACGCAAGGTGCTGTTTTATAAGACAAAACCATAATCCTCGCGTATATGCAAGCTTACAAAAAACCCGATTAATCATGCAGTTACATGGAAAACAATCGCTGTTACATTCATTATTGGCTGAGGATCTTTGTCAATAACAATTGGGATGATTACTCTATTCGACTGCACGTTATAACAACTCCAATATCCATATTTCAGTGCAATGTTTATCATGCTTAGTTTGAAATAAATTACTTATGAAGATTTAATGAATTATATTTAAATTAAATTTATACATCCTTATTTACATCTTCCATTTGGACTATACCGCTGAAATTTAGATTTTTACTTTGCTTTGATTTAGTGCAGAAAGCACAATAATGAGGCAAAAAAAACGCCACTCAAAATGAGTGGCGCATGCACTTTTACCTTATACTCTCACCGCTATGGTGCGGTATCAATTTCCACCGGCAAGTAATGCTTGGGTTCTAATTTTAGCCATTCTGGTAAAACCGTACCAATTGATATTGATGACCACGTACCTGAAAGCACGCCAATGAACATCGCGGTAGAGAAGCCCGCTAACGCTGAGCCGCCCATAATCCATAACGCGCCGACGGTGATTAGCGTTGTACCTGATGTCACCATAGTACGAGAAAACGTTGCTAGTACCGCTTCATCGTTAATTTGCTCGGTTTTCCAGTTCTGTTTAGCGACTAACAACTCACGAATTCGGTCTGCAATGATGATTGAGTCATTCAATGAGTAACCAAGGATAGCCAGAATTGCCGCGAATACGGTTAAGTTAAACTCCATCTGCGTTAGTGCGAAGAAGCCAAGCACAAGGATCACATCGTGAGCCAATGCAAACAGTGAACCGCTCGCTAAGCGCCATTCAAAACGGAAACACAAATAACCCAAAATCGTCAGTACTGAAACAAGCAGTGCTAAACCACCTTGTTCAAACAGATCTTGCCCTACTTGTGCCCCAACAATACTGTTGCTCACCACCTCAACTTGATGGGAAATCGGCTTTAGAACATCTGCAACATTGGGTACTGACTGACCATCAGTTGGAGCAGAGTAACGGATCAGCCAACGACCATCTTCTCCTGAACGCGTCACCGACGTAGACTCACCTAGCTTTGGTTGCAAAGCATTCAATAAATCATGATTAGTCAATTGCTTATCGACTTTTACTTCGGTAACCATACCACCAGTAAAGTCTAGACCAAGGTTCAGCCCTTTTACTCCAAGTGCAACCAAAGCAATGATTGTCAGTACTACCGAGACAAAAGTAGTGAAATAACGAATTTTACGAATATTATGCTTTAACATTTCGACCATGATTAAACCCTCACATCACGACGGCCATCGCGGCCCCAAACTAAATTGATCATTGCACGAGAAGCAAACACACCAGTGAACATGCTGGTCATCAGACCTAAGCCCAGTGTGAGTGCAAAACCCTGAATTGGGCCGTTACCAATGGCATAAAGAATCACGGCCGTGATCATGGTTGTGATGTTGGCATCAAGGATGGTCGCAAATGCACTGTCAAAGCCGAGATCAATCGCCTGTGCGAAGCTACGACCTTCACGCATCTTGTCCTTAATACGTTCAAAAATAATGACGTTCGTATCAACCGCCATACCTACGGTCAGTACCAAACCAGCAATACCAGGAAGCGTTAAAACCGCGCCAGGAAGCAAGGCGATTAGACCAAGTAAGCAAAGCATGTTTGCACATAGTGCTACGTTTGCAACCCAACCTAGGCGTCGGTACCAAACCGCCATAAACAATAAAGTCAGCCCCATACCTAGCGCTAGAGCAGCGAAACCATTTTGAATGTTTTCTGCACCTAATGAAGCACCAATTGTTCTTTCTTCAACAATAGTGACTGGCGCAGTTAATGAGCCTGCTCGAAGCAATAGAGCAAGCTCTTGCGCTTCATCCATGCTACCCGCACCAGTAATGCGGAACTGACTGCCTAATTGAGATTGAATCGTAGCAACACTGATCACTCGTTCGCTGCGTTCCGTCATACCACGTTCATTTGTTTTGTATTCGCGGTAAACCGTCGCCATTGGCTTGCCAATGTGTGTCGCAGAGAAGTCGCTCATTTTCTTACCACCAGCGTGGTCAAGAGAAATGTTAACTTCAGACATGCCCATCTGATCGATACCAGCACGCGCATTCACAATGTGCTCACCAGTCAATACAGGTCGTTTCGCTAGAATGACGGTGCGGCCATCATTATCTTGAAGGACAAGATCTTGGCTACTGCGAGCCTGCCCCGCATCTTTTACTTCATAGAACGCAAGGCTTGCGGTTGCGCCTATCACGTTTTTCGCTTGCGCTGGATCTTGAACACCCGGTAATTCGATACGAATGCTCTCTTTACCTTGGCGCTGAACTAATGCTTCTGTAATACCCAACTCTTCGATACGGCCGCGCATGATCTTCAAGTTTTGTTGAAGTGTCGTCGTTTGGAACTCTTGAATATTCTGTTCGCTAGGTTGAAGTTCAAAACCACGGTCAGAGCTTGTCATTTGCCAACCTGAGTAGTTTTGACGAATGAACTGACTTGCGGCTTTCAAGCCATCTTCATTATCACTGTTTACGGCAATGTGATTGTGCGCTTCTGCTCGAACTTGAACACCACGAATACGCTGCTCTCGCAAACTCGCTTTAATTTCATCGACTAAAGCATCGCGTTGCTCTTCAAAAGCTTTGTTTACATCGACGTTCAGTAAGAATTGCACGCCGCCGCGAAGGTCAAGACCAAGCTTAATTGGGCTAAAACCCATCTCATTCAGCCATTCAGGGGCCACAGACACATACGAAAATGTGATGCTATCATCATTGTCCAACTGGTCGTTTAACAATGCACGAGCTTTACTTTGCGCATCTTCACCATCAAAAACGATGGTCGTTTTGCCATCTTTCTCAATGATCTTAGAGGCTGGAATGTGGTGCGTCTTTAGTAACTGGTCAAGCTGAACGACAGACATCGCGCTATTGCTATTATCAGCAAACGATACCTGAATGGAAGGCTGCTCACCAAACCATGTTGGGATAGCACTCAGCGTTAAAACAATGATTGTCGTAATGAGCACGACATACTTCCATGCTGAATAATGATTCAGCACTTTTCGATTCTTTTGAGGTTTTGGTGTTTTCTTCATGTAAACATAATCCCTTCACTCATCAGTGAAGTTTCAATTAATTGATTCAAGACACGACAAAGTACCCACCTGCAGAATAAGCAGGCATTGAATGCACAGAGATCTTTATTTGCTCTGTAGAAAATCGTCGTGTTAAGAAAGCACTAGACGTGCCGATTGATGGTGTTTACGCAGAGTATTGACTGTTGAGCGCAACGTACATGGCATTGGTTTCTTTCCAGCCAGACAGTCGGTGCTCACTTGTAAAATGGTTAAAAACGGATTGATTTTGACGCCAACTGATGTCCATTAAGCTATAGGCATAGCCCGCATCAGCATAGAAAGGGGTGGTTAAGTCGCCAATGAACTCTATATGTTCATCATCGACGTTCTCTCGTAAATGGCTAACCCAACGTTGAGAATTAAAAATAGCGAGTGAATCTTGAAACGCGTGACTTTCCGAAACCGGAGCCTGTGTGCTTTCTTCACTAAACTCAGTGAAGTCAACCAACGCGTTCGCTGCAACGTGACTGACAGTAAAAGGCTGCAGCTTAGAAAAGTGAGGCAAATAGGATTTTTGTTCTGTTTGCGCAGCCGTTGCCTGCATTGGCGACAACGCCATTGCAAGAAGCAGCAAAAACAGTTTTCTAACATAAATCCAAGGCATAAAAGCTCACTTAAAACAAAACAAGCCGAATACTTATACTCAGCCCGCTGATAGTATTCCTAATGGTTATTGTTCACAACTAAAAATTATCAAATAGTATTTCAGTGTCGCAATACCCGATTAATCTCTCGATGCTTGGTTATCAATTGTACTAAGTCTGCTCTTACTTCTAAGTTAAGTGGCCGATTATCCTAAGTGCATGGGTATCAATATGCGGTTACCAATCTGTCCTAAACACTTCGGAAAAGAACAGCAAAATCGGTTAGCGATAGAATATCTCACCTTTATCGACATCCAAATAAATTTTGTTCTCTTGCTCAAGACCGCCACAGTAGATGAAATACACGTTACGAGCCTTGTATGTCACCGAACGAACCCACCCTCCTAACTCATCAAAATCACTCGGTCTGCATGTTTCATCATCTAATAACAGCTGCGTCTTATTTCGGAACATGTCCAAATGTACTTTCAAGTCGTCTGATTTTTGTAAGTAGCCGTCTAATGTATCCAGACGTTCTTGCTCTTTGATCACCGGTTGTGCATCAGACAGACCTTTTGAATTGACCCATTCAGCGGTCTCTTCTCCACCCTCTTCATACACAATGTAATCAGATAGACGAAACCAACCATCGTTTTGTTCTAGTACGGCAACCTTTTCACCTTTGTAAAGGGTATCGACAACCAATGCGGTCTCTTTGGGGTGATTGTAAACGTCAATCCGACGCTCTATCACATAGTATTCACTTGGCTCTTGTAACACGGGCTCGGCCAAGGTTGGCACCTGCTCACTTTCTTTTAAGTCAAGCACCGGCGTTGATGCTGCTGTCTCACTCGTGTCTTCTGGCTGGTCTTGCTGCATCACAAAGAAATAGTAGCCAGCGCCGATGCCTCCAAACAGGAGCAATATTCCTAATGCGACGAGTGCTTTCTTCATGTTCTTTTGATCCTTATGTAACTATACTCATGAGAAGTAAGGGAGTTTTCGAACCTATGATTAAACCCAAATGGATATTGGTAATAACGTTGCTCTCAAGTTCGGTCAACTCTGCGATCGAATGCAACCACATATCGTGGCATCACAATCTTAACCAATTCAATCAATTAGAGTCCATCTACAATATACATGTTGACTCGTACAATCTTCTACTCAAGCAGCACCAACAACGTAAACTGATATCTCATCACTTCTCATTATCGGAGCTAAACCTATTTTGGCAAACACCGTCAAATCGAGAAATACTACTTGGGCAAATAGACGCCGCGGTTAAGTTTGGTGATGAACTCATAGTACGTTCCGATCATTTACAAAGTCTGTCTATTCAATCACAACGTTTAGCAAGGCAATGGCAACACCTTAGTGACACTTGCGAAGCATCTGGCTCAGCTGCAAATGCGACGAATTCTGGACACTATTATCTCCATTCGAAGCAACTCGGGAATGACTATAGGCAACTTGCCAGTCAAGTGCGCAAGCTAGCCGAATTATATCACTCAGAAGCCAGTACTCTCCTAGAAGCAAAAAACGCATCTCACTGAATCTGTTAACAATTACAACATCTGCGATTCTACCCGATGTCAAAATGTTCAAATAAACATCATTTAAGAGATGTGCGTCACAATAATGCTTTACTTTCGACCAGAATTTGGATACTTTACTCATTAACAAAATTTAATAAAAAGTCATATTTGGCCGGAGATGATGATACTCATATGGTTATCAATCGATTAAGTAACAGGGAATGTCCTAATGCTACTAAAGCCAAGTTCTTGTCAGTAGTTAGGCACGTTAAACAGTTCGGTTCCATCAGTGATTTGGAGTTGTGTAAAATCTTTGGAGAAACTATTTGGAATGATGGACGGGAATACCATTCAGCCGCTTTCTCATTTAAGGTTGATAGAAGCACAGGTAACTGTGAAATTTCAAAATACAAATACCAATAAGGCTTAAACAAATTCTTTAAACGGAGGCAGGAAACTGGCTCCGTTTTTATTGTTTTTCTTCTATATCTCTATAGATTTCGGCATTACCGCACTGAAGCCGTGCTCAGAGTATCCCTCGACCCGATAACTTTCCGGACTCAACAAGCGGATGTACTGATTAATAAATAGATAAGCTGATCAGTAAATAGGTAAACTACCATTTCCTTTACTTGCCTTATTGCAAGATGTGAGTGGATGTCTTTGACATTGTTAAGCCGCTGAATTTTTCGCATAAACGCTTCATAGCCTTGCAGATCGTTCGTCACCACTTCAAGTAAATAGTCGTATGCACCGGATACGACATGACACGATATGATCTCTTCAATTTGAGTGATTTCTGACTCAAAATCATCAATGGATGAGGCTTGGTGATTATTCAAACTGACTTCAACAAATACCGTCATTGAGATGCCAATCTTACTCCGTGAAAGTACAGCTTGGTAGCCAGAGATGACCCCTGTTTTCTCTAAACGTTTGATACGTCTAGCGCAAGGAGAGGCTGACAGTCCGACCATATCGGCCAACTCTGAAGTCGTTAATGTTGCATTGTTTTGAATTAAATTAAGCAGCATCTTATCTATCTTATCCATTCGGCCTCCTGCCAAATTTCATCAATATTTTACCCCTCACGCTAAAATTCACTAAAAGACCTTGATATTGAGCGCTATTTTGCCACCGATGAGCCGAACATTCACGTCATAATTAACAAATCGTTTACACCAAAAGCATGAATAGGAAAATGGCAATGGGATACGCTGCAATTATCACGACCGTACTGCTGTGGTCAGGTTTTTTTCTGTCGCTCAAAGGTGGGGCAATGTCAGCCTTACAGCCCGCTGATATTGCACTGACACGTTTCTTATTGCCAGCTCTCGTCATGCTGCCTTTCGTCATCAAGCATAAGATCAATATCGCGGTCATTCCATCACGTTACTTGTTCGGCATGGTCGTGGGGAGCGGCCTTCCCTACCTCTTAATTGCGAGCACGGCGATGCTATACGCGCCAGTCTCACACGGTAGTGCGCTGATCCCTGGGACCTTACCGTTGTTTGTCTCATGCATTGCCATTGTTTGCTATCAGCAGCCCTTAAGTACAATGAGGCAGTTTGGGCTAACTATGTTATTGATTGGCATCATCGTTTTTTTACTATCGAATCTTGGTTCTCAATATCATTGGAAGCAACTCTATGGGCACTCTTTGCTGTTGTTAGGCAGTTTAATGTGGGCGGTATTTACCATCAGTGCACGGGTGGCGAATCTTAGCGCCCATGTAGCAGCTGGATTCGTCGCACTGATTTCCTTAGGTTTACTCATCATTAGCATCAGTATTGGCTTGCTAGACAGTCACCTCGCTCAAACCCCTTTGAGTGAATGGCCGTGGAAAACATTATTCGGACATATACTACTCCAAGGGGTTGGAGCGGGATTAATCGCTTCGTATACTTTTCTTTATGCAGTTCGAACAATTGGGGCGGAAGCTAGCGCCGCATTTGGCTCTCACGCCAATGGTTGCCACATTACTTGCGACTCCCATTTTTAATGAGGCTCCCGACACTTCAACATGGATAGCCCTCACTTTCATTACTTTTGGAGGCATTACCGCCAGTAATATCTTTAATAGAGAACCTATTAACCAACAATATTGCCCACCTAAACACAAGTAGCTAACTGAATACAAACAGGCAAGCATGGTTACGTTGTTTTCGTGAGACTAAGCTTTTTCCATAAAAAATCGCTGCTTGAAGTCGACAAAAGCTTCATGAAGAGCTTTTTCTTTAATCGGCTTTAATAACACATAGTTTGCGCCAGCAGCCATAAATGCATCTCCTGTTTCTTTTGCGGTATCGGCAGTACATGCATAAATAGGGGTACCTAAACGCAAATTGAGTCTGATTTCCTTGGTTGTCTCAATCCCCCCTAAATGAGGCAACTGATTATCCATCAGAATCAGATCATAGCTGTATTCTTGTAAGTTTTCGATCGCCTCTAAGCCATCTTTGGCCCAATCGACGTTCATCTTATACTTTTGGCAAAAGGCTTTTAAAATAAAGGCGTTAGTATGGTTATCTTCAACCAATAACACTTTCAGAGATTCATCAAATAACTGGCCTGCAGGCATTCTATGATCAGCGTCCTGTGCATCAAATACTCTCTCTCGCTCCTTGACCGGTAACTTCACGAGAAATGTTGTGCCGTATCCTTTACGACTGCGAACCTGAACATCACCATCCAGCATATCAACCAAGTTTTTCACTATGGTTAGTCCCAAACCACTGCCGCCATATTCTCTTGTTGTCGAGGCTTCTTCCTGAACAAAAGGTTCAAACATTTGCTCAAGCTTACTCGCCTCGATGCCGATTCCGGTATCTTCCACTTCAACGACTAAGGCTCCGCTTTCTTTGGCGTAATACTGTCCTAACTTGGCCGTTAAGCGTATTTGCCCTGAAGGGGTAAATTTAACGGCGTTACTCACCAGATTAAACAAAATCTGATTCAACCGAATTTGGTCAGTAAAAATCTCAACGCTTGGATCAAGTTGATTCTCAATCACAAACTCGACCCCCTTGTTAACACAAATCGGGCGATAAATATTTTCTAAGGTTCGTACCGTGTCAGCAAAGGCAAAAGTGTGCTTTTGAATATTGAATTTCCCTTGCTCAATTTTTGAGAAATCTAAAATATCATTCAGTACCGCAAGAAGGTGTTCACCACTGTGACTTAAAACATCAATTTGGCTTTTCTGTTCTGGCGTTTCCAGTGAATCTCGCATCAACTGCGCAGCACCAAGTATGCCGTTGATTGGAGTACGGATTTCATGACTCATTTTAGCTAAAAAGTCTGCCCGAGATTGTGCTGACTTTTCGGCTTCTCGACGCGCTAAATTACTCTGTTTTTCTGCTTCAATCAGCGTCGTGATATCCAGTCCTTGTACGATAATCCCGCTGATGTCATCTTCCACGCGGATTGGAGACAAATTCCAACGATACACTTTATCGTCAATCGGCACGTTAACCCCGGTTAGAGTCGCCCCTTGAGCCGCCATTCGAAGGTGTGGAGCTAACTTCTCCTTAAACTCGGTGAAGACTGGAAGAATGACTCGCTGATGATCATCAATCGATAGCTCTTTTCCCGCCGCTGGGTTAATTTGAATAAGTACACCGTCAGCAGACCAAACCATAATCGGGGATAACGCAAATTTAAACAGGTCTCGAAATGATTTTTTCTGAGCTTCTAGCTCTTCAAATGTATTTTCGAGAGTCGAACCAATATCATCAAATTCCTCGATATCTGAACCATTAAAACGTTCGAACCCTTTTTCCTCTCTGGCAGACCGCGTGTATGACATTAGCGATTCAAGCTGTTCAGAAACTTTACTCTCTATCCACTCTTTCGTAAGCAATGCAATCATGATCATACCGATGATCGATGCAAACATTGCCAATATGTGCTGGATCTGCAACGTCACAACACTTTGATTATCTTGAACCGAAAGCAAACACAGATCTGTCTCAACCGAATTTATTTTGATTGGCGTATCAATGATCAGCAGATTTTCGAGTGTTCGTTGCTTACCTTTATTTTTAACGACATCGCCTAATGTATAACTTTCATTTCCGGTCGTTGAACTTGCAAGTGGAATCTCATTGGCAACAAGCACAACATTGTCGACGTTTCCCTCACGTTTGAGCTTCTCCATCAGAGCAAAGTTGTTATCCAACACAACGGCATTGTATGAGAACCCAAGCACTTCACCATTTAAAGCTGCTAATACTGGCACTCGGCGAACCAACATGTGCCTAGAGCCTAACGATGTCATTACGTTGATGTAGTACCAATTGTTACTAAAGGCGATCTCGCCAGCAAGGTTGTCCAGTGCAAGGTCATTAATGCCATAGAACTGTGCATTCCCATCATCCCAAATGATTCCCTGATGATTGGTTAAAAAGCGAAATTCTGGGGTATGCGATGGGTCACTTTGATCCACGCTCAAATAGTAATAATTGAGGATTTCTTCATTTCTATCGGCATAAAACTGGCGAACTACTTCACTCTTAGAGTTACTGTCGTGATGAATTTGAAGTGCAGCAAACTGACTATCAAAGATGCTATGAACCAACGCAGAGGTCTGTTGCTTGGTACGCGCGACTTCCTGTCCGATGATTTGTTTAGAAAAATAGTAACTTTGAACAAATATCCCAAGAATGATCGGAGCAAGAACAAGAATAATGATCTTAGTAATAAGCGTCGCGAGTGACCGACGCTTTTTGAATTTAGGTTAGTCGCCATCAGTTATCTGAGTATCGAAATGCTCGTTTTTCAAAGCATTGATTCGCTCTGCCGAGTCTGATTGAGTCACAACTTCAAAGTCCCCAGAGTAGACGGTCGGAACCGACTTGCCCTCTAGGTCCCACTTTATTGCTTCTGCCATTGCGATACCGGTGTCGTCATTCATTCGCATGACAGTAATATCCAACTCACCATTTTCAATCGCTTTTAGTTCAGCAGAACCGCCTCCCCAGCCATTAATCATCACATCATCACGGCCAAGCTCTTTCAATGCATCCACAGCCCCCAAAGCCACATCGGTTGAACAAGCGTAGATAAACTCCACATCTGGGTACTTCGATAAACTCGCTTTAGTGGCATCATATCCCGAAGCTTTCGTCGCTTTGGTATAGTACGCCGACTGTAACTCAAACTGATTGTTGCGAGTGACTTGCTCTATGAATGTGTCACCGCGAATATCACTGATGTACCCCTCAGAAAAATAGAGCACACTGTAATTGCTGTGCTTAGGAAAACGCTTACCAAATTCCTCAGCGAGCTTTCGGCTTCCCTCTGCGTGGTCAAAACCTACATACAAAAAAGGTTGGTGTTCATCCCAGTCTCTTACTGGCGTGGTGATATTTTGCAAAATGAGCTTTGTTTTTGATGAATCAAGGACGTGCTCAATGAATTTGCGATGCCTTGTTGTATCGAGTGTAAAAACCAAATAATCCGTTTTATTCTTAAGTGCTTCCATTAGTGATAAGCTTTGTTGCTTAACATCTGAGTTTGACGCGTAAATACCTGATTAATTTGATAGTTAATATTCAGCTTGTCGAGGCGCTGCTCAAAAGCATCAATATTTCTTACCCAATAATCCGATACCTGCTGACCGGGATAAACCACTGAAATTCGAAGAGGACGATTTTGAGAAACCGATAAAGGTGCGGGGCGTTCCCGAACGGCTTCAGATAACTGTTCAGTTAACTGCTTTTGTTCCGGAAATTGTTCTAAAAAATCTTGATAGGCCCAATAACCATTCAATACTTGAGTGGCTTGTGCAACTGGCGAAAAGCCTGCTATCGATATCAGGGAAAGTAGTAACGATTTTCTCATTTGTTGCTCTTTTCTCTTTATATTGAGCGATTCTCGCTCTCTTCTACTACCTAGCCGAGTCATCCCTGTACTCGATTCACTCATTTCATGTGCCATTATTATTCCCAAGTAACTTCAAGATGCTCGGGTATATGTATATAAGCCTAGTTGGCACATTCAATATTATCTGTTAGCGCGTTAAAAAATGATATATCCAAACCGCATTTGTTTAATGAAAGGCAAACAAAATTAAACCGCCATTTAAAGCGGTTTATTAAAAACAAGAAGCTGTGGTTCTTAACAGTCCACAACTCTGATTTTCTGCTCATCATCAACAACTATCTTGGCTCCCAATGAAACCAGTGCTTCTTTGTTATTTTAGATAGTTGTTTAATGAAATATTCGACTTTCATCGCAGTGCTTTTGCTTTTAAAAGGCGAGAACCATTCTAATGTCAGAGGCCCTTTACCTTTCAATGCTTTTGCACCTTTGCCACATTGATGCTGTTTGAAGCGACGCTCTACATCATTGGTAACACCGCAATACAATGCATTGCGGTTATTACGAATCAAATACACACTCCAACGGTGTTCGATGAGTTCGCTCATGAAAGTAGCGATTCAACCTGCTCTTTTAGCGCTTCTAATTCTTCTTTTAATTGTGCCACTTCTTGTTCAAGCTGTGTAATACGCTCAGCGCTTGCAGAAGATGGTGCCGTGACCGCAGCAGCAAGTTCGCTCATGTCCACTTCGCCACAAAACAGGTGCATGTAACGAGATTCACGCTTGCCAGCCTCACGTGGCAACTTGACCACTAGTGGACCTCTCTCATCGCTTGCTAAATGCTCAAGGACATTTTCGACTTCTTTTACGTCACTGAATGTCGCTAGACGATTGGTACGTGTGCGGATTTCACCGGGTGTTTGCGCACCACGAAGTAACATACAGCAAACGATGCCTTTCTCTTGTTCTGTCAGTTGTAAGTCACCAAATTCCGTATTGCAGAAACGATGTTGATATTTGCTTACACGGCTATTAAAACTGCTTTCATCACTGACAAGTCGACGCTCAATCAAGGCGTCGATAGCATCAAGGACATCCGCTTCAGACAATGACATAACCGGTTCGCGGTTACTTTTTTGATTACACGCATTCGTCAGTGCGTTAAGGCTTAAAGGGTATTGGTCAGGGGTAGTCACTTCTTTTTCAATTAAGCAACCAATAACGCGCGCTTCAATTGCCGTTAGCTCAACTTTCATAATGCATTTCCTTATTATTTTTGCATTTGAATTTGGGTATCAGGCTAAAGCATAGCGCATAGACCTGACACCCTTTGCGAATCGGGGTAAGTCTTAGTGCTCTGACAGAATGGACACTTTGGTCATCTTTCCGTTCTCATCTATCATCATGATCTTTGAACGGTTCAGTTCAACTTCGATGATTTCAAGTTGCGTTCTCGCTGCAACGTATGCTGCCTTGAGTCTATCAGCCAAAGAGTCTCTGCTGTTCTCGTTTTCTTGGCTTTCGATTTGCTCCGCAATAATCTCAGCGTTCATTTCGAGCTTCATTTTTCTGTATTGAATGAGACCGATAATATAGTGAAGAAACGCCTATGACAATGAGTCACAGTGCTTGAATCTCAGATTGCACACGCTTTTAAGTAACGAACATTTTCAGCCAAATAGAATTGATGGATAAATGCTCAACTCGACATTTGGTTTGATCTAAAGACTGTTATGCAAGGAAATGTTGTGCTTTAATCGAGTCAGATATTTCACAAATTAGGAAAGGGAACCATGAGTAGCGTATTTGAAATCGTTAACCAAGCTCGCCGTAAAAACAAACTAAAACGTGAGCTACTTGATAACGAGAAAAAAGTTCGTGACAACCGCAAACGTGTAGACCTATTAGAAAACCTACTAGACTACATCAAGCCAGAAATGACGCACGATGAAATTCTAGCAATCATCAAGAATATGAAAGCTGACTACGAAGATCGCGTGGATGACCACATCATCAAGAGTGCAGAAATCTCTAAAGCACGTCGTGACATCAGCCGCCGTATCCGCGAATTGACTGAAGAAGACAAGCAAACTAGCGGCAAAAAGTAAGCCCGAATAGTTTAAGTATTCAACCCCGAGCAAGGACGACTTGCTCGGGGTTTCTTTTTGTTTCTTCGCCATACGGCATGTACAATACGAATACTATCTACTCATACAATACCCTAGGACGCTATGTCTTCTCTTTCTGAACCTGCACAGCCCTCTCTTGCAAAACAACTGTTTACTATGACATGGCCCATGCTATTTGGGGTGTTGTCTTTGATGAGTTTTCAGCTTGTCGACAGTGCTTTCATTGGACAACTTGGTATTTTACCACTAGCCGCACAAGGCTTTACCCTCCCTCTTCAGATGGTGATCATTGGCATCCAAGTAGGCTTAGGCATCGCGACAACGGCAGTTATTTCGAAAGCGCTTGGGGCCAACGATTCTCGCTATGCTAAACAGCTTGGTGGTTTGGTTCTTATGATCGGTTCTATTGGTGTTGCGATATTTGGAGTAATTATCTGGTTACTTCGCTACCCAATACTCTCGCTACTGAGTGCACCAGAAACCGTGATGCCAATCATCGACACTTATTGGCCTTGGTGGTTAGTCAGTTCATGGGTAGGTGCCGTACTATACTTCTATTACAGTATTTGCCGCGCGAACGGAAACACGATGTTGCCTGGAACCATGATGATGGTAACCAGTGTGGTGAACTTGATCCTCGATCCACTGTTTATTTTTACCTTTGATCTCGGTATCAATGGCGCTGCAATTGCAACCATTCTCGCATTTGGGTTTGGCATTTTAGTCGTTGCACCTCGTGTACAACGGAATCATTGGGCAACATTCCAATGGCACGATTTAAACATTATGAAGAGCGTCGCTTCAATTGGAAATATTATGGGGCCAGCAATGATAAGCCAATTATTGCCACCTTTATCGTCGATGCTAGCCACTAAGCTTTTAGCCGGCTTTGGCACCGCAGCTGTTGCAGCTTGGGCACTCGGTTCACGCTATGAGTTTTTTGCAATTGTTTCCGTGCTGGCACTAACCATGTCTATGCCGCCAATGGTTGGCCGTCTATTAGGCGCAAAAAACTATACCGACATTCAAGCGCTCGTTACCATTGCAGTAAAATTCATCCTCGGATTCCAGTTTCTTATTGCAGTTGTTACTTTTGTTGCGGCAGATCCGCTCTCTTTGTTGATGACCAGTGACGATCAAGTCAAACACGTACTCGACATGCACTTAATGATTGTCCCAATCAGTTTAGGTTCTCTCGGCGTGTGCATGTTGATGGTGTCCATTTGCAATGCTCTGGGCAAATCCTATACAGCTTTGACCATTTCTGCGTTGCGTCTGTTCTTATTCTTCCTACCTTGCTTGTGGATCGGCGCGCAGCTAGGTGGTATTCAAGGCCTGCTCATGGGAGCCTGTATCGGTAATCTATTCGCTGGGATTGCCGCTTACCTGACGTATCGTAAGACGATTAATAAGTTAACCTTGTGCCAATCACAGTAAGTCATTTCGTTAACACCTAAATCAGAGTTAACACGTATATAAACATGAAACCATTCAACCCTATCCCATTCAGCCCAACTTCCGAGGGCTGAATGGCATTCATTAATGACTAAGGTTGATTGCTCCACACGGCATTGTCGCGCAAAGCAAGCACTGTTTTATCTGCTTCCACTAGTAGACATCTATCCGCAGGAAAAACCATTATCTGTAGGAAAAATAACGCCGGTTTGCATTCGAATTTCAGACAGTACTTTCGCTACCGTCAAAGATCGTTGCTTTGTTTGTTCATCAATCGAGCCCAATTTTAGCTGATGCGCAAATGCTTGCGCTTCATAAAACATGTGGTTGTCTGTTTGAGGTAACGTGAGTACTTCTTTTTCTCTACCTCGCAGAACACGTTCTACGCCACGTCCTGTGGCAATCATATCCACCAACACACTGCCCTGCTCTCCTTGAAACTCACTCGGAATAAGAGAGTCGCTCACTTTTGAGTGGAGTAAATTCACGTTAAAGCCATCGTATGCCAACGTAACACTGCCACAACCATCTACACCCGATGGTAAAACATGAGCACTTGCTTGAACGCTATTTGGTTCCCCAAACAGTTCAATCGCGGCACCCACGCAGTAGTAACCAATATCCATGATTGATCCATTTGAAAACTCAGGGTTAAACGTGTTTGGGTTCTCACCATTTAGGTATTTTTGATATCGTGACGAATACTGACAATAACTGATGGTCGCATGGCGCAAAGGTGCAATGCTTGGCAAGCTGTCTCGCAATACTTGGAAATTCAACGTGTAAGGTGACATAAATGCCTCAAAGAGTACGACGTTGTTTTCTTCTGCACACTTAAACATCGCTTTTGCCAATGAGTAATTTGACGCCATGGGCTTTTCGCAAATGACATGTTTTCCTGCATTTAGCATCTGGATTGCTTGGGGAGCATGAAATGAGTTAGGACTCGCGATATAAACAGCATCAATGTCCGCATCTTTTCCTAGCGCTTCAAGATTATCGTAATAAG
The DNA here is from genome assembly GCF_003544875.1 of Vibrio alfacsensis. Taxonomy (NCBI): domain Bacteria; kingdom Pseudomonadati; phylum Pseudomonadota; class Gammaproteobacteria; order Vibrionales; family Vibrionaceae; genus Vibrio; species Vibrio alfacsensis. Next base: position 1,144,456 of record NZ_CP032094.1, read on the forward strand.
ATTTTGCTTTATAGGGTTCGCCGAATGTGCGTGCTTTTCTAACCCTCGGGAATAGACCGCCTGAAGAGTGAATTCTTTGGTTTGAATCGCGGCCTCAACAAATTGTTGGGAAATCCAGTTTGTTCCAATCACAGCAAGTTTGAACATCTTACATCCTTTTTATTCTCACTCTGTAAGCCACAGATAATTTGGTTTGTAGCGAAATTAAAACAAGCTTTGCTTATGAACTCAACCAATCATAGTTCGAGTTGCTCATAATTCATCTTTTCTCAGTCAAGATGACCAATTGAACACCTACGCGCAGATGCAAAGCAAACCTCAACCATGTTTTAAACTGTGACATGTTACAAAATTTTGTATTTGAATCATTTTAAATTAGGCCCATTACGCCCTCAATGGGTTTAGACGTAAGATGATTGACATCATAGCGGACAATTCTGCGTCAACCTCTCTCATTTTGTGATTAGAATTAAAATATACAAATTCAACATCTCATATTTGCACCTAATTAATTGAACTCAAACATTATCATCAAAAATTAAGTCATTAGAATTTTTAAAGTCAATAGGATAAAGGTGTTACGCTAATCACGTAAATCGAACTCAATCACGATAAAAGCATCAGCTAGTGCTGTATTTATTTTCCTAGCAGAATAAGCGTCACACCCGTACAATCCGCACACATAATTATTACAAACCAATTACAATCCTTATTTCGTACTCTACTGCTGTGGTGAAATTATACGTTACGGTATCGGTCGAAATTAAGGTCAGCCCCCCAAACGTGAAAGGTCCAATACAACAATGAGTCCAGAGAAATATCTCCAAGACTGGCAAACAAGCCAAACAATTGCTGAATCTATCTCCCCTCTTATTGGTAAGCTATACCGTCAAAAAGGAATCGAAGTCGTCCTATTTGGTAAAACACTTATTAACGCAACCACCATCGACATTCTCAAAACTCACCGTATCGCAAGACGTTACACTGGAAGCCCTCTTTCTCTTGAGCAAACCATGCCGTTTGTCGAAGCGCTTTGCGAAATGAGTATCTCTTCTTGCCGTGTGGATGTTGGTCAACTTGCGGGTATGTACTGGAAAGATCACGATGATGCTTCTGCGTTAAATGATTTCTTACACACCGCTCTGCACGGCGCTCGTGATGCTGACTCTTCCATTGCCGCACGTGATGTCGTTCTTTATGGGTTTGGTCGTATTGGTCGCCTACTTACGCGCTTGTTAATTGAAAAAAGTGGGCCTGGTTATCCACTGCGCCTGCGAGCAATCGTCGTTCGTGGTGGCAAAAAAGGCGATTTGGAAAAACGTGCTAGCTTGCTACGACGCGACTCCGTTCATGGGCAGTTCAACGGCAGCATCATCATTGATGAAGAGCGTAAAGCACTGATCATTAATGGTAACTACATTCAGATCATCTATGCCAATAGCCCAAGTGACGTTGATTACACAATGTACGGCATTAATAACGCACTGGTTGTCGATAACACGGGAGTTTGGCGTGATGCCGAGGGCTTAAGTCAACACGTGGCATGTAATGGCGCAGAGAAAGTACTTCTGACTGCCCCAGGTAAAGGTGATATCAAGAACGTCGTGTTTGGCGTTAATGAATCCGTCATTCAAGACAGTGACACCATCATTTCTGCGGCAAGTTGCACCACAAACGCAATCACGCCAGTGCTAAAAGCATTGAATGACAAATACGGCGTGCTTTCTGGGCATATCGAAACGGTTCACTCGTACACGAACGATCAAAATCTAATCGATAACTTCCACTCTGGTGATCGTCGTGGTCGAAGCGCATCATTGAACATGGTTCTGACCTCAACGGGCGCGGCAAAAGCAGTAGCAAAGGCACTACCAGAACTAGCCGGTAAACTGACTGGCAATGCGATACGCGTACCTACACCAAACGTATCAATGGCAGTTGCAAACCTAAACCTAGGTGAGGATGTGGATCGTGATTCACTCAACGAATACCTACGTGACATGGCTCTGAATTCAAAATTATCTGCACAAATTGATTACACGGATTCCACTGAAATCGTATCAAGTGACTTGGTCGGTTCACGTCATGCAGGTGTCGTTGATGGACAAGCGACTATCGCTCAAGACAAGCGCTGCGTGCTGTACATCTGGTATGACAACGAATTCGGTTACAGCTGCCAAGTTGTACACTGTATGGAACAAATGATGGGTGTTCGTTACCAAACTTTCCCAAAACAGTAGGTAACTTTGCTCCACAACGTTAACCACCACGGGTAACGAGCACAACCGCATCATTTAGATAATAAGCGCTTCGCGCAGTACTAATATAATTTCCCCCGCTTATACGCCTGATTCACTCAGGCGTTTTTTCATTTGCTCTTTTCTTTTTAACTGGGGTTTGACATTGCTCAGACATTAACCAACTAAATTGAACGATATATTCATGTTTCGTTCATGTTCGAGACGCTAATCTAAGCACATAGATTGAAAGAGAGGTCATATAGATATGAATCGAATTATTGTTACAGCATTAGCATTGGTTACTGGCTTTTTTACCTTGGTATTTAGCCTAATCATGGCGATTCCATTGACCATCGCTGCACTAATTACTGGCAAACGTATTGAAAAACGCATGAAACAGATGCAGCAAGAGGCGCATCAAGAATATGAATTCAATACCGGTAAAGCCGATGCGATTGAAGGCGAGTTTGAAGAAGTGCGTCGCTGATCGTAAACCACTCCCTATGTTCCTGAGCACAAATCCTTGCTAACGCCCTATCTTATGATTCCAGATAGGGTGTTTTTTTATCAAGCACAGTAAGCTATCCGTCATACAACAAGTTGTCACTCATACTCAAAAGGCGACCAATTCGGTCGCCTTTTGAGTAATACAGTTATTTGAATTGGTATTCTCTTTGAGAATCACTAAATTGTCACGACAACGCGAACGGCTAGTAACATAAGCACAATTCCCGAAAGTCGGTCAATCAATACGGCTTTAGAACGAATGCGTTCAACAACTCGTGAATTAGAGAGTATCAACGTTATAAATGTATACCATAAGCCATCAACAACAAAAGGCGTGGCGACAATGACCATTTGATTGCTCAGATCATTTCCTAGCGCGACAAATTGGCTAAATAGTGCAATAAAAAACAATGCGATTTTCGGACTTAGAATGGAAATCAAAAATCCCTCGCGCGCAGATTGGAACACCGTTGTTTCTTCACCCGATGCCAACTTAGCGGCTACACCACCTTTTGAACGTAAAGCATTGAACCCCAAGTAAGCCAAATAAGCCGCACCTGCTAGGCTAATGCCTTTGAAAAGCAGTGGACTTTGTTGAAGCACAACCGCCAAGCCAACCAAAGTAATGAACGCATATATACCAATACCAAAAGCGTGCGCCCAAGCCGTGGCTAAACCATTAATACGCCCACCAGCAAGTGAATGCTTGGCGACAATCGCTAAACTCGGCCCTGGCGACATTGCGCCCAATAGACAAACTGTAAAAAGTGATAACCAAACGGTCAGTGTCATAATAATCTCTCCCTCTTTGCGCTAATCTAGCAACAAAGGCGGTATAAATAGAAATCAAACTTATTCATAATCGCCATGATTTAGAATCATATCCTTAGTGAACATGCTTTAGCGAACATAGCTTAATGAATCGAATATTCAGAAATTTGCATAACGGCACGAATCTCTTCTCGTACCCATTTATGCGCAGGATCGTTATCATATTTGGGATGCCACATTAACCAATATTGATGTACGGGTGTCTCTATAGGCAATGCTTTATGAACTAAATCCCAATGTTTCGCGAGGTTAACCGCAATATGTTCAGGCACCACCATCAAATGATCACTCGATACCAAGCGTTGAACCGCGGCCGAAAAAAAAGGCACCTTGAAAGTAATATGACGCGTGTAACCACGTTCTTTTAACGCTAAATCCGTACTGGAGTCTTTATCCCCACCACCAGTCACCTTGATGTGTGAGTAAGCCGTAAGTTCCTCAAGGCTTATCGTGCATTTAGCCGCTAAAGGATGGGAAGCTTTCATAAGACACACTGAAGAATCAGATCCAATATGGACGCTAGATACGCCTTGGGGTTTTTCTGGATACATGGAAGACGCAATATGGATGCCCGTCTCATGCAATTTATCTAAAAAATGGGGTTGCCATAGTCGATAAGCCATATCCAATTGAGGGGTAAGATCGCTCAAGTGAAAAGCAATATCGGGCAATACGTATTGAGCAACATAGTCACTCGACGCAAATACCAACTCTCCTTGCCAATCAGAGGGTTCAAACGGCTTGTCATCCAATAGATGATCGAACTCAGAAAGCAGAGCATCAAGTTTTTGTTTTAAAAGCAAAGCTCTTGGCGTCGGAATCAATTGGTTTCCGTGACGAACCAATAAAGGATCACCACATAATTCACGTAACTGAGCTAACTGACGACTAACCGCGGATTGTGTTATGTGTAATCGCTCGGCCGTTTTACTCACGTGGCACTCCTCAAGCAACACATGCAAGGAGCGTAATAAATTTAGGTTAATATTATTCAGCACGTTCTACCCATTTTGTACGCCAATCTGCCGCTTGATACTCTTCTGGCCAGTACTCAACTTGTTTAAAAATCAGTCCATTTCGCACTGTATGGAATGTAATCGCGCGATCTGAACGAACACCATCACTCACAACCACATCGGTGACCACTTGCTCCCCCTCACCGACAATACGCTCTACCTTAAAGCACCACTTCCCATCTGAGGGATAAGCAGAGTTCAATTCAGCAAAGTTCTTTCTGCCGCGTATCACTTCTTTCGTGAGCGGCCAAATCACATCACAATCTGGGGTAAGGTACTCCGCTGCTGCATAGAAGTTATTACTTTCCATCGCTTTCCAGAAATTTAAGACAATTTCTTTCTCTGTCATTGGGATCACCCTCTCCTTGATACTTCAAACGCTGTAAGTGACATCAGCGGCCACTTAGGTATAACTCAGTCTTTTCCCTCTTGCCTATGAAAGGGAGCATAACGTAGATTTTCAATCCTAAGAAAATTTGAGTAAAAATAATGCCAGTCAGATCAACGGACTGGCATTACTTATTGCTTATTGCTTATTGCTTATTGCTTACACGATTGTTATTTGATTAACCATTCCTGCTTAAGCGGTTTGTACTTTTACGCGGAAGAACATGGCGTAAAACAGTGGGATGACCACCAGCGTCAGAATCGTTGCAAACAATAAACCAAACATGATCGTCACTGCCATACTCTTGAAAAATGGATCAATCAACAATGGAGCGACACCAAGAATCGTGGTAAACGCACCAAGCAACACTGGACGAGCACGACTCAGCGCTGCATCGATAATCGCCTGATAAGGCATTTTCCCATCACGAATCTCCACATCAGCCTGATCCACCAATACAATCGCGTTCTTCACCATCATGCCGATTAGGCTCAAAAATCCGAGTATCGCCATAAACTCAAACGGCGTCTGGAAAATCACCAAGCCGACTGTCACACCGACAATGGCTAATGGTGCAGTCAACCAAATCACCAACGGCTGACGAATGGCGTTAAACATAAAGATAACCGACAAAATCATCGCTGCGAACCCGTACGGTGCAGAAATAACAAGACCCTCATTGGCATCTTTGGAGGCTTTATATTCCCCATACCATTTCAGTTCATAGCCAGATGGCAGATCAATCGCTTCAATTTGGCTTCGAACTTGATTGAATGCATCTGCTGTCAATACGCCTGGTGCAGGATCCGCTTGCACGAGAATAGTCGGCATTCGGTCAATTCGACGAAGAATAGCATCTTGGTAGACGACATCAACAGAGCCGACAACTTGGCTAACCGGAATGAAAGCGCCTACCGTTGGGCTGAAAACTTCCGTGTTTTCGATTGCACGTTGATGATTACGCTCGCTTTCTGGTGCACGAACCACAATAGGAATGAGATCGTCCCCCTCGCGATACACTCCAACATTACGACCTGTCAACGTTTGAGCAATCGCTTGGTTAATTTCCATCGTAGTCAAACCATAACGCTGCGCTTCCTCTGCCGAATACTCGGGACGAAGCACCGGAACTTGTTGACGCCAGTCATCCTGAACTGCGATCAAATTAGGATCTGCGAGCATAATCGCTTTCGCTTGCTCTGCCAATTGACGTAAGACCGCACTGTCCGGGCCTTTGAATCCCGCTTCTATTTTTTTACCGCCACCACGACCTAGCATGAATTTCCAAACTTTAATCGATGCATCTAGATATTTCGCTTCAAGCTCGCTTTGTAGCTCACCTAATAAAGGCGCGATTTTTGTGTAGTCATCAATATCAATGAGCAACTGGCCATAACTAGGGTTACGAGCCTCTGGTGCGTAGGTCAACATAAAACGTAAACCACCACCACCGATGAAGCTGGTAATATTCGTGATGCCCTCTTTCGCTTTAACGTCTTGCTCTATACTTGCTATCACAGATTCAGTGCGTTTAATGTCTGACCCTTGTGGTAAATACACATCGACCACAAACTGAGGGCGTTGAGACTCCGGCATAAAACCCGGCGGAACAAACTTGACGCCCCAAATAGCGGCAACCATCATTCCTAACAATAATACACAGCTAATAATGCGGTATTTTAAAACCCAAGCTAGCAGCATTTTATAGCCGCTCACCATTCGGCTAGGCTTTTTATCCCCGTTTATTGCTTTCACTTTAAGGAAATCATGGCAAAGCATTGGCGTAATCGTCACGGCAAATACCCAACTCAAGAGCATTGAGTATAAAATTACCCAAAATAACGAACCTGCGTACTCCCCCATGTCTGATGGCGATAAACCAATAGCACTAAATGCACAGATACCAACGATGGTCCCGCCCAGCAGCGGCCATTTAGTTGCATCGACGACTTCAGACACCACCGCTTTACGGTCGGCCTCAGGATCTTGCTGCAAACGAACTAAGATACCGTCAGTTACCACAATCGCGTTATCCACTAGCATACCCAGCGCAATGATCAGGGCCCCTAATGAAATGCGCTGCATGGCGATGTCTTCAATCAGCATGATGCACAGCGTCCCTGCTACCGTTAGCAGAAGTACAAAACCGATAATGACGCCTGATCGAACCCCCATGAACAGTAGTAATACGACAAACACAATCCCAACCGCGGCAATCAAGTTGTCGATAAAGTTCGCCACCGATGCTCGAACAGAATCCGACTGCATAGAGATAATGTTCAACTCCATACCTAAAGGACGTTGGTTGTCTAATTCAGCCAAGCGTGCCTTTACTGCATCACCCATATCAACCACGTTGCCACCAGAAACGTTGGAAATACCAAAGCCCACCGCTCGTTCACCGTTGTAGCGTATCAGCATGGTTGAGGGTGTTTTATAGCCGCGAGTAATTTCAGCAATGTCCCCTAAACGTAGTACAGTGTTGTTATTCCCTAAACCAATTTGTAGATTTTTAAGATCCGCAACAGAATCAATATTCGAACTTGGGATCACTGGAATACGCATTTCATTGGTTTCAATACTTCCAGCGACTGTCACTACGTTTTGCTTTTGCAATACCTGAAACACTTTTTCCGCCGATACACCGAACTCAGCTAAACGCTCACTCGATATTTCAACAAAAATCGTTTCTTGCTGCTCTGCCAGCGTTGCGGTTTTTGCAACACCTGGCACCAAAACTATCTCTCGACGTAGTGTATCGACATAATCTTGCAGTTGCTTATCGCTAAATCCCTCCCCCGTGACAGCAAAAAACAGTGCGTATACATCAGCAAAGTCATCATTCACGATAGACGGCCCAGAACCCGGCGGAAGCATGCGCTGCGCATCGGCGACTTTTCGGCGAAGTTTGTCCCAAACCTGTTGAAGTTCAGCAGCACTGCCAGCAAACTCAAGTTTGATCTCTACGGTTACCTCAGACATTCCCTGCATCGAGACCGATTTCACTTCTTTGACTTCTTGCAAAGCCTGAACCGCACCCTCAATAACATCCGTCACCTCATCGGACACTTCCTGTGCGGTCGCACCAGAGTACGGTGTCGCAATAACGGCCTGACGAATCACAAACTCAGGGTCTTCAAAGCGACCAAGTTTCAGGTAGCTGATATAGCCACCTAACAAGGTAAGCGCGATCAGCACCCAAACACTGGTGCGCTTAGCAATGGTATAACGTGCAATATCCATCATTACGCTCCAGTGCGGTCATCGGTGTAAGGGCGAACTTCCATGCCCTCTTTCACACTGGATACACCAGCAATGATCACCTTTTCTCCGGCCAATAGATGATCGGTCACAATGATGCGGTCTTTGTTCAATGCACCAATCTCGACGTAACGTTTTTGTGCTTTGTTGTCACTGCCCACCACCCAAACAAATTGCTTGCCTTGGTTGTCCGGCACAATCGAAGTCAACGGCAGCGTAATTTGCTGATCTTGTTCGGTGTTAGCACTGGTAACGGGTAATACTTTTACCGCCATTCCCGGCAATACATGGAAGCCATTTAGATTCTCAAAGCCAAGTACGACTGGATACGCTTGAGAAATAGGATCCGCGACAGTTGCAAAGGTACGCAAACTCAAAGGAAAAGATTGCCCCGGAATGGACGATATCTCAGCAATAGCACGAGTCTCATCTTTACCCGAAAGCATGACTTTGTGAGGGATATGAATAACGACCTCTAGATCATTGAGATCGTGTACGGTCAATATCGGTGCATTCGCCTGCACTTGCACATAATTATCAACAAGTTTGCGTCCCACAATGCCGTCAAAAGGTGCAAAAATCTGGGTATATTCTAAACGGCGAGTTGCATCTTCAACACGAGTACGTGCAAGGTTGTAACGTGTTGTAATTGCATCAAGATCCGCTTTAGAGATGGCTTGGCTTTTCTTATACACCGCTTGTGCGCGTTCGTACTCAAGCGAAACATTCTCAAACTCTAGCTGCGCAGAGATAAGCGCATTTTTCGCATCACGAGCATCTAAAGAAGCCAAAAGCTGGCCTTTGGTTACCTCATCCCCTTCCTTGACTGGAATATTGGTCAATTTTCCTGACACCTGAAAAGCCAGATCGGCACGTTCCGCAGCACGCACAATACCATTGAAGCTCAAATCTGCTGTTCGTTGCGTTGTAACAACTTCGACAAGAGCCGGTTTAACCGCTGGTAGAATGGGAGCTTGTTGTGCCTCATTACCACAGCCGCTAAGGCTAAGAGAGGATATTAAAAGTGCGGATATCGCACTCAATTTAAGAGCTTTTTGGCCAACTTCAACTACGACCATAGGATTTTCACTCCAAATACATGACCACTTGTTTTTGTGGCGCACAGATAATTAACAATGATGCTTGAGGGTAAACTGATGAGTTTATTTTAGGTTCTCTTTATTGGCGGGTAAACTTATAAGTTTACCAATTTGTGTCAATTTGTTAGATTGCGCATAGAATAGCGAGATTTCATATAGATACGCAGGAGGGAACCCGTGGCATTAATAGAAGAAAAGCGCCTAGCGATCATCGCAGCGGCAAAAGAAGAGTTTATTCAGCACGGTTTTACTGGGGCAAACATGGATCGAGTTTGTACATCAGCCGAAGTTTCAAAACGCACTTTATACCGCCATTTCAAAAGTAAAGACGTGTTATTTGAGTCCATACTTGGCATCATAAAATCATCGATTAATGAAAGACAGAGCTACCCATTTGATAGCCAGAGAAGTCTTCGCGATCAACTCATTAGCATCACACGGAATGAAGTTGAAATTCTTTACCACACATATGGTATTCCTTTTACACGTGTGATCATGTTTGAATTTTTACGCCAACCAGAGTTGGCGCAACAAATAATCGCTAAGCTTTACCGTTCTAAAGCGTTGACGGTATGGTTTGAACAGGCTCAACAATCAGGGGCAATTAAACATATCAATATCAGTTTGCTTTCTGACACCTATTCAAGCATTTTCAATGGATTGTTCTTATGGCCATCAGTCTTCAATATGCAAGAGCTGCCAACCGAAACTGAGATTGAACAAAAAGTGGAACATTTGGTGTTCGTTATTACCAGCACTTGCGAAGCGGCCAACACTAACCCAAATCTGACGTACAATGAATAAGAACTTGCAGCCACGGTGCTGCTTCGCATACCACTAACGGAAGCCTCGGTTAAAATTACGCGACCATCAATCCGCCTTGCCTCTGATGAAAGTGCGTTAATTTTCTGCTCTTAATGCATACTGCTTAGGGGTAATTCCACGGTGCTTCTTGAACATCCTATTAAAGCTCGCGACATTGGTGTATCCCAAGCGAATAGCGATGTCATTAATGCTAACGTGCTTGCCCAACAGTTGCACTGCAATATTGCTCAGCACGTAGCCTGATACCGTAGAAAAATTAAGTCCTAGCTTTTGCAATCGACGCTGAAATTGCTGATCAGACAAACCTAACAAATGCGAAACTCTATCTAATGTTGGCAACCCATAGTGACTGCTATAACTGACCACTTCATAAATCACTTTTAGCTCATCTTCTGGATCTGGCATATTGAGTAAATCATCCAGATCAGAGAAATTCATTGCCAGTCGACTCTCTTCTCGATGGGTCAATTGACGTGAAGCAAGACGATCATCAATGTGGAGCCACACTTCTGTCCTTGGTTGGCTCCAATCAACCTCACAACCAAAGTACGCCTTGTATAGCTCATGATTTTTCCTTGAACCCGAGATGCTCACGCGAAGTGGTCGATAATCTTGCCCTAAAAATTCACGTAATATTTTTACCATGAAAACGGCGCTACGAATGCTGTCATGCACTTTGATAGACGTATCGATAAATGGATTGTGGTAAGTCCATTTAAGTATATTGCCTGACTGAGCACCGGCAAAAAATGCCCCCGACTGTAAATTACTCACACCATAATTGACCCTTCGGATCGTGCTTGAAAGATCATTACCAGAAAACAGCCAACGTCCAACTGGGCCGAGCTTGTTTAGATCCACCCCTCGGCTAAGATTGAGAATCACATCAGGATCTTGACTCAGTTGCTCAATGCGTCGATACCATTCGCTAACCGCAGTTAAAGGGATAAGCGTCATCGGATTGTGGAATACGGAATCAGGAATCCCTAGGTCTTCGGACTGCAAATTATACTTTGATAACGCGAGGTTATGCATATTTAGGATGCCCATTGCACGTATAAATCGGACCGTTTTCATAACTAATTACATCAAATTTATCTTCTTATTGATTTAATCTGTCACAAATCATCATCTATTTCAATTACAAAGAGAATACCCAACAGTTGAAATAGAGGAGTATTGAATGAGTTTACTCAGTGTCCCATTTGTCGGAACAGGTGCAGATACCGCTTTACATGTGGTAGCGGCTGTCGTTTTAATCGCGAGTGTCGTTGGCGCTTGTTACGGCTTTTGGAAAATCCATGAATTACCAATTAACAAAGCACACAGCAAAGATCACCACCAAATTGGGCTTATCACTGCCCTCACTTGGATAGGTTTTGTCTGGCACTGGGTATGGGTGCTAGCCGTGATTTTTGCATTCGTTGATATGGAAAAAGCCATCATCAACCTGCGTGATACATGGAAGAGTAAACCGCAGACAGATACGCAACCACAAGAGGAGGCGTAATGTTAAAGTTTAGCGGTTTGGGCACTCTTTATTTATCTACTTCGTTTAGTTGGCATGCCGTGGAACAAAGCCACTAAGGCATTTTCCTATCTTGGTGGTGTCGGTTGGCTAATGTTCGTTTGGGTCGGTTTGATCAACTTTACACCAATGGACTTATCAGGTGGCTCCGTTGTGCAGTCACCACATATTCAATTACGTCCTGACTCAACCAATGTAAAAGGTAAAGTCGACCATATTCATATTGAACCAAATCAGCAAGTGGCAAAAGGTCAACTGATATATGAGCTTGATCCGACTCAATATGAAATTGCATTAAACCAAGCAACGGTTTCAGCAGATGCTGCACAAGTGGCTTTAGAAACGGCTCGTGGCGACATCAACATTGAACAAGCCAATCACGAAGCACTTGTGCAAGATTTAGAAACCTCAAAGAGTCAATTAGAGGCAGCAAAAATTGACTACACATTGCAGAAAAAGATGTTGGACCGCTACGTTGAGCAAAACCGTGTGGTACAAAATACCATTACAGAAAGTGATATCGACAAACAAACCAGTGCGATGGATATGGCTCACCATCATGTTCTGACACTTGAATCTCAGATGAAAAAGAAACAAGTGGATATCTCACGAGCGAAACTCGCCATTCGCAAAGCAGAACTCGCGGTAGAGACAAAACAAGCCGAACTGCATCAGGCGAAAGAGCAGATCGCAAAAGCGCAATGGGATTTGAACAGCACCAAAGTGTACGCACCGAGCGATGGTTTTGTCACAAACTTTATTCTGCGTGAAGGTCAGCGTGTGTCAGCGATGCCGCGTATTAACATGTACACCAATGAGAAATACGTACTGATGCGGGTCAACCATCAAGCAATCCGCAACATCAAACCGGGGCAACCTGCCGAGTTCGCATCGTCAGTTTACCCAGGGAAAATATTCTCAGCGACCGTTGAGGGCATTGTTGAAGCAACAGGTGAGTCACAAGGAAACCTGCTTGGCTTAGACGATTCAGTACGCATGACAACTGGCAAGAACTTGCAGAACAAACATCACTTTGTTCGTTTAAAAATTGATGAGCCAGAAAACTACGACATTCCAGTGGGCTCGGTCGGCCTTGCATGGGTAAGCGGTGAAAAGCCTATTGGTTTCTTATCGTTCTTAGATGCAATCCGAGGCATCATCATTCGAATGAAGTCTCAACTGTACTTCTTCTACTCAATCTAACCTCACCAACCGCCAGTTTTTGCTGGCGGTTTTCTTTTCATTTGTATCCGAGCATGAACTTTTTCCGTATAAATCAATGTAAGTAACGTATAACTTATTTTAAGTAACGTTTAACGTATCGTGAGTAACATTGGAGAATGTTCATGTCGGCAAAGGAAAGAAGCCTACCTACCCATCGAATTTCAAGATTTGGAAAGTTCGCATCGTTAGCAACGCGTGTGGCCGGCAATGTGATTGCAGAGGGGACAAAACAAATCGCCAAAGGGAATCGGCCCAAAACAAAAGATCTGCTGCTGACACCGCAAAATATAGCTCGCTTAACCGAACAGCTCGCCCACTTGCGCGGCGCCGCTATGAAGCTAGGGCAAATGCTATCCATGGATGCAGGAGACATGCTTGAGCCAGAGCTTGCTGATATCCTTTCTCGCCTTCGCTCTGATGCCGATCCTATGCCAGCAAAACAATTAAACACCGTTATGGAAAGCACTTTAGGTACCAATTGGAAAGCCGAGTTTCTCTCATTTAACTTCAAGCCCATTGCGAGCGCCTCAATCGGACAAGTACACCAAGCGTACAGCGATGCTGGTGACAAACTCGCCGTTAAAGTACAGTATCCAGGCATCCGAAAAAGTATCGACAGCGACGTCGATAATGTCGGCACCCTGCTTAAAATTGTGGGGTTGGTCCCTGAGTCTGTCGATTACAAAGGTTTGTTAGAAGAAGCAAAACAACAACTTCATGATGAGGCCGATTACGCACGCGAAGCACAATTTGCCATTCGTTATCATAACGCCCTCAAAAACCATCCTCATTTTGTGGTGCCAAAAATCCATTCTGAAAGCTGCTCCGATTCGGTGCTTGCCATGGCGTTCATAGACGGCGACCCTATCGAATCCATCGAACAATACGATCAAAGCACACGCGACTTTGTCATGCATAACTTGCTCGAGTTGCTGTTTAGAGAATTGTTCGAATTTAGGATGGTGCAAACCGACCCGAATTTCGCCAACTATCTGTTTGATGAAAAGAGTCGAAAGATCGGACTACTCGATTTTGGAGCTACTCGAGAATACAGTGAGCGGTTTAGCTCTGGCTATCGACAAGTGTTTTCATCGGTCGTAAACCATGACGAGCAAGGCTTGAATGATGCGTTGGAACTAATTGGATTCTTCAGTCATACCATCATGCCTGAACAACGAAAGGCGATTCTTGATTTGGTGAATATGGCATGTGAACCAATGCTGGTTGATGAACCTTATGACTTCAAAGCCAGTGGTCTAGCACAGAAGTTACGTGAAGCTGGCACCATATTGAGCATGGAGCAGGACTACTGGCATACTCCTCCGGCTGACGCCCTCTTCTTGCACAGGAAAATTGGTGGTATGTACCTACTGGCCGCTCGCATTGGCGCAAGAGTCAACATTCGTCAATTAGTGATGCCTTATCTTGATTTAGATGCTTCAGAAAATGGGCCTTTAAGCACTCCCTAATTGCAAGAATGTGCACAAGAGCGTCAAAGCTATGCACAAGAATTTACCTGCCAATTAAAGGTTGGGCATTAAACCATCACTTCCTCCTAAATTCAGTATATTCTGACAGGCAGGCTATTGTTTTTCTGGCGCTTTCAAGTACCTTGGACAACTGTCAAAGGAATAACCAGATTGTCGGGGTACTCGGTGAGTAAGTTTCAAGACCTCTCCACTCTTATTGAACAAATTGTAAAAGCAGAAGAAGCGGATCGAGTCACCGCTTTGAACGATTCGATTGAATGCGGCCTAGAGCCAGGTTCGGTCGCATTGATTCTAGAAGCCTTTCCGATCGAAGAGCGTGTGCGCTTATGGCGTGCCCTACCGCTAGAGCTGCATATTGACGTTTTAACAGAAATGCGTGCCGAAGTACGTCTTTCCATCATTGACGCCCTATCAGAAATTGAGCTTAAGCTGACGTTAGCCAAACTCGACAACTTATCGTTGATCGAATGGGCGGATTCGCTGCCAGAAGAGTTCATCAATGAAGCCTTAGAGCTTATCGAAAAAGATGAACTAGAGCTCTACGATCAAGCAAACGAATACGAAGATGAAGAGTTAGGCCGCTGGGCTGAACGTAAAATCATCACACTTCCATTTAACATCACCGTAGATAAAGCGCGCCGTTTGATGGAACGTTACAGTTACGATACGCCACAACAGGTTTACTTAATCAACCGAAAGAAGCAGTTTCGCGGCGCAGTGAACTATTACGAAATCTTGCGTAGTGAGTCTGATACTCGTCTAAAAGCTCTCGCCATCGAAAATGTCACCACTCTCGATAGTAAAATGGAGCTACCTGAAGCAGTCGAGGCACTTGAGCACAGCTCGTTACCCGCCTTACCCGTTACCGATGCCGATCAAACTTTGATCGGAGAAGTAGATTGGCAGTTTGCTTTAAGTACACAACGCGAAATTTACGAAGCACGCTTAATGGCGGGTACCGGTATGGATGAAGGCGATGACTTATTCGCTCCCGTACTAAAAAGCTCACAAAAACGTGGGGTATGGCTCGGCATCAATTTGCTCACCGCAATACTCGCATCCGTTACCATTGGCATGTTTGAGGATGTGATTACGCAAGTCGTTGCGCTTGCCGTATTGATGCCAATTGTTGCCTCAATGGGGGGCATTGCAGGCAGCCAAACACTGACACTGATGGTCCGAGCAATGGCTCTCAATCAGATCACGCCAGGCAACCGATTCGCATTACTCAAAAATGAACTTGGTATTGGTTCACTCAATGGCCTACTTTGGGCATTGATCATTGGTGGTTTGGCCGGACTTTGGTTTCAATCGCCAATATTGGGAGGAACAATAGCGCTGGCGATCATTGTTAATATTATTACAGCCGCGTTGTTTGGTGTGTTAATTCCTATCGCATTAGACAAACTGGATCTGGATCCTGCACTAGCGGGCTCGGTTATCTTAACTACGGTCACGGATGTGGTCGGCTTTTTTGCCTTTTTAGGTACCGCCAGCCTCGTCATGCTGTAAACATTCGAAAAACACTAATGCCAATCATCTTCATATGATTGGCATTTTTTTACTCTTCCCCTCTCCGCCTTTACGAGCGATTTTCGCTAATTTTGTCGTTAACATATTTTTGAAACCATCAAACAACACCACGTATTACCCGACAACCGTTTGCAAACGATTACAAGCCTAATTCTCAGAGGAAAACCACAACAAATAAGGCTTTGGAGAAAAAATCGAGGCAAGTTACACATAATAACAAGCCAAAAACCGCAACATTGTTCAATATATAATCCAATCTAGATATCGCAAAAGTAACCGTTTGCTTTAGATGTGCTAAATAGGAATAAGCACACATAGCAATTCAAACCAAAGGATTTAAACAATATCTATAAAATGATACGAACCGGCTTCTGGCTCAAAACTTCTGACATAAGGTGCTTTCAAAGCAAACTTTTTAAAATTTAAATCAAAATTAAGTAACTGTTTTATTTGAATTTAAATACACAATTAGACAATGCAAACGGTTTAATGACAAAAACTCATTGACTATGAGATTTACATCACGATAATACGCGCCGTTTACCCAGATTTCGTGGGCAATAATTGATTTTTATTTTGTGGAGGTAAAAATGGCTGCAGACAATAACTACAGTCTTGGACCGGTTCCTAACACCGCTAGAAAGGGTGTTGCTTCATTAACCATGGTTATGTTGGGACTCACGTTTTTCTCCGCAAGTATGTGGACGGGTGGCTCGCTCGGTACTGGCCTCTCTTTTAATGATTTCTTCCTCGCTGTTCTCATTGGTAACCTCATCCTCGGTATTTACACTTCTTTCCTCGGTTACATCGGCGCTTCTACTGGTCTTTCTACTCACCTCCTCGCTCGTTTCTCTTTTGGTTCTAAAGGCTCTTGGCTTCCTTCCGCACTTCTTGGTGGAACGCAAGTTGGTTGGTTTGGTGTCGGCGTCGCCATGTTTGCCATTCCAGTACACAAAGCAACAGGCATTGACACCAATACACTCATCATTATCTCGGGTCTGCTAATGACCGCGACGGTTTACTTTGGCATCTCTGCGCTTATGGTTTTGTCTGCTATCGCCGTTCCAGCCATTGCATTGCTAGGTGGTTACTCAGTAGTAGAAGCGATAAACAGCATCGGCGGTGTGACAGAACTGCAAAAAGTACAACCTGCTGAACCACTCGACTTCTCTGTGGCATTAGCGATGGTAGTAGGTTCATTCGTTAGCGCAGGTACGTTGACCGCCGATTTCGTGCGATTTGGTAAAAAGCCAAAAGGTGCCGTAATCGTGACAATGGTGGCATTCTTTATCGGCAACTCACTCATGTTCATCTTTGGCGCGGCAGGCGCTTCAGTGACTGGTCAATCTGATATTTCAGAAGTGATGATCGCACAAGGTCTTCTTATTCCAGCTATCATCGTTCTTGGCTTGAACATTTGGACAACCAATGACAACGCGCTATACGCATCTGGCCTTGGTTTCTCAAACATTACTGGTCTACCTAGCAAATACATCTCAATGGTGAATGGCTTAGTCGGTACTTTGTGTGCACTCTGGCTTTATAATAACTTTGTTGGCTGGTTAACATTCCTATCGGTTGCTATTCCACCAATCGGCGGGGTTATCATTGCGGATTTCTTCATGAACCGTAAACAGTACAAAAATTTCGAAGCTGCACAGTTCCAAACAGTGAACTGGGCTGGCATTATCGCAGTAGCAATTGGTGTCGCAGCGGGTCACTTCCTACCTGGAGTGGTTCCGGTTAATGCAGTACTAGGCGGCGCAATCAGCTACCTGATTCTCAATCCTATTCTAAATAAAAAAACACTGGCACAGCAGCCAGCGTAAGGAACCATCATGACAACACTATTGATCAAGAACGCAACGCTAAAGGGACAGGAAGGTCTCCAGCAAATTCTGATTGAGGATGGTCAATTCAAGCGTATTGAAGACAATAATGTAGAGCTTAATTACACAGGTAATGTGCTGGATGCAGAGGGTGGCATGGCTGTCGCGCCTTTCTGTGAGCCGCATATTCACCTAGACACAACGCAAACTGCAGGTGAGCCAAGTTGGAACATCTCGGGAACCCTATTTGAGGGCATCGAGCGTTGGGCTGAGCGCAAGGAAATGCTGTCGATTGAAGACGTAAAAACACGCGCAAAGCAAACCCTAAAATGGCAAATTGCTAACGGTGTGCAACACGTTCGTACTCACGTTGACGTTTCTGACCCGACTCTTATCGCGCTAAAAGCGATGGTTGAAGTGCGTGAAGAGATGAAAGAGTGGGTAGACATTCAAATCGTTGCTTTCCCGCAAGAGGGCATTCTCTCTTATCCGAACGGTAAAGAGCTACTAGAAGAAGCCGTTCAGCTTGGCGCAGATGTTATCGGTGCAATTCCTCACTTCGAATTCACTCGCGAGTACGGTATCGAATCTCTGCATTATGTGTTCGAATTGGCACAGAAATACGATCGTCTGATTGATGTTCACTGTGATGAAATTGATGACGAACAATCGCGCTTTGTTGAAACACTGGCTGCGCTAGCGCACAAGTTCAACATGGGTCACAAGGTAACGGCTAGTCATACAACGGCAATGGGCTCATACAACGGTGCATACGCATCTCGCCTATTCCGCTTGCTTCGCATGTCAGGGATCAACTTCGTTGCAAACCCGCTAGTGAACATTCACCTACAAGGGCGCTTCGATGATTACCCGAAACGTCGTGGTGTGACTCGTGTGAAAGAAATGCTGAATGCAAACATCAACGTGTGTTTCGGTCACGATGATGTATTTGACCCTTGGTACCCACTCGGCACAGCAAACATGCTTCAAGTGTTGCATATGGGCCTACATGTGTGCCAAGTAATGGGTTACGACCAAATCAACAATTCGCTTGATCTGATCAGTACAAACTCAGCGCGCACACTGAATATTCAAGACAAACACGGTATTGAAGCGGGGAAACCTGGTAGCATGCTAATTCTCCCTGCAGAGAATGGCTTTGATGCAGTGCGTCGTCAAGTACCCGTACGTTACTCTGTACGTCACGGTAAAGTTATCGCCGAAACACAACCAGCGACCACTCACATTCACCTTGGTGAACAAGAGCAAGTGACTTACAAACGTTAATTCCACGAACGCTTCAACGGCTAACGCTTAAAACGAAAAAAGGGTCCGACTAATCAGACCCTTTTTTTATTTTTTGCGTAAGTTGTCCAAGACAACTCAATACGTTTCTCAACATAGACGTTGTATTCCCGAGGTAAACAACATTGCCTTGTTGATCAATGATCGCAGGTACAACCTTTAAGCCTTTCATATCTGCGCCACCCTCTACCAACTTACGCTCTAGTTCATATAAATCCTGCATAACTTGGACTCATTTTATAATTTTTCTTTACGTGCGCATGCTATCCCTCTAATGAGGTACAAATCTTGATGAAGATCATGAAATTTTTATCCTTTACTTTTAAATTCATCGATTGTTGACTCGAACGTACCCAAGTTAGTCAGGAACTAATCATCGTGTAAATGTAAGTTCTACCAACCATTTTTATCTTCCCACCTCACAAGGACTCAAGCTGATAACTAGCGGTTATCAACGAGATAAGTGGATCATAATTAAACACTGTTCAATAATGCCTCCGAACCAAACATCTCGGAGTAAACACATGAACACTTTCAACAAAACTACTTTAGTTGCTGCGTTATCTCTTCCCCTCCTTGCAGGATGCGTGACTCCGGGAGAAGACGATCCAAATGCATTAACCAAACAGGGTGCTGCGGGTGGCGCACTATTGGGGTTAACGATGGGTGCACTAACGGGTGATGCCGATCTCGCTGTAAAAGGTGCAATTGCGGGAGGCGTTACTGGTGGTGTCGCTGGTGCGAGTGCTGATATCCAAAATAATCGCGATAACATCCGTCACGACAGTCGTAACGATGCGATCGGCGCAATTGGTGGAACGCAAAACGCCGCGAATTCTCCTCAACAATGGCAAGACATCGACAATTTTGTCGGCAATTGGAATGTGAATATCCAAAACCATAACCGCGACTTTAAGGGCTTAGATGGTTTGTCCGCGCAAGGCTCCCTTGCCAAGACAACCGAAGCGAATGTTAAAGTGACTAATACACAAGGTGTCGACTTAAATGCCGCATTCACATTCGATTCTCAGTCAGGCTACCAACTAACACTGACCAATGAAGCAAAAAACGTCTCTGTCGCATTCGCAGGAGAGCAACAAGCACAATCCAACCGTTATAACTTCTACCCAATGAACATTAACGATGTCATTTACCAAGGTATCCCAACAGGCGATGTCCGTGTTGAGCTTGGATTTGCTGGCCCTAACGTGTGGACTATCGACAGCTATGCTTATTTAGACGGCTCTGAACAAAAAGTACAAACATTCCGTTTTACCCGCACTCAATAATTCCATTTTCAAAGCATCATAACATCACAATAACAACGTCTCTTTTGGCAATTTTAGAAAGGCTTAGGCATACTGAGTACCCTGTACTCCACATTGTCTAAGCCTTTATTTTTCTGGCCAATTTATGACCCAATCTGCCCCATTAGATCTCAATAAATTTGAACCGCTGTTGTTGCAGTTCATGAAGCAAGAAATGCAAACCGATGCTGCACATGATCTTAGCCATGTCCTTCGTGTCGTCAAAACAGCAAAGCAACTTACAAGCCAAGAGTCGGCGAACCTTGCGATTGTATTACCAGCCGCATATCTACATGATTGCGTCACGTACCCTAAAGATCATCCCAATCGTAAACAAAGCGCTTCTCTCGCGGCCAAAAAAGCCCTATCGTTTCTAAAAAGCATTGGTTATCCAACCCAATATTACGACGCGATTGCTCATGCGATCGAAGCACACAGTTTTAGCGCCAATATAACACCAACCACATTAGAAGCTCAGATAGTGCAAGACGCAGACCGACTTGATGCGCTTGGCGCAATTGGGGTCGCACGCTGCATTCAAGTTAGCACTCTGTTTAATGCCAAACTTTATTGCGACGAAGACATGTTTGCCAAGCAACGAGCGTTAAACGACAAGCAATTTACTATCGACCATTTTCAAACCAAACTATTTAAAATTGTCGATACCATGAATACCAGCTCCGCTCATAAAGAAGCACTAAAGCGCAAAGCATTCATGCTTGCCTACCTAGATCAATTAGCGGATGAAATCGAATCGCGCGATGACACAGAAAGTTGAACAGATAAAACACAAAAATATAAATCATCACCGAACCGTCCATGAGTTGAATAGAAATGCCACTTGTTACAAAAAGAATGCTCGATTTGCGAATTTCCTGACATACGTTAAGTATTTAATTTAGTAGGCTATATCTATATCCAAGCCGTGCTTTCTTGGCTTAGTATCTTGGGTATAAATAACGTCATAAATCTAGGAGGTATTATGCGAGTCATTATCTTACATGGTCTTTATATGCATGGGCTGGTCATGCAGCCTCTTAGTCAAAAACTCAAAAAACTGGGGTATGAAACTCGGGTTATTAGCTACAACACGGTATCGATCCACGAACCATCATTGTTCGACTCGATCGATCAGGCGCTCAACCCTTTGACGGCGAATGTATTAGTTGGACACAGCTTAGGGGGCTTAATGATCAAGCGTTACCTTGCAAGTCGACAGCCGACTACCAGCCTAGTGTCCCATGTGATTGCGATAGGTTCACCACTAAAAGGGGCATCTATCGTGTCACGCATTCAAGATCTAGGTCTGGGTGCAATTTTGGGAAACTCACCCTACCATGGCCTCAATAAACATGAAGACGTATGGCGCTTCCCGCAAAAGCTCGGCAGCATCGCAGGGACAATGGCGATTGGAGCAAGGCCGATTCTAATGCATAGAGACCATACTCTTTCTGATGGCACAGTCACCGTCGAGGAAACACGTTTGGATGGTATGCAAGATCACATTGAAACCAAACAAACGCATACCAGTTTGATCTACAACACGTTCGTTCCTGCTCAAATTGATCATTTCATCCGCACTGATCGTTTCAACCGATAGCACAAATTTCCACCATTTAATCGTATACGGCTTTTAAATTTCTAATCTAAACAGTAATATCGTTACTCCGATACCTCATTGGGAAGTGTCGGAGTCATTATGTCTGATCTTAAAGGTCAGGTTTTATGTTCTCAGGGCGGGGCGAAATTCCCCACCGGCGGTATACTCTTTAGAGTGAGCCCGCGAGCGCTCGATTCGTCGAGGTCAGCAGATCTGGTGAGATGCCAGAGCCGACGGTTATAGTCCGGATGAAAGAGAATAAGAAAGCATTCGAGTACTTCTTCGACATCGTATTTACTTAACACCTTGTTAGTTTTATACGCTGTTATGTGGATAAGCTCAGTGCGCTTCTTTTTGGATCGCGTTTATCTGTCGCGAACAGTTATTCCACCTGTTGGATATCAGCTCGTGGTTACGTGTTTTAAGCAGCGATCCCTCATACCGCCCTGATTCTGGTGATATTTAGGAGTTAACCATGAATCAGTCATCACTACTTGCCGAATTCGGTAATCCAATTACTCGCGTTGAAAACGCACTTATTGCACTTAAAGAAGGCCGTGGCGTGCTGCTGCTTGATGATGAAGATCGCGAGAACGAAGGCGACATCATTTATTCAGTTGAGCATCTTACCAATGAACAAATGGCCCTGATGATCCGTGAATGCAGTGGTATTGTTTGCCTTTGTCTAACAGATGCACAAGCAGACAAACTTGAACTACCACCAATGGTCGTCAACAACAACAGTGCAAACCAAACCGCATTTACAGTATCTATTGAAGCTAAGCAAGGTGTCACCACAGGTGTCTCTGCTGCAGATCGTGTGACTACAATCAAAACAGCAGCAAACCCAAATGCAAAAGCAGATGACCTTGCTCGACCTGGTCACGTCTTCCCTCTTCGTGCTCGACCAGGTGGCGTAATGACTCGCCGCGGTCATACTGAGGGAACGATCGACTTAATGCAAATGGCTGGGCTGCAACCTGCTGGTGTTCTGTGTGAAGTGACCAACCCAGACGGTACCATGGCAAAGGCACCGGAGATCGTGACATTTGGCCGCCTTCACAACATGCCAGTGCTGACGATTGAAGATATGGTCGCCTACCGCATGCAGTTTGATTTAAAACTCGCGTAATCAATACGAACATACTTATGATAAAGCCGCTGATTCAAGCGGCTTTTTTGATCGATTTCGTTCCGAGATGGGTAGTTATACTTGAATTAACTTACCTACAAATTGAATGGAATGATCAAAATGAAACCAATTTTAGGCCATGCATTATGCATTACTCTGCTTCTCTTTAGTCCTTGGGCGGTCAGTTCAAACTGTCCGGAGATACTTCAAGGTAAACAACGTCTGCTCAACTCAACAGATGAGGTTAACCTATGTGAAGAGTTCAAAGGAAAAACGCTTCTTGTCGTCAACACCGCCAGTCAATGCGGCTTCACTCCACAACTAGAACAATTAGAAACCTTGCATCAAACCTACAAAGATAACAACTTTTCAGTGATTGGCTTTCCAAGTAATGACTTTCGCCAAGACAGAGGAAGTGAAGAAAACACCGCAAAATATGCTACCTAGACTATGGCGTCACTTTTCCAATGATGGCTCGAACATCGGTACTTGGTGATAACGCGAACCCAATTTTCGCCACGATCAGTTCGCAAGCTGGTATTACACCAAAATGGAATTTCTATAAGTTCTTAATCGATAAAACGGTAAGGTCATTGCTACTTTCCCTAGTTCAACTTCGCCAATGAGTACTACGCTTACCTCTATCATTGAACAACAGCTTTAGGGAAATCAAAATGACAACAACACGATCTACCATGCTGCAATTAGGGTACCTAGGATTACTACCTTTTTTATTTAGTTTAGTTCTGATCCTCTCCGAAATGACCTTATTTAACTTAACTGGTCAACAGTTCTTTATCGCTTATAGCGCCGTGATTCTGAGCTTTCTATCTGGTGTGCTGTGGGGAAATGCCATTGATCACTACTATCACCGCCTTAGCCGAAATGCGCTAGTTCTAAGTAATTTGTTTGTGTTGCTTGCGTGGGGAGCGTTGCTTCAAGGCAACAAACACTATGCCATAGCCACGCTTCTTCTCGCGGCGGGCTACATCGCGGTGTGGTATGCAGAAAAAATTATCAGGAAAGTAGAAAGAGAAGCAGAGCCAAAAGGCTATCAGTTAATGCGTGGTAAGCTCACTTCGGGTGTCGTGTTCATGCATGGGCTTGTGCTACTTGCATAAAAGTACTTGCATAAAGCTATTTGAATAAAATTACTCGCATCAACTAACCCTCTTTTCATGCTTCATTGCTTAAAAGTGGCGACATAAACCATCGCCACTTTTACATCAAAAATTAAAGCGTAAGCAGGTAATTCACAAGATCGTTGTATTCATCGTAGCTACGGATTTCATTTGGTAGGACGATGTACTTATTGTTGACAACCACACCTGGAACGCCAGTTAAGGTGCTTTGTATAAACTGCTTATCAAAACCCTTTTGCATCGAGTTCACCGCAAAACTGTTGTAAGCCGCATCAAACTTCTTCCCGTCTACGCCGTTATCGACAAAAATTTGTTTTAATTCAGCTTCATTCTTAGGCGCTTGATGTTTCTGATGAATTTGAGCGAACATTGCAGGCACCATTTTTTCCTCTACGCCCAAAGACACCATGGTCGCATAAGACTTCGCCATTGGTACCGCCATATCACTCCCCATAAACGCAACATGCACTTTCTCAAAATTTGCATTTTTCGGTAACGCCGGTTTCAAGTTGTCAATGACGGCTTCAAACTTATAACAATGTGGGCAATAGAAAGAGAAGTATTCAGTCACCGTTGGTTTAGTGGCTTTCTCTACATCCAGTACTTTGTAATGCTTACCTTGCTCAAATTGTGCCGCATGCGCGGTAAATGCGAATAACAGTGTGCTGCAAAATGCGAATAATTTTTTCATGTTTGATCCTTTTAGGCATTTGATAGCCAAAATTCATTCGTTAAGCCTCAACGATGAATCAGAAAATCTACATTGCTCATTTGTGAAAGGCGTAGATGATTCCGAGTTGAAGTTTGTTAATACGCTGCCAGACAACTGGCAGATGATGAATATAAAGGTCAAACAATTGGAGGACGGTACGGCTGATAAATCACCACTACCGCTTTTGGCGTTGGTAGCTTGTCAATCAAGGCAAGCCGATGTGGCAATAACATCAAATCATCTTGTGATAAATTCGTTGGCATTTTGACAATGCATGAGGAGCTACAACTGGTATGGGCTTGTTGCCCTTTATCAACTTGATGAGCAACGTGATGGGATTCATCACAGTCTGTATTCTCTACAGACATCTGCTTTTGAAATGCTAATTGAAGATCGTAATTTAACCCACTTTCAATTGGAACGGCGGCGGCACGCGCACTTGAAGCCATACTCGTCAGCAACATTGCTAACAAGCAGAGCATCGTCGTCATCCATGCACGGTTAAAACTTAACATAAAACATCTTCAAAATATGGTGAACCCTCATCATACATAATCCCGTTTTGCACACAAGCCAGTCAGCCCCGTTACCCCCACAAAAAAGAAAATTCAATATACGATACCGACTACAATCCCGATAACACTTGAAATTGCTATGAAACCTGAGTAATAGTTAGATCAGTTTTTGTACAAACAAGGAAACCTTAATGCTTAAAAGAGATTTTTAAAACCAAAGATGAAGTTGAAGTCACGTTCGAGCTAGATAAAAACCAATGGGAATCGATTCAAATTGCAGGCGATTTTAACAACTGGCAACCAGAACCAATGAAGCTCGTCAAAAAGTGGCCAGTTTAAATTTAAAACGCGCTTGCCAAAGGAAAAAAATATTCAGTTTCGCTACCTATTCGATGATGTTGAATGGGAAAA
The DNA here is from genome assembly GCF_003544875.1 of Vibrio alfacsensis. Lineage (NCBI taxonomy): Bacteria > Pseudomonadati > Pseudomonadota > Gammaproteobacteria > Vibrionales > Vibrionaceae > Vibrio > Vibrio alfacsensis. Next base: position 1,170,352 of record NZ_CP032094.1, read on the forward strand.
CGACCCACAAGCAGACGCTTACGTGCCAAATGATTTCGGTAGCGACAATAGCGTAGTAAGTACACAAACCCAATCTGCTTAAACATCTCTACTTCTCTTTTAGGGTATCGATTTAACTCAAGGCGCACTCATGCGCCTTTTTTCATCTACGATTATGAACAGTGATCACTCACACATTATTGCCAGGTAGCATGTTATTACCAGATAGGTATCACTACTAGATACGCCATTGTTGTCATGTAACAACAGTGTTTTACCTAAAGTGATATATATCAACAAAAAGCATTTCCTTAATATATCGCCATCGCAGTGAGACAACTGCTCTCAAACAACGCTATTTTCAAGCAAGAATAAAAGGAAACAAAAGATGAAAAACTGATCGTAATTACTGGTGCAAGCTCAGGTATTGGTGAAGCCATCGCTCGTCGCTTAAGCGATGAAGGTCACCCTCTTCTTCTTCTGGCTCGCCGCGTAGAACGTTTGGAAGCATTAAACTTACCAAACACACTATGTGAGAAAGTAGACGTAACAGACAAATCTTCTTTTGAAGCTGCTATCGCAAAAGCAGAAGATAAATTTGGTCCAGCAGATGCGTTAGTGAACAACGCCGGTGTGATGTTGCTTGGTCAAATTGACGTTCAAGATGCTTCTGAGTGGAAACGCATGTTTGATGTGAATGTTCTTGGTCTACTATACGGAATGCAATCAGTTCTAGCGCCAATGAAAGCACGTAACAGCGGTACCATCATCAACATCAGCTCAATCGCTGGTAAGAAAACGTTCCCTGACCATGCCGCATACTGTGGTACTAAATTCGCCGTACACGCTATCTCAGAAAACGTGCGCGAAGAAGTTGCCGCATATAATGTACGCGTAACAACCATTGCTCCGGGTGCCGTTGAAACTGAATTGTTGTCTCATACCACTTCTCAAGATATCAAAGATGGTTATGACGCTTGGAAAGTGGATATGGGTGGCGTACTTGCGGCAGATGATATCGCTCGCGCTGTCGTATTTGCTTACCAACAGCCTCAAAACGTTTGTATTCGTGAAATAGCGCTTGCTCCAACAAAACAACAGCCTTAATTATTCACCAAATAGCAAAAAACCGATCCTGTGATCGGTTTTTTCTGTCTATTGTCTTTACCGTCAGTGTTTTAAGCACATTTGTTTTTATCACAACTGGTCTATCGCAATTGTTCTTACCGCAATTATTCTTATCGCAGAACCTCTCACGCTCAATCTAAGTGCTTATTTCTGTCGATTGAAATTCCAAACAAAGTTGTATAAGTTCCAGTGACCTTTTCAGCTGTCCTGTCACTATTATGAATACACATCATGCTAAGCCCTCTCTTTTTATCATTGAGGATGACTTCAAACTTCGCAGCATGCTCTGTGATTACTTTATTACTCAAGGGTTTCAAGTCACATGTATTGATAATGGGACGGACGCACCTGACGCAATTCTCATTTCACAACCCGAGCTTGTGTTGCTGGATTTAATGCTGCCGGGCCAAGATGGACTCAGCGTATGTCGACAGATTAGAGAGGGTTATAAAGGCAAAGTTCTGATGCTTACTGCAAGTGATGATGATTTTGACCACGTTGCTGCGTTAGAAATTGGGGCCGATGATTTTGTCACTAAACCAATCAAACCAAGAGTGCTACTGGCGAGAATTCGAATGTTACTGCGTCGCCAGCCAATAGAATCTGAGGTAGAAAACACCCTTAACGTCGGTGAACTGAAACTTAATCGCCTACGAAAAGCCTGCACATTGCATGAAAAGTCCGTGTCACTTACCGACGGTGAATTTGATCTTCTTTGGATACTCGCAAGCCATCCTGAACAACCCCTTTCTCGCGAGTGGCTCACTAAAACGTTACGTGGTATTGATTACGACGGCACGGACAGAACCATCGACAATCGAATCGTAACGCTACGTAAAAAGCTTGATGATACCACCACGCCTCCGCAGAAAATCGTCACCATCCGCGGCAAAGGGTACTTATTTATTCCAGATGCATGGGAGCAAAAATGAAGCGTATCTATCTAGAAAGCTTTTTAGGTCTCATCATCCTATTTGTTGCTAGCTTAATTGGTTATGAAGTGATCGTTTACCAATTAAATACCGATTACGACTATCTTCTGGAAGAGCATGAAGCTCAAGCATTCCACGAATTTATTTACCCAATCTATCAAGAGAAAGGGGAAGACTATACCATCAAGCAACTTGAAAAATTAGCCACATCAAGTCACATGCTGTTAGTCGCCCAAGAGATGACCCACCTCCCTCCTGAGGTACGAGTGGTCTTTGATGAATCTCCTGCCCTAAACACCGCTTTTGACGAAGACCGAAACTTATGGTTTCGTTTTGAACCAAATTCACCGATTTTTAAACTTAGTGAGAACCCTAACAGCCCTATTATTCAAGCCATTCACTTTGATGATAACGTTGTCTGGGTATTTTTTCTTGCTGGCTTTGCGATCTACTGCGTTCTATTGATTTGGTTTTTAAGCCGACGTATTCGCACCCTGGAAAAAGTGACTATTGATTTCGCCTCTGGCAACTTCGAAGCACGGGCGGAAACAACAAGTGCCAAAGCGGTCGGTTCATTGAATCGACGTTTTAACGAGATGGCAGAAAAAGTTTCCCGCTTAATCACCAGTAACAGAATGTTGACCAATGCGGTTGCCCATGAACTTCGTACACCAATATTTCGCCTACAATGGCAAGCTGATTTGTTAGCCGACACCTCCCTCAGCAAAGAGCAGAACAAGTATGTGACGAGCATTGTTGAAGATATTGATGAAATGGAAAATATGGTGGATGAACTGCTTTATTACGCAAAAATGGAGCAACCGGATGCTGAAATTCAGTCCTCACAGATCAGTATAAATTCGTTCATCCAGTCTTTACTGCCAAGGTGGCAACGAGAAACCCCTATCACCATTTCTTTGCTTGAGTCGGAAATCAGCGACACGACAACTCTCGTCGACCAAAAACTTCTACAGAGAGCGCTAGATAATCTACTACGCAATGCCATGCGTTATGCTCAACGCGATATCACGTTAAAAATACGGGCGCAATGTGAATGTTTGTGTATCGACGTTCATGATGATGGCTGTGGCATTGATGAAACAGACTGGCCTCATTTGTTCGATGCTTTCTATAGTGCGCATAAATCTCGCAATAAAAACAGCAGCGGCTTCGGCCTAGGACTCGCTATCGTGAAGCAAATTGTAGAATTACAAAACGGTTCAGTATCTGTTGCACATAGTCACTTAGGCGGGGCACGCTTTACGATCTGCCTACCCAAAATAGATTCGTCATTATCCTCATAGGGTCAGTTGACCTTTTGAGCTAATTTTTGCAGTGAATCCCTAATAATGCATTAAATGTTAAGTATCTCGATGCTAATCAGGCCATTACATAAACCGACATTTCAATACAATTAAATGACAGAGGTTAATAATAAAACAGCGTACATTTAAGCTACAATTTCACTGCAACAATGGAACGCTCAAATGTACAAACCTCTTATTCTCATCGCCCTCTCTTCTACACTTGCAGCTTGTGCCTACAATCAAGAACCCGTTGTGGATATGACCAATGTTGACCAAGCAAAATACGAACAAGACTTTGCCTACTGCCAAGGCTACGCAGAAAAAGTCGATAAAGGTGAAGCCGCAAAAGTAGGCGCACAAAACAACGCGGTGAGTGGCGCTCTTATTGGTGCAGTCGCCGGCGCACTAGAAGATGGGCTTGGTGGAGCGGCTGTCGGTGCTGTTGCCGGAACCGCGGTAGGTGCAGGGGCTGGCGCACTTGGTGGTGCAACCGATTCCACGAAAACCCAATCTTTAGTGCTGCGTCAATGTCTTGCTAAAAAAGGTTACACCGTTTACGACCTTGAGTCTTAACCATAAACAATTCATGCAGAGCGAGATTTTTATTTAAGACTAGGGAAATTTCACAATTGTTTCACGCTCTAGTCCTTATTCTGTCTCTGAATTTAATGCCTTTTCTTTTCGGGGAATGTGAAATTTCAACTTCCCCATTTCTTTTGGCGATGTAACGCCATATTTGAAAACCAAGATAAACAGGCTTTCGCTTGATTTATAACGTGAGCGTATCACCTCAGGCATGAAGCTATTCTGGTGTTGCGTTGTTTTCAGATAAGAGCTGGTAGGGATCCTTGTTCTGTCTGTTTGTGCGTTTTGTTTTAGTACTATTTCAGACTGCCACTTATGAAAATAATAAACTCTCCATCTAAAGGTATCTCATACGTTACTTTTACTCTTCTTTTAGCGCTTTATTTTGCGATTGTAGTAAACGTTCCTATCTATAAAGAACTGGTTCACATTCTCTCATCTCTCGAACAAGTAAAAATTGGTTTCATCATTACCATTCCAATCTTCTTTTTTGCTGCGCTCAATTTTCTATTCAACTTGTTCAGCTGGCCCTTATTCAGTAAGCCTTTCTTTATTCTACTGCTCATCACATCAAGTATGGTTAGCTATGCGAGCTATAACTATGGCACTTTGTTCGACAGCAACATGATTGCCAACATCATCGAAACGGACACCAGCGAGGCTAGCTCATACCTCAGCACCTATTCCTTTTTGTGGACGGCGATTATGGGCGTCATTCCTGCCCTGCTTATGTTTAAAGTGAAATTACAACCACAAAAAGGACACTGGCTCCGCTTCATTTTGACGAAAATAGTCTCAATGTTAATTTCTTTGATTGTGATTGCTGTTATTGCGGCACTTTACTACCAAGACTACGCGTCGGTTGGACGTAACAACAGCTACCTTAAAAAGATCATCATTCCCACTCAATATGTATACAGCTCAGCAAGTTATGTAAAAGAGAACTACCTAACCACACCAGAGCCCTACCGTGAAATTGGTGTCGATGCTAAGCAATCCGAAGATGCACAAGTACAGGCTGCCGAGAAACCGACACTCTTAGTATTCGTTGTTGGTGAAACCGCACGCAGTCAAAACTATCAGCTAAACGGCTACCACCGAGAAACCAATCCGTACACAAGCACATTGGACGTCATTTCATTCCAAGACGTTGCCTCTTGTGGCACTGCTACGGCTGTCTCTGTGCCTTGCATGTTTTCCCAACTGACCCACAGCAACTTTGATCGTCAGCAGGCCGATAACCAAGATAACGCGCTTGATATCATGCAACGCGCTGGTGTCGATATTGTTTGGGAAGACAATGACGGCGGCGACAAACATGTCGCGCACAACGTGAAGAAAACCGAGATAGACAGAACGCAGCACAATGCACTTTGCGACGGGCAAACTTGTTACGATATGGCCTTGCTAAAGAACTTTGACCAGCAAGTTTCAGACATGCAAGGAAATCGAGTGATTGCCATGCACCTTATTGGTAGCCACGGACCGACATATTTCCAGCGTTACCCGAAAGATAAGGCTTATTTCCAACCCGATTGCCAACAAGCTGACATCGAAAACTGCAGTGTAGAACAAATCGTCAACACTTATGACAATACCATTCGTTACACGGACTTCGTACTGGCTGAAACTATTGCAAAATTAAAATCACTGGAAGATCGTTACAACACCGCCCTCATTTACATTTCTGACCATGGCGAGTCATTGGGTGAAAACGGTATGTTTCTACACGGCATGCCTTATAGCCTAGCGCCAGACTACCAAAAACGTGTGCCATTAATACTTTGGATGTCGCCGGGCTTCAAGCAAGCAAAACACATCAATACAGGCTGCTTGAATCAAGAAGCACAAAAGCGTGCGACGCATTCACACGACAATGTGTTCCACTCTCTATTGGGCATTATGGATGTAGAAACCAGTGCCTACGATGGTGCACTAGACATCTTTAAAACGTGTCGCACATCTTAGTTTAACTACCCTAAAATGCCTGACTTGCCTGTCCAAGTCGGGCATTTTTCTTTATCGAAAGCATGAAATATCACTAGCCACCAGCTTACTGAGGTGCTTTAGCAATACATAGAAAATTTGTACCCAAGATAGTTACCTCTCATCCACTATACTGTTCTCATACGTGGCCTGAACTCATCGATTAGGCCACATTGTGTAACGAACTCAGTTAATTCAATAAGGATAAGAACATGAAGTGGATGTCGATAGTCTCACTGCTTTCCCTATCCGCAATAGTCGTTGGTTGTGGTGGAGATTCTTCCGATTCGGGCGTTTCAGTGAGAGCCCTCAATTTTCAAACGGTTAATTTGGTCGATCAAGGCAGTAGTGGTGTGTCCGATATAAGCGTCAACGCAAAATATAAAGAAAAACAGGAAGTACTGTATTCTAATCTTCCTCTATACGGATCATCAGAAAGCGGGGTTATGCTGATTCAAGAAAAAGCCAATAGCTTTGATGTCACTTTTGATCTGATTGAAACCAACTCTCAACAAGTACTTTCAACTAAAACCCAAACGATTACTCCGTCGAATCCACAAATCATCTTTGCGTTGGGTGACGCTCGCAGCAACTTTTATGACTTAATATTTCAAGATAAACCCGACACCATAAACCCAATAAGCCAACAAATTTCTGTGTTCGTCATGGATGCAAGACAGCTAACGGGAGGGAGCAATGTTGATGTTTGGGTCGATGGTTCACAACGTTCATTTAATCTGAGTAAACGCACGCTTTCCGATCAAATCATTTTGAATATTAACACCTCAAATATTCCCATAGAACTCATAGAAACAGGGGCCAATACGGTGGTCGCCTCATGCAATATTTCAACACAAGAGCGCGCGTTCATCGTTGTGTTCGATCCAAGGGATGATTGCCGAATTGTCTCTATTTTAGATCCCGTATTCTAAGCCTCTTGTTCACCTTTTCATCAAACAATAAGGTATGCGTTTTGTGCATGCCTTAATTCACATTTAATCATTTGCGTCATCACTAACTTGTCTCTACACTCCGCGCTCTTTTTTCTACTCGAGCGCACAATGTATGCTTTTTTCTCAATCCATTTTCGCTCAGGTGCTGAGAATGTCTGTCATGCTAATTTTGTCATTAGTTATTGTTCACCACTCTCCTAGCTTATTGGAAATGTTGGCAGAGCAAGCTATGAATAGTGGCTGCCATCAAACGACGGGCGACGGCGAACAGCAAGACCACTCTCATCACCACCATCATTAATAAGAGCAATTTATGAGTATTTTCCGATTTCCTGTTCTCGTTTGGCTAGGAATAGGGATTTTGATTATTTGTCTAGGGATAAGACAATCGTTCGGCATTTTTATGATGCCCATTTCAGATTACTTTCATACTGGTCGTGAGTTTTTCAGTTTTGCTATCGCATTACAAAACTTGCTGTTTGGCGTGTTTCAACCATTTATTGGTATGGCCGCTGATCGCTGGGGTGCAAAGCGTATTATCATTTTAGGTGCCATTTCTTACGCTTTAGGGCTATGCCTCACCTCAATCGCGGTTGAGCCAAGCATGTTGTACTTATCTCTGGGTGTGCTTGTTGGTCTGGGGCTAAGTGCCACCAGCTACGTCATTGTATTAGGTGCAGTTGCGAAAGTCGTTCCCGCACAACACGCAGCAAAAGCTTTTGGTTTAACCACAGCAGCGGGTTCATTCGGTATGTTCGCGATGATCCCTGGTGCACAAACGTTATTGAACGATTTTGGCTGGCAAGGCGCGATGCAAGCATTCGCTGTATTGTGTAGCTTTATGGTCGTTTTTGCGCTCTTCATGAAGACAGCGAAACCAAAGTCGAGCGCATCAACAGGTACACAAGAAGACAACCAGACGCTAAAAGAAGCCCTAAAAGAAGCATTTTCACACAAAGGTTATTGGCTCATTCATGCTGGTTTTTTCGTGTGTGGTTTCCATGTCATGTTCATCGCCACGCATTTACCGAGTTATTTGGCAGATAAGCACTTACCCGCTTCAACTGCGGCGATGGCACTGGCATACGTAGGCATTTTCAATATCTTCGGATCGTATTTCTGGGGCGTAATGGGGGATCGCTTTAACAAACGTCATGTCATGTCTGCTCTGTATTTAATGCGTACGGTCGTGATCGGTGCTTTTGTGACGTTACCCGTTACAGAGCACACTGCAGCCATCTTCGGCGGTGCAATCGGATTTTGTTGGTTAGGGACCGTCCCTCTCACATCAGGCTTGGTTCGCCAGATCTTTGGTGCACGTTACTTATCAACACTTTACGGACTGGTGTTCTTTACGCACCAAGTAGGTAGCTTCCTAGGCGCATGGGTTGGTGGTCGAATCTACGATTACTATGGTTCATATGAGCCAATCTGGTGGTCGACTGTTGCATTAGCGTTCATTGCTGCCCTGATCCACTTACCAATCAACGATAAACCCGTGCCTCGCTTAAGCATGGCGACAGCGTAACTTCCGCGCGCTATTTCAATCTGTATTGGCTCTCAATGTTTTTCATTGGGAGCCTTTTTGTTTATGAGCCCCTGTCTCTTTTCATGAAACATAATTTCTAATTTAAGATAAACCGCATCCATTCATCCTCTGTTAAGATTGATGTGACATACTTAACACAAGCTATAGATCAAAAAGGTTTTTAAATGAGAACACTTGGCAACATCATCTGGTTTGTATTCGGTGGCGTATTCATGGGATTGTTATGGTGGTTTTTCGGACTGCTGGCGTTCATCAGTATCATCGGTATCCCATGGGGACGTGCTTGTTTCGTTATGGGTAACTTCTCGTTCTTCCCATTTGGTAAAGAAGCCGTTTCTAGAGATGAATTAACCAATGAGATGGACATAGGCACCAGCCCATTAGGTGTGATTGGTAACATCATTTGGTTTGTGTTTGCAGGTATTTGGTTAGCAATCGGTCATGTACTTTCTGCCGTGGCATGTTTTGTCACCATCATCGGGATTCCGTTTGCACTTCAACACCTGAAACTGGCGGTTATCTCCCTCGCGCCAATCGGTAAAACGGTTGTCACCACAGAAGAAGCGACAATGGCTCGCTATAATATCAATCGTTAATTCTCTCTACCCTCTAAGGAACTACCTTAGAGGGTAATTCCAGTCATAAGTAAGCCGACAATCGCCATTACATATTCAATCATCGTTGGTTGTGTGTTCATGCTTTCACCTTAAAAATTAAAGTTAATGCCTAGCTCGACGCTGTTTTCTTCACTGACCTTGGTCGAACCCGGCGATACTCTATGTTCACCAAAGGTGTATTTCACATAAGGTTCTACCCACTTAGGTTTGAATGTAATGCGCACCTCATGGTTCGTACGATGCCCTCCCTCGGTCAGTTTTTTATCGTAGTTATAAGCATAGCCAAGACTGATAAGATCTATCGGTGTGTACGTCGTCTCGAGTGTGTTTTTCCACTCTCTTGTAGTATTTTCAAGTGCAGGAAACACTTTACCAACCGCACTCTTTCGCCATTCATGAGAACTGTTGGCGTAAATCATCCAATCGTCACCTAATGCCGTTCCCGTAAATACACCCGCATCATAAACATCGAATAAGTCAGCACGTCCGTAACTTACAAACGCTTCTGTGTAAAACTGCCCGAGCATAATGCCGTATCCGGTCCCTAGCTCAAGGTAGCCTGTGGAGTCAATTTCAGCAGAAATGTTCCATTCTTCCGTTGCTTGTAAATAACCACTTGCAGTAACAATCCATTCATCATCCGTACGAGACGCGTCAAATCCAAACTCTGGCACCTTGTCGTTAGCAGAAAAGCACGGTGCAGCAAACAGCGCGCACAACAGCATCATGGATTCATTTCAATCTTTCCATTTCAAATCTTTGCGCTAGATTCATCTATATTGGCTTGATCATATCGCCGATAGAGTAGATAGGACGTCTCTTTTGGGTTACAGTTTGTTACAGATACCAGAAGTCTTTCATTCTTATACTAAAAATGATTTTGACGCTTAGCAAGGATTCCTATGATAAATAAAAAGTACTAATTCTCTTTGCTCATCCTTCACAGCATCGATCTGAAGTCAATGCTCCCCTTTTTAAAGCCGCCCAAGCCATTGAGGGTGTCACGTGTGTTGACCTCTATGCTGAGTATCCAAACTTCAGCATTAACATCGATCAAGAACAACAACGTCTGCGCGACCATGATGTCATCATTTTCCAATTTCCGTTGTACTGGTATTCAACGCCCGCGATTTTAAAAGAGTGGCAAGATCTTGTGTTGGAGTACGGCTTTGCCTACGGCTCCAACGGGACCGAGCTTCAAGGCAAGACTATGCTGTGCGTGCTCTCCGCAGGCGGCAAAGAAGAAGCGTATAAAGCCGAGGGTTATAATCACTTCACCATTCGTGAACTGCTCGCCCCGATTGAACAAATGTCAGCCCTAACAGGCATGCATTACATTGCGCCCTTTGCATTATTTGGTTCTCGTACCGCACTGGAGGAAGACCGGGTTTCACACCATATTGAGCGCTACAAAGGTCTACTCACCGCATTGGTGGAAGATAAACTCGACCTTAATGCCGCAGCTTCTTTAATTAAGCTAAACAGTGCATTGCCACAACTGATAAAGGACGTGTTATGACCGGAATATTCTTGCAAGCCTTTATTTACCTGATTGCGGCCGTAATCGCAGTTCCATTAGCCAAACGTTTAGGGCTAGGTTCGGTACTTGGCTATCTGATCGCAGGTGTGGTTATTGGACCAATCATCGGTTTAGTCGGAGAAGAGACAACAACCATTCAACACTTTGCCGAGTTTGGCGTTGTCATGATGCTGTTCCTCGTCGGATTAGAGCTAGAACCTAAAATGCTATGGGCAATGCGTAACCGCTTAATGGGCCTTGGCGGTCTCCAAGTTGGAGGAACGGCGGCATTGATAATGGGCATTGCGCTCTACTTCGGACAACCATGGACCATTGCTTTAGCCATTGGTTTGATCTTCGCATTATCATCAACGGCAATTGTTCTGCAAACATTTAGCGAAAAAGGGTTAACCAGAACTGAGGGCGGTCAAAATGCCTTTTCAGTGTTGCTATTCCAAGACATTGCCGTCATTCCAATGCTCGCATTTATACCCCTGCTAGCGCTACCTGAACTCGTTGCACAAGCGCAGTCTGCGGCTCAATCCGCAGCAGAACACCACGAAGAATTAAGCTTAGTGGCAGGTCTACCCGGCTGGGCATACGGGATTGTCATTACAGCTTCCATTGCCATTGTCGTTGTTGGCGGTCACTTCCTAAGCCGACCTCTATTCCGTTATGTAGCAAGTTCTGGCTTACGTGAAATCTTTACTGCAACGGCCTTAATGCTCGTGATCGGCATCGCTGCACTCATGAGCTTAGTTGGCTTGTCTCCTGCGTTAGGAACATTCTTAGCGGGCGTCGTATTGGCAAACAGTGAGTTTCGTCATGAGTTAGAATCGAATATTGAGCCGTTCAAAGGCTTACTACTTGGTCTGTTTTTTATCACCGTTGGGGCGGGTATCGACTTCACAGTTCTGTTCAATGATTTCTTCTTAATTATTGGCCTTACACTGGGTGTAATGCTGCTAAAAGCCACTATTTTGTTCATCCTTGCGTTCATTTTCCGAGTGAAAGGCAGTAATCGTTGGTTGTTCACACTCAGTTTGGCGCAAGCAGGGGAATTTGGCTTCGTATTATTAAGCTTCTCTGTGCAAAACCACGTCATTCCATTTGAAATATCACAAACGCTTGCACTGGTTGTAGCGATATCAATGTTCCTAACACCTGGGTTATTCATTCTATTCGATAAGGTGATTCTCCCTCGCTATGAGAGTGAGTCGAACGAACGAGAAAGTGACACCATTGAAGAACAAGGAACGGTGATCATTGCCGGTATCGGCCGGTTCGGACAAATCGTCAATCGTCTATTGGTGTCTAACGGCGTCAAAACCGTTGTATTAGACCACCAAACTACCCAAGTTGATAATATGCGCCAAATTGGTACACGTGCTTATTTTGGTGATGCAACTCGTCCTGATATGCTTCACACCGCGGGTATAGAGCATGCCGCTGCAATTGTTGTGGCAATCGACAACCAAGAAGCCAGTGTCGAACTTGTGAAATATGTTAAGCACACTTATCCGCAAGTCACCATCATTGCTAGGGCTTTCGACCGCGGCCATGGCTATTTACTGCGTCAAGCAGGTGCAGACATTATCGAATCCGAAACCTATCATTCTGCACTCGAAATGGGCGGACACGTGATGAAGTCATTGGGTATTCACCCATTCTTTGTGGAACAACAAAAAGGCACTTACAAGCGAGTTGAAGCTCGTAAGTCGGACATGCTCTATGAGGCGTGGGAAGACGACTCTGAGGGAGAACGATATGACAATAATTTCCGTCAGCTCTTTATCCATCTCGAAGAGAAAATGGCCGAAGAAATGCAAAAAGATCGTCACGACAAGCTCTCTCGCTCAGAACGTGGTTGGACGCCACCGCCAAAAGGTTACGCGGATGACTTCAACGAGGAAAACGTTCAAGAGCTACATCCATGTAAAGAAAAACCACAATAAAAGCCTAAAACCTCCCACTCGGGAGGTTTTTACTATTCAAACCAAGCGCAGGCTCTAATTTCATTAAGCCAGTTATTACATTAAGTCGCTCATTAGAGTCTCATATTCTTCATTTGCCTCATCAACAAGATGTGACAATTCTAAAGCGTCTTTTCTGGCTAAGTTTACTTGCCATGGTGCGGTTCCCTCTTTGCCGCAAACACAAGTCGCACCACCATGGCTTTCAAAAGATAAGTCACAAAAGTCGGTAGAATGATGCTCATCCAATTCCACAATATTGACGTCTAGCTTACCAATCGGGTTTATCTCTACATTCGCGTGTAGTCCCAAACAATTCTGTAAACTGTATTCTCGATGCACGGTAATCATGGCGGCCTCCTCGATCTTCTAGCTCCATTAGCTCACTATCTTTTAAAATTGTAGATGAGGCATTTTGACACTTAGATTAAATTACGATGAAGATTGATCTTGATTAATTCAACCGCCAATAAAACTGTTCTTATCTATCAATGCGCTCATTCAACAGAGCACAACATGGTGTCATGAATACGCTTCTCAATTGCCTCAATCGCGATTTTTGCAGCCACTGGTAAATGTGTATGGTATGGATGCAAAATATAAATAGGATTCACTTTTGATGGTTCCGCATCTGGCACAGCTTCAAGCTTGCTGTTTTCTTTCAAGATGAAGTCAGGGACGACACCGACCCCCATCCCCATTTCTAATAGTGATACCACGTCAAAAACCGTATTAGAGCGATGCTTTACAACAAATGGGACTTCCACCATATCTTGACCATGAGAAACCAAGTGATGGATAGGCCCAGTTTGCCAATGTTGAGCAATATAAGGTGTTGAGGTCAAATCCGAAGATAGATTTCGTGCGCGGCACAGGAGGTCACAAAATTGCCCCACTTTACGCTGCTTAAGATTCGAATCTCTCGAAGCTCCGACTCGCACTGCAACATCAATATCCTGCTGAACAATATCAACATGCTTATCATCACTAATCAGATTTAAATGCACATCCGGGAAGTCAGAAAACGCTGTAGTTAATGCTGGCAAAATGATTGTTCGCATTAATGCATGGGGAGCGGTCACCGTTAGGAGGCCCGCTGGAACCTGTTTAAATTCGGAAGCCTCCAACCACGCCATTTCTGCTTGCTTGGTCATCTTGGCGCATTGGAGATAAAAACGCTCTCCTGCCGAGGTTAACGTCTGCTTTCTTGTTGTTCGTTTCAGCAAACAGGTTTCGAGCTCCTGTTCCAATTGCTTCAGCGCTGAGCTGACAACCGATTTTGACAACTCAAGTTTATCGGCCGCTTTAGAGATCGAACCGCACTCTACGACATGAACAAACAAGGACATTAAGCGTAACTTGTTCATTTAATCTCACCTCAATTGTTCGGCCAAACAGAACATTACTTTCCGTTTGCTTTATTTTTAAAACTAATAATACCTCTATGATTAGTCCATAAACAAACATTAACGATGGAAAATCAAAATGACTCAATCAGCTTTAGAACGTGCTCAAGCCGGTATCTCAGCATGGCAAGTGGCTTTCAACAGTCAAGATGCGGCTGGCTGTGCCGCTCAATATGCAGAAGATGCAATCATGGTGGCTAAGCCATTTGGTACGTTTGAAGGCCGAGAAGCCATTCAAGCGTTTTGGCAGAACATCATGAATCAAGGTTTCCATAGTGTGGATTACACCAACATCCAATGGGAGCAAGATAGCGAACAAGGTTATATTCTGACGGCTGAGTGGACAATGAACAAAGCGTTCGGTGTTGTACACAAAGAGCTGTGGGAAATCCAAAAAGACGGTCTATCGCGCTTAACTTACGACGAATTTGAAGTGCTTGGTGAGCGCTAAGTTGCTCAAATAATACCAATAAAAATACCCAAGCCTTGGCTTGGGTATCTCGAGTTTCAATAATTACTTAATTTCATTAAGCGAAGATAAAGGTGTATAGGTAACCCGCTGCCATCGCCATACTTAGAATCACGAATAGAAACGCTGCAATCATTTGGTTCTTAAAGATAGATTTAAGCAAAATCACTTCTGTAAGACTTGCACCCGCACTACCAATGATCAACGCCATTACTGAGCCTAGCGCCATCCCTTTTTGTACTAGTGCCGCACTTAGTGGAATTACAGCTTCAGCACGAATGTACAATGGAATACCAATGATTGCTGCAACTGGAATCGCGTACCACTTCGCTTCACCTGCGTACTCTGCAATCAAGTCAGTAGGGATAAAGCCGTAGATGAATGAACCAATCGCAATACCCATCATTAGGTAAGGGAACACTTGTTTAAAATCTTTCCATGTTGAGTGCCAAATACGCATCCAACGGTTTGGTTGTTTCTCTTCTACAATTGTTGCCGTTGCTGCACCGTCAGATGAACAACAAGATACTTCCACTTTAGGCTCTGCTTTTGGTGCACTATCACCACAGCAAGAGGGTTTAGCTGCTGAGGTTTTCGCTACTCGTGGTGCAGGCTCACAACAAGATGTTTTCGCTACTACTGGTTCACCACAAGAGCTAGTGCCACAGCTCGACGCTGGCTTTTCTTCAGCTTTTTTATTACTTGAGTCACCACAAGAGGTACCACATGATGATGCGCCTGCCGCTTTATATGCCTCTGGTTTTACATAACGTTCAAAACCTAGTTTTTCAAGTACATAGCCCGCTACTACTGACACCGTCATCGCGATAGCAAAGTAGAACACTGCCACTTTCCAACCAAAAGTCACCACAAACAAACCAATAATCACTGGGTTAAGTAGTGGACTTGCAAATAGGAACACCATCATCGGGCCAAAACCGGCTCTCGCACGAAGCAAACCTTTTAGGAAAGGAATGGTAGAACAAGAACAGAATGGTGTAATCGAACCTAATAGTGCCGCGATAAAGTAACCTTTACCTTTTTTCGAACTTAGGATCGATTGAATTTTTCTGGTGTAAGGAAGTCTTGTAACACACCAACAATATAGCTAATAGCTAAGAATAGTATGATGAGCTCTGTTGCTAGAAACGCAAACATATCAAGCGCTTCTTTAGCCATGGTCATAATTTCTGGGGTCATATGGTTTCTCCTACTGATCTCTCATCAGTAACTGTAAATTTGCAAAACGAAGCTTTTCTTCATTTCTATTTTTCTCGAATTATAGAAGTAAAAAGCATCGCGTCAACCATTATATTTCGATATTTATCGAAATATTTTTAAAAGCAATATTTATCAGTAAGTTAGATATAAATATTATGTTATTTGCTATTCAGCAATATTTTCACTAATATCGAAATAAACGTATTATCATTCATCTCAGAGGTCAACATGGAACTCGAAGCAGTAGCAAAAGCGTTGAAAGAGCTAGGGCACCCTACTCGCTTATGTATCTATAAAGAAGTGGTTAAAGCTGGTTACCAAGGCATCGCTGTCGGCGGCGTCCAAGACAAGCTCGGTATTCCTGGTTCAACGCTTTCTCATCATATATCTAGCCTTGCCTCTGCTGGCTTAATTAGCCAACGTCGTGAAGGGCGCACTCTATTCTGCGTTGCGGAATTTGAATGCCTCGATACTGTTATTGGGTTTCTGCGCGATGAGTGCTGCATCGATGAAAAATGCTAATTTAGAAACTATTTGGAACGAATACGAGCACGCAATCCACGCGTTCTTACGCTCTAAAGTGAGTAATGAAGATGACGTTGAAGACTTGAAACAAGAAATCTTACTTAAGACATATCAGAATCTTAAGGCGATTCGAGATGATTCAAGTGTTAAGTCTTGGCTGTTCCAGATCGCCAATAACACCATTATCGATTTCTACCGCAAGCGTGCACGAAACCAACGAGATAATCACCTCATTGCTGAGGATCTTTGGTTTGAAAGCCAAGAAGCGAACCTGAAACAAGAACTGTCAAAATGCATTGCACCTTTTATTAAAGCTCTGCCTGAGGAACAATCCCAACTGCTCGCTTCTATTGAACTTGAGGGTATGAGTCAAAAGACACTGGCGGAAGAACAAGGTATCAGTTACTCAACTCTCAAATCACGCGTACAAAAAGGGCGTGTCGAATTGAAAAAGCTGTTTGAAGAATGCTGTCACTTTTCTTTTGATCAGCAAGGGCGTGTGACGGATTATCACCAAAAAAACGCGGGTTGCGATAGATGCTAAGTCTCTGAAAAAATGACCCGCTTCTGTAGAATCAGGCGACCTAACGTGAATTCAAAAATAACCAACAAAAGTCGCCTGTCTATGAACTCACTCATACCCTGCTCCCTCCAAACGGCTTAGTATTTTCCCTCGATGCAAGTGATAGATTTACTGAAATCTCAGCGAATGGAATAGAAAAGCAGAAAGAGAAGCGCGGGCACAACGTTGAACTCGCACTTCTATAGAATATTAAATAGACCTAAGTTACCGGTGGTAAATATTTATTGAGTGACAAGCAGCATCGCTGACTTGGCGGGAATTTTCACCTCCTCATCTGAGGACATTTCAATGCCAGATATCAAGTCAACATAGGTCTGAGCGAGTTTCAACGATAACGATTGAGCACGGGACGATTTATTCAATACTAAAATTCCTTTATCGCCTCGGCGAAGTGCCAGCATATCATCATTGCCCTCAAGCACCGTCATTGGCTCACCATGAACCAAATTATGGAAAGCAATCATCTTCGCCATGCGCTCGTCTTTCCACGCATTTTTCCATCTTGGCTTACCCTCTTTGCCTTTTATACCACTTGTATCTAGGTCGGTATAAATTAAGGGTACACCACCGTCACGACCAAGAATATATGCGTAAGCCAACCACTCACTTTCCTCATCCATGACCAAATCGAGAAACACATCGTTATTGGGAATATCATGAGTAACAGCAAATGTGATTGCACGACCATTAGATAACGCCTGCCCAAAACAAAATGGGTCAATCAACGATTTAAAGCTGCCTTTCTTTGAGAACGCTTTGAATATAGTTGAGAACAGTGGGAAGTCGTACGCTCCCAAGCGCGTCTCTTTCAGATATGGCTCAAGAAAGAGTTCATACTCTTCTACCGTTGCGCCGCCATCAGTAATAATTTCTCCGAATATGTGCACATCTCGAGTAATTTCATCCGTCCATACTTGCTTTAAATGCTCAAGCGTCATGTGCTTTGCTGCATCAATTCGAAATCCTTTTACTCCCAATGCTTTTAGCGCATTTAGGTACGCTCGTTGCTGCTCAACCACATTGGGGCAAACTCGTAAAGTCGGCAAACCAGGATCTTTAGGTCCTCCGGTAATTCGACCATTTTGCACTTCCCATTTGTCTTTCCAATCTTTAATACCAAACGGCTCGACGAAATCAGTTTCATCAAATAGAGGCTTTGATAAATCACCGAATAAAAGGAGATCTTGATACTTTGCAGCTTGTGCTTGGTATGCGTCCATGACGTCTTGACGTGGGTATTGTAAATCTCGTCTAAGGTGCGCTTCATTCGCCATATGGTTGAATACCACATCGGCATAAACCAATACGCCAACTTGATCGAGTGCTTCGACCATGTTCCTAAAATCAATGGTATTACCGAGCGCGTTTTCAATGACTCGATAGTCTTGTGGCTGATAGCGTTGCCACCAGCGTTCATCTTGCGCGCTTTTCATAGGTGGTGAAACCAAAACCGAGCCATAACCGAGCTCGCTAATCTCCGCTGCGCGTTGAGCAATGTCAGCATACTTCCAATCAAAGGCATGCAAAATCACGTTTGCACCCGTTGATTGCAATTCCTGTAGACTACTCATGTTTCTCTCCTAGTCGCGTTCACTCACTATTTCTTGTCTCTACGGTGAGTAAATTCAATACTTCGAATTATAAGAACTATTGGCGTATCGCCCTCACCCCTTTGTACTTTTCTACTAGGGGGAACGCCAAGGCGTAGCTCAGCCATCTCATTGGTGGAAGCAAAGAAATAGCGATATTCCTTTATCATATTGCCGATACATTAACCCATCAATCGCATTCAAGTCTTTGTTATAAATATAAATAATCAAAAATAGAACATCATCCCTAAGCAAACGGTTTGTTTTCGAACAGGCACACCTATTAATGGATTGACCGTATTAAATCGATATGTAACAAATATTTAAGAAAATAAAATTGCTGTGCAAATCACATTTGGTACACAAATGAGCAAGTCTGGAATATCAGGACTGCAAGTAAAGTACGATGAGAATGGAAAAAAGAAAGGAAACAAGATACAAAAATAGCGCGATGAACGCGCTATTTGGGCCTAATTCGGTATCAATTCAGTACCACAAGACTAAGTACGGTACAGCACCACAAGACTAAGTGCGGTACAGCACTTTTACTACGTGCCAACCAAACTTGGTCTTCACTAAATGCGGAGTAAGCACTTCGCCAGAAAAACAAACTTTATCGAACTGTGGCACCATTTGACCGCGGCGAAACTCACCTAGGTCGCCCCCACGTTTACCAGATGGACAAGTTGAATATTTCTTTGCCAATGTCTGGAACTTCGCACCTTTCTTAAGTTGCGAAATGATGTCTTCAGCTTGTTCTTTATGCTTTACAAGAATATGCAAAGCGGCTGCGGTATTTGCCATGTGTTTGTCTCTCACTATTCTGGTAGCACAAGTGTACCGAAACAACCTAATATCGCCAGTATTTTCTTGCACATGACGTGATCTTCAAATGGTAGCCTTGCTTTCAAACCAAGTCATTCCCGAAGAACCTAGCATCTTGAGGTTACTTGGATATAACACAACACCTTGACGATCCTAAGCCGCAATATTTATTAAAAAGCTCACTTTTCCAAGCACAACGGTTGAAGCGCTCGTCTTATAAGATTAGATTAGTGGCATAAATCAGTGATATTGATAAGGTTATCTTCATGGCAAAAGTCGCAAGCAAGGCAAACCAATCGCAGGGTATGTTGGTATTTAAACTCACCTTACAACAGAATTTTGCTATTGGAACGCTCAAAGTCCGTGAGATCGTGCCTTACTTACCAACCACTAAGATTCCTTATTCTCATCATCATGTTATTGGTACTGTCACCATTCGTGACCTCACTGTACCCGTTATCGACATGGCCGCAGCAATTGGTTTTCGTCCGATTAGCGAGGAAGAATACCCAAACTGTTACTTGATCGTGACCGATTGCTTAAGAACCGTTGTTGCATTCATGGTACGTCGTATTGAAAAAATCATCGAATGTGACTGGAAATCTATTGAGACGCCACCAGCGAGCGCTGGACATAACATTTTTGTCACGGGCATTACTCGCTATGAAGAAAAGATTGTTCAAATGCTGGATGTCGAATTGCTGCTTTCCAAAATCTATCCGCAATATGAAAACACCAAAATACCGATGCTGACAGACATTGAACGCGAGCGTCTAAAAGCTCTGAATATTCTTTTAGTGGACGATTCTTCTATTGCACGAAAACAACTCTGTGATGCACTAGACAGCATTAATATCCCATACCAAATTTGTAAGAATGGCTCCGATGCTTTGGGCCTAATGAAGAAAAATGCCGAAGAACATCGCCCTGTCGATTTACTTGTCAGCGATATAGAAATGCCGGGATTGGATGGATACGAACTGGCATTTGAAGTGCAAAACGACGCAGCGCTAAACCATTCCTATCGTATTCTTCACACCTCTCTCTCTAGTGAGATATGTGTCGATCGCGCGCACCAAGTAGGCGCTCATGAAGCATTAGAAAAGTTTAACGCCGGAGAACTGATTGAAGCTATGCTCCGCGGCGCTAAAGAACTCGAAGCTAACGCAATAGCCTCTTAGTGATCTGCGTCTTAGTAATGTGATTGATCACTTAGTCGGTATCAATCTTGACTAGCATCAACCAATCCTACTTAGTATCAATCTTGCTTGGCATAGAATAGCTGCGAGATACAAATTCGGTTTCTTCAACTTGATAGATGTGATTAATGTAAGAAGCTAAACTGTAGAGCACATTAGCAAGCAAGTTTGCGTATCGGAACAAAATCGGATCCGGTTGTTTTTTACCTGAGTGCTCAACCGCAACAAGGGCACGGACCACCTTTTTGGCTTGGCAGCGACATAAATGCAATTGACTCGACGTTGGGTGCCCTCCCGGCAGCACAAAGCCTTTAAAACCGCCGTCCAGTTTCGCCTTAATGACTTCGTAGTCAGCTTTAAGCTCATCCACTTCCATTTCTGTAATGGCTAACTTGCCTCGGATAGAGCCATTCACGTGATACACATTCGGCTGCATTCGAGTGAGGATGTCACGGCTAAAATCATCCAACTCCATCGATAGCACAAGGCCAATTCGGCTGCATAGCTCATCAGCGGTGATCTCAAAATCACACACAGGGCTGTCTTCATAAATGAATGGATAACAAATTTCGCCTAGTTCCTTACTTACTGGTCTCATGCTGATTCTCTGTGCTTTTTGTTCTAATAAAAAAGGGAGTCAGTATAACCTAACTCCCTTTCGTCATTTTAGAAATCAATTCACGATTAAGCGTTTTCGATTTTCTTGTGACCTCTTGAAGCGTGAACGAAATCAACCAGATCATCACCTGATACTTGGTAAGCTTGACCAAATCCTTTCACGAATAGACCTTGTTCTGCTTTTAGGTTGAACAGAACGAAGTCTTCTAGTTGGCTCAGACCATCAATGATCTCACCAAAACGGTCTTTCATTTGACCAACAACTTGTTGCCACATTTCAGTATCACGCTCAACAACGGTTGCAACCGCATCAAACGTCAAACGTTTACGTGCAAATAACTGTTTAGACGTATCTTCATCTTCGATCATCATTAAAGAAACATTTGGGTTTTCTAGTAAATTACGAGCATGACGTGCGATTTGCGAAATAAGAACAAAATAACCCTCTTGGTTTTGTACGTATGGCGCGTAACTCACATTAGGACGTCCATCTGCACTGACTGTCGCCAATTGAAGCGTACGACGCTCTTGACGAAATTCCTTAATCTCTGGCCCTAAACGACCTTGTAAACGTTCTTGCTTTACTTGCTGATCCATTTTGATACCTAACTTTGCTTATCTTTCGCTTTACTTATTAAACTTGGCTTGCATTGCACGAAATGCCGTTACTTGCTCTTCGATCAATTCGCGTTTTCACTTCGTCCTAAGTAAATTTTAAAAACATTACTGCCGCATTCAGAGAAGAAACCAAAGTAATGACTCTCACGCCCCATAAACGGCTTACTGACTAAAGCAATATTCTTAATATTGTCTAACTTAAGATGCCCATGAAGTTCGCCTTCTTTGCCCATTAAATTGTAGTAACCACGTGCCATCTTGCCTTTTGGAAATGGGGCCTTAACTTCAAAAATTGAGCCAAAAGAATGAACAATGGTAGTGACAGGGCCAAAACCAACCAACCCTTCAAGAATACTTTGAGCATGCTCGCCTGCGGCAACGGCCACCATCTCTTTTGGTAGCGCAGCCACGACATCAAATTCTGACACACCAAGGCGTTCCGACATTGCAGCTGGCAGTAATTGAGGTTCTTGCTCTAGTAGGGTTTCAACCTGTTGTTTAATTGATTCCATTATTGTTTCCATTTCTTTTAAATTAATGATTATTTTTTCAGACTAGTGATTAGATGCCTGAGGCACCGCAATGCTCATTTCTGATGTCAGTACTTGAATACAAGCTTGAGCCAAAGGCACAGACCAGAAGCTACCCGCTAGCGTCAACACAAGGCTACGCTCTTGCAGTTCCACTAAGCCCTTGTCATGCCAAACTTTAAACAGAGGCATAAGGAAGTTAAACGTATCCTCCCCCATAAATACTGGCAGTTTACTTGCTTGAATAATGCCTCGATCAAAACCGGATTTGAGCGAAGCAAAAAGCGGTTCTAATGGGCTTTGCTTCATCATCATGGCAATGGTGCTTTGCCCCTCATTCACCGCATTCATATAGGTTGCTAAGGTTCTGTGTTGCATCATGCCGTAACTGCCGATATTGCCACCAGCCCCACAACCTACAGGTAATACTTCCGCATAGGTTTTCGCTAAGCTGTTATACAGACTGCGTTCTCGGTTATCGATTGCCCAGTGATTAACGCTAAGCTGTTTCATATGATGATCAGCCATAAACTTAACCCCTAGCTCGTACATTCCGGCTTTTTCAGGGGTTGTCGCTGGTGGAGGTATCTTGCCTTTTTCAACCAAATTCAACATTGGAGCGCTACCGCCAACCACAAGCTGATAAAGGTCTAATCCGTGAGCCCCGGTAGACATGAAATCGGTGAGATCTTGATGTAGTACGTCTTTGGTTTGATAAGGTAGGCCATAGAGTAAATCGATGATGACTGGAATTTTGTCTTCTTTTGCCAGTTCTGATACACGCTTTAATACATCTTCACGATCATCAAGACGCTTTGCACTCCGACGGACTTGAGTATTAAAACTTTGTACACCAAACGAAAAACGATTAAAGCCACCATCGAGCGCACCTAAATACAACTCATCAGAAAATCGATTGATACGACCCTCAAGGGTAATTTCGCAATCCGCAGTCAACGGAAAGTAGTCGTGAATGGCTTGCCCTAACGTCTTTACCTGTTCCGGAGATAGATCAGTTGGCGTACCACCACCAATGTAAACCGCATGAAAAATGCCACTTTGTGTCCAAGGCAGTGCCGCTTTTTTTTTTAGCTCTTTCATTAATGCTGAAAAGTACTCATCAACGAGTGTTCGACTGGCCGCATTTTGGAAAAAGTTACAGAACGTACAACGCACACGACAGAAAGGAACGTGAATATAAAGACAACGCTTCTTACTTGTTGTCGTTTCAGACGTAATCCTCGAGAAAATAGCACTTTGCTGTGGCGGAGGAACGGGCATGCTGCTCCCCCCTGCATGTGCAGAATGCTTTTTCACGAATGCAAAACGCAAGGGGTCGGGACTATCACTCCCAAGAATGGATTCGTCAAATTTATAAATATCGACGCTCATAGATACTCACTTAAAGCCCAACAAACAAAAGGTTGAGACTAATTTCAAAAAACTGAAGCGATCATAATTTGAGCGTAATGATAATGCAATTGATAATTGATCTTATTTCCAATGTAAGTAATAATCAATTCCAACTTAAGCACAACGTGTAACACAGAGATTTATTGTGAACTTAAAACGATATGCGATCGCCGGAGGCGCCTCACTTGCCATTCATGCCACTCTGCTTTTTGCCTCTCAAGAGACAAAGGTATTTGCCATGCCTGCAGGCAATCCCGTTAGTACTGTTAGCCTAAATCTCGTGTCTGCCCCTAAGCCTGTGCCTACAACGCAAGAGGCTGTTCACCAAACGGAACCAAAACCTCAAAAACAGCCAGAGCCGAAAGCACCTGAAGCCCCACCGCACAAAAAGAACGTTGAAAAGCCGATTGTCAAAAGAAGCGGTAAAACCAAAACGGATAGAAAAAACCAATAGAAACCTACACCCGTTGAGAAAACAAAAAGACGGCTCAGGTAAAAAGCACCGCAGCCAAAGCCAGTAACCAAACAGCAGACTAAGCCAGAGCCAAAGAAAACAGCAAAAGAAGACATTCCCCAACAGAAATCAGCACCGACGGTGCAATCTAAAGGAGCAACCTCTGAGCCGGTTTTAGTTGAACAACCCACATTCGTCTCTCAACCAGTACAACCGCGTTACCCTCGTTCGGCGCGAAAACGTGGGATCGAGGGCGTGGCCATTTATGAAATCTGGTTAGATGAAAATGGTCATCAAATTAGACAAGTGTTGATTGAATCATCAGGAGCAGAAATGCTCGACACATCAGCACTGCGAGCCATTAAGCAATGGCACTTTTCTCCACATATTTCCGGTGGGCAGCAAGTCGCTCATCGAGTTCAAATCCCAGTTCGTTTTAAGTTGGATGGATAATGGAACAGCTACAACAATTGCACACTCAGTTTGGTCTTATGACATGGCCTTTAATCATTTGTTCTGCACTCACGGTCATGATCATCGCAGAACGTTTATTTCATGTGTTGATAAGCCTGGGTGTAGGTAAAAAAGCAATACGCAAAAAATTGACCACGCTTGACCCAACAAATGGCAAAGACATCGAAGCCCTGGCTGATGAGCTTTCCGGAAAACGTCCACTGTTGTACCGCGGCGTGGCGATGTTACTTGCGCATCACTCATTCTCCAAATCACTTCGCGAAGATGCCGCCGGGATTTGGTTACAAGAAAAACGTCATCAGCTGCACTCTGGCCTGCGCCTACTCACGTTAATCGGTGTCATTAGCCCGTTAATTGGGCTTTTAGGTACAGTATTGGGTTTGATCGATATGTTTAAAGGCATTGCCTCTTCAACCGGAAACATTACACCTAATGATCTCGCAGATGGCTTAGGTCTTGCCATGCGAACAACTGCTGCTGGTCTTATTATCGCTTTACCTGCAATTTCAGGTGCGCAGCTGATAGGACTTTGGGCGGATCGTGTTATTGCCAAACTGGAACATACGCTCAACTACGTCAACCTGTGGCTAGAGGGGATTTCACTTCAACATGTGTCTCCAGATAACAAGAAAACCATCGTGACGGTTGCCAGTCATGTTGAAGCGAGCGTGTCATGATCAAAGTACCTCGTGATAATAACCATGGTCTAGCACCAGATTTAACACCATTACTCGACATCATTTTCATCGTTATGGTGTTCTTAATGCTGACCGCTGCTGTAAAACTCGACTCACTCGATGTTGATTTACCAAGTACCGATTCAAAGGCCGTTGCAGAGGTTGATAAGCAATCAATCACCGTAAATATCTTAAATGAGGCGCCGTACTGGGCGATCAATGGCAAAACCTATATTGACTGGGAAAACTTCACGCTTGCTCTTTTGGAAGAAAGCAAATCAAGTGATAAACCCATTGTCATTGGCGCAGAAAAAACCGCAGACATTCAATACCTCGTTAAGTTACTTGGCTTTTTACAAGAAAACGGAATTCAGGCGACGCAACTTCTTACTGAAGAGTCGCAGTAAAAGAACATACAATAGAGAACTCATCCATGAAAAATTTAGTACTGCCAGTTCGCAAAAAATTAACTGCCGCAGTGGCAACATTCACAACCGTAATAACGCTAATAACCAGCTCGAATCTTTTTGCCAACGAAGCTCCAACTTCGGAGCGTATCGTCAGTGCTGGCAGTGCGGTTACTGAGCTTTTGTTTGCTCTTGATGCCAAAGAAAACCTTGTTGCCGTTGATGTAACGAGTGAAATTCCTAAAGAAATGACGCTTCCTAAAGTGGGATATCATCGTCGACTCTCTGCTGAGGGGCTGCTAGCGCTCGCTCCTACCAAAGTGATCGGCTCAGATGAAATGGGACCAAATACAACGTTGGAACAACTGCAATCTGCAGGCGTTGACATCGAAATCGTCAATACAAAAGCGGATGTTGATGGCTTATTACAGCGTATTGACCAAATCGCCAATCTTGTGGATCGTCAGCCTCAAGCAGTAAAACTGAAGCAAAAGTATCACAACAAGTTTCGGCTCTTGAACATAATCAACCAGAAAAAGCCGATAAGAAAAAAGTTCTGTTTCTTCTTATTCATGAAGGACGTGCAGCGAATGTTGCAGGCTTAGATACCACACCAGACGCCATCATCAAACTAGCAGGCGGTGAAAACCCTGCCGCGGATAAGCTCACGTCGTACAAACCGCTTTCGACAGAAGCAATGGTAGAAATGCAGCCCGACGTTATTCTCGTCAGTGGTCGTAGCTACCAAACAATGGGGGGGGCGGACGCGATTTTGAAAGCAATGCCTCTATTGGCGGCAACGCCTGCTGGTATGAACAAGAAGTTCGTGACAATCGATGGCCATGCTCTGGTGGGAGGTTTAGGCCTTAAGAGCCTTACTGAAGCTAAGCGTCTTAATCGCTTGTTGTACCCATAGAGAACCCCAATGCTGTTAAAACGACTTCCACTCTCAACGACTCTAGTTACGCTCTCGGGGTTTCTCGCTTTCATTGCCGTGGCTTCGATTACTGTTGGTCCAATGAATATTAGTTTTGCAGACAGTCTGCGAAGCTTGATTGGCGCAAGCTCTGATCTTGCGCCACATATTCAACTTGTCATTAATGAAATCCGCTTACCACGAACGATCTTGTGTATGTTCGTCGGTGCCATTCTTGCAATTTGTGGCGTGGTGATGCAGGGGTTATTTCGCAACCCGCTTGCGGAGCCAGGCATCATTGGGGTTTCTGCCGGAGCCGCACTTGGTGGTGCGTTTGCAATTGTGGTTTTTGCCGACTTTAGCCAGCACTACCCACAACTAATGAACTTAGCCGCTCTGCCATTTTTTGCCTTTCTTGGCGGCGCAATCACCACGATTTTAGTCTATTGGTTAGGCACCAATAAATTTGGCACATCCGTTACCATCATGCTACTTGCTGGTGTTGCTATCAGTGCGCTCTCAGGGGCAGCTATCGGCTTTATGAATTTTGTGGCCGATGACCAAATGCTAAGAGATTTAGCGCTTTGGTCAATGGGGTCATTAGCTGGTGCAAACTGGTCTGGTATTGGCCTAGCGGCTGTTACACTATTGATTCTTTTCTATTGGTTCCAGAAGAAGTCAATGGCATTAAATGCGCTTTTGTTAGGGGAACCTGAAGCCCGTCACTTAGGAGTACCGGTACAAAAACTTAAACGCCAGCTGATTTTGCTCTCTGCGGTAGGTGTCGGTGTGACGGTTAGTATATGCGGTGCGATCGGTTTTATTGGCCTTGTTATCCCTCACCTTGGCCGCATGATCTCGGGGCCAGACCACCGAACGCTTTTGCCTATCTCGGCGTTAATGGGAGCTTTGCTATTAACCGCTGCTGATATGTTTGCCCGTGTCGCGGTTGCACCAGCCGAGCTACCCGTTGGTATCGTTACGGCGTTAATTGGTGCACCATTCTTTATCTATCTACTGTTCCAACAAAAAGGAAAGATCCTGTAATGAATCACACCGCTTTATCAGGCAAAAATATCTCTATGCAGTACGGCAATCGAATTGTTCTCGATGACATCAGTATTGATATTCGCGCTGGTGAGGTCACCGCCCTATTGGGGCCAAATGGAGCAGGAAAGAGTACACTTCTCAAGCTTCTGTGTGGCGAAATACCATCACAGAATGACATCGAATATTTTGGTAAGCAGAAGAATGACTGGGCTCCGTCTGAAAGTGCTAAACACATTGCGATGCTGCCACAACACAGCACATTAACATTTCCATTTTTAGCCAAAGAAGTGGTCGAGTTAGGTGCTATTCCACTTTCAATAACCAATAAAGAAACAACACAACTGGCTCTGCACTATATGGAACAGACGGATGTGTTACACCTTGCAGATCGCCTTTACCCCGCCCTTTCCGGAGGGGAGAAGCAACGCTTACATCTTGCTCGAGTGCTCACCCAACTTCATCAATCAGGAGAAAGGAAAATACTCATGCTGGATGAACCAACGTCGGCTTTGGATCTTGCCCACCAGCACAACACATTAAAGATCGCTCGCGAAGCAGCGAAACAACACAATGCGGCCGTTGTTGTTGTATTACACGATCTCAATTTAGCTTCACAGTACTCAGACCGCCTTGTGCTGCTTCATAATGGAAAATTAGTTTGTGATGACACGCCATGGAATGCGCTAACGCCTGAACGCATTGAACACGTTTATGGCTATCGTTCGATTGTCACGAAACATCCAACTCTTAACTTTCCACAAGTCCACGCAGCGGCTTAGTACCTGTTTAAGGCTGGATAAACTAACTCACGTCTTGTCTTGTCTTGTCTTGTCTTGTCTTGTAAGAATGCCACTGCACTAACTTAGAACTTATACCCCGCTCAAACAAAAGAAGCCCTGCTAACTAAATAGTTAGCAGGGCTTCTTCTAACTATAAATATAGAGCACTATTTGCTCATCTGAATCAAGGAGCGTCCAATCAGCCACTCTAACTCTTTTGCACTGTTTTCCCCAAACTGGCTTTCAACGACTTTGTAAAGACGGTCTATACCGTTTGCGGCAAATTCATGAGCACTTTCAGACGTCACAATGTGATGGAATAACAAACGTAAAATTGCTAAGAATTCAGGATCCTCAAGCGCTTTAATCCAACTATCAGAGAATGCATCTAATCCATTATCAAATTCCAAATGCTCTACGAACATTTTGAAAATACGACCATCTAATGCAGCAGTAAAATCTGTTTTCTTCGGGAAATGGTGGCTAATGCCCGTACGCGATACCCCTGTCTGTTGGCTTAATGTGGTATAAGACATTTTGTCGTAACCAAGTCTTAGAAGTTGATCGACAACGGCATCCATAATCTTTTGGATCGTGATTTCAGTATCTTCTTTACTACGCTTTGGCATATTTTAAGCTCTTCTCTTCTTAAATCCATCTAACCCATTATCTTATGAGTTTAAAATGAAATTCATCCTCAATATTATGTACTGTCGTTACCCAAATTTATATTAGGTATCAAATCACTTGTACAAAACGCGCCGTAACGTGCACTTTACAGTGATACTTCCATCAATACATGTGACTCAAAATCGGCAAAAATCTATTCCATTATAAATTTATGCCGATAACATTCATAAAAATCATCCTAAAGCCAAGAATGATAACTTTGTGAAAATGGTCAATCGAGAAATAGTCTTATAAATTGATTCCTAGTTCAACTCACCTGACGAAAATCTCATAGAGATCTCGCTCGATTGGAGCAAAACATTGACAGATATCACAATAATTTTCTACAACTGACGCAAAAGATGTACGTAACCTATTGTTAACAACATAACATACCGGCTCTTTTTTGTCCGAAATCATTCATTTTTGTAGATACAGATCAAATACCTGATAGAATACCCGCAGTATTTACAAGAGGATTCGTTATGAGTATCGAATTAGAACAGAACCAAGTTTGTGAAGCTTGCGGTTGTGCTGGTGAAATGGGCTTTATCATCAAAGAAGGCGACGACGTTGCTGAAGTAACGATTTTCGCAGACTCTAAAGCCACACTAGAAGCAGAATTAGCAAAATACGTTGAATTAGCAAAAACAGTATGTGCAAACGTTGAATACAATGTATCTGCCCTAACTGAAGAGTCTAAAGAACTAAAGGCACGCTTTAAATTTGAAGTAAGTGCAGAAAAGCTAATCTTCGAACTAAAAACTCGCTCTCTAATGCGTTAATCATCGATATTTAATCGATAGAGACGTAAAAGCGAGCAATCAGCTCGCTTTTGATCGTTTGTCAACCTGTCTAACTCTTGTCTTGTTGAAACACCACCCACTTCAATGCCCCATTGGTTTCAAACTCATTCTCATCGCTACACAGTAGCAACACGCCCTCAACGTTTAATATCGCCCCTGTTGTATAAGCTTTGTCATCGTAGTAACAAACTCGTTGTCCTAACTTGCTATCAGCCACGATAAGGGCCTTGGCATCTGGCGTGCTATAAGATTTAGCCAGCGCAGCACTTGAAAACAGTACGCTTACCATACTCGCGACGATGAAAGATCTCGATTTTAGGTTCATAACTCCCCCCTTTATAAGGTAATCATACTATCAGGGATGGATTTCACGTTCTTGGCAGCATCTCATGTTCTTGATGCTAGAAGCTCATTAGACTTTACGTTATGCTTTTTCTGACTCCTAATCACCAGTATTCTCGTTATGTGCTTTTTCGCTTTTTTGCCTCGCTTTTTCACTTTGTCTCGCTTATTCCCTTTGCCACGTCATTTATTCACTTTACTAGTTAGCTTTGTGGCTTTATCCGGCACGTCGATGGCTCATGACCTAGACTACTACACAAAACTGAACCATACCGACAACTACGGCAATCTTGACCTACGCAACAAGCCTTACACGTCGCTTCCTGACGGCCTCATCGTAAAAGGTAATTTAGACCTATCACAATCCCCTATCACTAAACTCACTAGAGGGTTGGATGTAGGAGGAAGCCTCACTGCCAAAAACAGCGCGCTGAAAATCATCAGGCCCGGTATCAAAATAAAAGGTTATGCAAATCTGTTAGGAAGCCAAATCGAACGCTGGCCAAGAGGAGTAAAACTTGGTGGGTACTTAAACTTGGCCGATACGCCACTCGTGAGCTTGCCAGCAAGGCTTAATGTGAAAGGAGACCTAAGCGTCATTAGAACGCCATTAACTCAACTACCAGAGGGATTAGTCGTCGATGGTAACCTTTACATTGGCGGATCTGCTATTACAACGTTTCCTGAAACAATGACGGTACGAGGCAATATCTTTTTGGGGGGAAACCGGATTTCCAAATGGCCAAGCCAGCTCACTTTGGGAGGAGCGGTTGCACCATAGAGGCGACAGCATAATGGATGCAATACCATAACGAATTTGCCACCGTCCGACTATATCAGCGAGTACCGCATAAGCTCATTCGCTCTAAACAAGTCGGTCTAAGTAATGACCTTACAAGCCTCTAACCCGTTGCTGAATAAATGAGCGCTTAAGCTATGAGGACTTAAGCCATGAGTGCGTAAGCTATGACCACGTAAGCTATGAGTACGTATACAACGACTAGACTAATTGAGGAATGAGGCAGCAAAGCCCGCATTCCTCACATTATGTGTTTGCTAATGAAATAGGTAATTAAACCTCTTGGTTGTTGACCGGGTTGGCATAACTTGCAACTAAATAAGTTTGAGCCCCCGTTGGCAGCTGCTGCAATTTCTCTGCTAGTTGAGACTTTACAGAATCCGTGATGCTTTCATCCTCTCGTCCCGCCGCAAGCAGATTGATCGGGAATACTCGGTAGTTGTTATGAATTTGGCGGTCGATTTCATTAGCTAACGCGTCTGGAGTTTCAAACTCTTGGTCAATCACCTCGCCAAACGCGACATGAACTTTCCCTTTGTAACCGATAATGCCTTGAATGATGCTCTCGATATCCTCAAATTCACCTTTTTCATAACGACCATTTTCTGCTTTTTCATACAGTTCTTTTGCTTTCGCAATGTCACACGGATCATTTTGATATGAAATTGATACCGGTACGATTTTCAATGAACGCGTGTACTCACCAAAACTGACCTTTTGCTTACGTCCCTCTACGTGGAACATTTTCAAAATGGCAGGATCGGTAAAATCATTGCCATCTTTCGCTCGGCCCTCTTTCTGTGCAATCCAGATAGAGTTGCCCGTCTCTAACGAGTGCTTGATGTAGCCTGACAATTGCCCTAGCGCTTTCATCATTTCACGAGGCGCTTTTACTGAGCGCTTAACGATAAAGCTTTTGTTGAGCTTCATAAGCTCTGTTGCACATGGTTTTTTCAATAAGTTATCGCCAATCGCAATGCGCACCGTTCGGTGTCCACTTTGGTGCAAACCAAAATTCACTAAAGCAGGATCCATCGCGATGTCGCGGTGATTGGAGACAAAGAGATATGAAGTATTCTTATCTAGCTTATCTAAACCAGAAAATGTGACGCCGTCTGTCGTCGAGTTTAGCGTATCTCGAAGGTATTTCTTTACCTCCAGTTGAATCGCCTCAACAGAGTTCAATTTGCTCCACTTCGCTTTCAAGTAAATACGAAGCACTGGGGCCATCAATGCTTTAAACCAGCTCGCTTTGTTATTAAAGCGATGGTTTATAATTGCACTAATGAACTCATCATCTTGGATCAATCGATCCAAAGCAGCAGGAATTTCATCGTCGTTATATGGACGAATTTCAATATAAGGATCGTTATTGGTTGTCATCTTTCAATTCATTCTTTAAAAAGCTGGCACATTTTACGCATAGTTTTGCCAACTCGCAGCAACTCAAACCATACTTTTAACATGGTCATACCAGTAGCATTACAATCTTGGCAAAAAACTCGGTTAACCGGTTGGCATTCAAAAGCTTTAGCGGTAACCTTATCGGCCCAAAAACTCCGGTAATCATAATGAACTACGCAATTGAATTTCACGATACACATTTCCCATTTCTGCATGTCACAGCGCGTAAAAAAGCGCTTAAGCACAGTTTACTGTCTGTCGTAGAAGGGCTCGTGATCATCAAATTGGGTAAGCAAGAGTATGCCATTGAACCAGGTCAATACTTTTGGATTCCGCAAGATTGTTTGAGTTCCCTCACTTTTTTACCTAATACCAGATTGAATCGTTGCGACTTTTCAATCCGCCTGACTGACGAATTCCCCCAGCAAGCGGGGTTCTTTAAACCATCAAGTTTACTTAAAGCACTGGTTCAAAAGCTATCTATCACACAACAACGTGACCAATACCAATTGGATTTACTTGCGGTTGTGAAGCATGAAGTATTAGCTCTGAGACCAAGCTTAAACAACTCGCCTCTCACAAACTCGATCAATCAATGGCAGCCAGGCTGTGAAGAGCGCATTTCTCGTGAATTGTGCCTGGTTCTCACATTACGAGAAGCAAGAAAGATGAAGCTATCGGGCAAAAAACAACAAGATATCGTAGAGCGACTATTCGCGGGAAATGAAGAAGAATTTGAGCAACTGTGCTTTTTAGTCTTTGGGGAAGCACTCTAAACTCTTATTTGTTGAGACAGTGCATACATTACGGCTCTTCATCCGATACTCTGTTGAAAAGCAGAAAACTCAAATAGAAAAGGCAGCCATTTGAGGCTGCCTTTTAAATTGTTGAGTTGGAATCGAGTTTATTTAACACTCTTTCCGGCAAGTTCAGCAAAACTGGTAATATTCTCTTTCGCTTCTTTCCAAGCTTTTTCCGCATCACCAGCACAAATTGCATTAACCAACGGCTTGTGACTTAAACCACTTTGAGACAAATCGTACTCGATATGAGTCATCTCGATATAGCTTTTCAGTTGATTGGCGATTTGAGCGTATATCTTAGCAAATCGTGGACTGTGACTAAGTTCGACCACTTTTTGGTGGAAGTCAAAATCCATCTTATAAATCGCTAACGAGTCTTCGCCGCTATCACACACACGACAAAATTCGTTAAGAAGTTCAATTAACTCTTCTTTGTCTTGTTCCGTGGCGCGTTCTGCTGCCATCGCAGCGGCTTGGCTCTCAATTGCAACCCTCATATTGTATAGTTCCCACAACTCTTCATCATCAAGCGTGAAAACATGCCAACCGACATAAGGTTTTTGAACAACGAGTCCCTCATGTGATAATGAGTTCAAAGCCATACGAACAGTACTGCGCGAAAGCTCTAACTCTTTCGACAATGTACTTTCAACAATTTTTGTACCTTGCTCCAACTGACCGTCAGTGATCATTTCCCTGATGTATTCTGTCGCTTGCTCTTCCAAGCTTTGCTTATTTATTTTCATTTCCCGACTCATTAACGGTTATGCTTCGTTCTTAGCGACAATTGTCTCACAAAATTGTGACTAAAGTCATTTTCGTTTACTGTTAATCAGTATAACGCCGATTGTCAGACAGTTTTCTGTCACACATCGACTTTTTGTGTTCGGAAAAGTGGGCAAAAACAGAACATGAAAAGGGAACAAACACCGTAAAAAGGTAACGGGAAAACAAAAAGACGTCCGATCAACTTGTTTGTCTTCGGACGCCTGAGTATCTAAATAAGGAAATACTAACCTTTAGTGCGGATTTCGCGTTGGGAGTTGACAACAGATCGTGAGCGATGAATGTCTAACACGATGCAAGGCGCCTCATTAAAACGGCACTTCAATTTGCATCATCCAATCGGCGTCGTAGTAGTCATGCCATCGGTAATCAAAACGCATTCTGGGTTGATCGCCGTTTTTCTCTCCAAGACCAATACTAAACATCAGGCCATGGCTGCGCAGCCACTCTTCTGTGCTCATTTTGTTCTCTTCGTCTTTGAGCTCTTCCGGCATCCAAACCCCTAAACCGAAGTAATTATTCTCAAGGTTTTGCGTTAAGAATGGCGTATCTTCTTGTTTGATCGCCCACTCATCCCAATAATTTTCTGGCGGCTCATCATAGGTTTTTTCGGATTGATACCAGTTCAATGTTTCCGTGCTCAGCACTCCGATGCTGTCCATCACATCTTCACATAGAGGAACGATGTTATCCGCAAAAACGACCGAACGATCAGATAAATAGTTACATGCAAAACTCGCTTGTGTTGCAACAAGCAATGCACATGTACTAAATACGGCGACTCTGACCATTTAAAATTTAACCTCTTAAGTTACCAGAATTAGTTACCAGAAAATGAATCTTGGTATAAACCCTCGCTTACCAATATTTCATTAACGCTTGGTGTCGTGAAAGTACTGATATCTTGGCCTTTCACCAATGCTTCTCGAATGTCCGTGCTTCTCACTTTCACTCTTTCAGGGCACGCCATGACTGTCCATCGCTGAGTAATCTCTTGTGCCTTATAAAATTTAGCAAAATTAAAGAAATTATCCGGACCAATAACAAACGTTATATCGGCTTGGGGTAGATTTCTTGAATTTTTCTAATAACGCAAAAGTCGTCACACTTTGTTCAGGTTGGTATAAAGCTTGCTCTTGCTCTGAGCGTTGGACATTAGAAAGCCCGAGATCCGTGATAAAGGCATCGACCAATTTGCACCGTATTGGGTAATCCAGCATATTTTTTCCCCAAGCGTGTGCAATGCTTGGTTCTAGAAGCACAAGATCAAAGTGACTCAGTGATTCGATCACACTCTTGTGACCTAAACTAGGTGGGTTAAATGCACTACCAAAAACGGCGATTTTTTTCATATCCGGTAATTACCTGGTTGAAGGAGTTTTCTAATCCGATGAATTCGGTATGATACTACTAATCTTTAAAGCTTTTTGACACCAAAGCGACATTTATGAACATCAACTGAGTAGTTTATCACCAGTCATATCATAGACGTCTTCATATGGATGAATCACGTCACCCTCGTTTTGTGTCAAATCTATTTGCAGGAAAAGGAACCTTAAATGGAACAATCCATCCGCGATGAAATGCGAGTACTCCCATCGATTGATGCGCATTTCGAAATTAAACGCCGCATCGCTTTCATTAAACGTAAGCTGCAAGACTCTGGATGCAAATCCCTTGTGCTGGGTATTAGCGGCGGTGTGGACTCGACAACGTGTGGCCGTTTGGCTCAACTCGCTGTCAACCAACTCAACGAAGAATCGGGCAACAATAGCTATCAATTTATCGCGGTTCGCCTACCATATGGCGAGCAAAAAGACGAAGATGAAGCGCAACTTGCCCTTTCTTTCATTCAACCGACCCACTCCGTGTCTGTGAATATTAAAGACGGTGTAGATGGGCTTCATACGGCGTCGCACGTTGCATTGGAGGGTACAGGTCTTCTACCAACGGACGCGGCAAAAGTAGACTTCGTGAAAGGCAACGTTAAAGCACGTGCTCGTATGATTGCCCAATATGAAATCGCCGGTTACGTTGGCGGATTAGTGATTGGTACGGATCATTCTGCAGAGAACATCACTGGTTTCTACACCAAATTTGGTGATGGGGCATGTGATATGGCACCGCTGTTTGGTCTCAACAAACGTCAAGTGCGTGAAGTTGCGGCAACACTAGGCGCACCAGAATTACTCGTGAAGAAAGTCCCAACGGCGGACCTAGAAGAACTTGCTCCGCAAAAAGCAGACGAAGATGCTTTGAGCCTTACTTACGAACAAATCGATGATTTCCTTGAGGGTAAGCCAGTATCCCAAGAAGTCAGTGATCGTCTCGTTGCAATCTACAAAGCGACTCAACACAAGCGTCAACCTATCCCAACAATCTACGATTAGCATCGATGGTGCTCATGAGAGACTCGCTTCTCAAGTCGATAAAAAGTCGATAAAAAACGCCGCTAAGTTCAGTTAGCGGCGTTTTCGTTACTAATTATGAGCAACATTTATCATATAAGAGCGTTAGTCTGTCAACGTCACGTCTGTTTGCGGAATAGCGCAACACGCCAACACCTTGCCCATACTGCGCTCTTCTTCAGTGATTGCAGGAACCTCTGGGTGGTCAACCTGCCCTGACTCCAATTGAACCTTACACGCTCCGCACAAGCCCGCACGGCAGCTATTGGCAATACTCCGCCCTGCATTTTCAACTTGTTCTAACAACGTTTGTTGGTTATTACCGATGAGCTTAAATCCGTTGAACTCGATTTCTACACTCTTTTCTGGCTTCGTCGTTGCAGCAGCGACACCAAACGCTTCTTGGTGATAGTGTTCTTCCGGCAAGCCTTTCTTAAGCAATAGATTTTTCGCTTTTTGCATAAAGCCGTCTGGTCCACAGACGAACACTTGACGCTGTTCTACATCTTTAATCTGTTTGATATGAGATAAACTGATGCGTCCTTTCAAACCAAACCAATCAATCGCTGGCTGGGTTAAGCAAATCTTCAAGTCCAAACCTGGGTGTTGGCGCTTTAGTTCATCGAGCTCATCTTTACATGGAATATCAATCTCACTGCTGCACTGATGGTAGAACACCACATCATCAAGTTGGTTGTGATCAGCTAAGTAACGAACCATTGACAGCATTGGTGTTACACCGCTGCCTGCAGAAAGCAGTAGTAATGGCTGAGCTTGATGCTCTTTAAGATGAAATTGACCATCCGGTGTTTCAGCTTCAAGCACATCCCCTACTTGCAAGTTATCAAGCAGTGCATTTGACACGCGTCCACCAGAAACGCGCTTAACGGAAATGGCATAACGACCTAAGCGAGATGGGCTAGATGACAGCGTGTAACGACGCCCCACTTTCTTGCCATCAATGCCCACATCAATAGGCAGGTGTTGACCAGGTAGATACACAGGCAGTGAACCTTTGCTTGGCTCTAGCCAGAATGTCACAAAATCACGGGCGATTTCTTCTCGTTCGACACAGGTCAGCGTCATTCGATTAGGCGAATTATCTGAGTAAAACTCTGGCTCTTTATATTCCAAAACCTCAACTTTATCGCCTTGGCGGATAATGCCTTCATTGCGTGCAACCAGATTTTGTCCAAAGAAAACGCCACCACGCTCATTCGCACGGAATTCTTGCAGTGTTTTCAGTGGTTCTTTGCTTTCTCGGAATGTGCCGCGTTGAGTGTTCACGGTCGTTAGAATGCATCTCTCACAAGGTTTGACTGATTCAAATTCCACTTCGCCAATGCGAATGCGTTTCCATGAGTCTTCTTCAAATGGTTTCGTGTCTGCAACGACAAGGTTGGTGCGAAACTGATCCATTGAGTGCTGTTCAGAGCTTCTGCGATTCAACTCTTCTAGCGACGCTTCGCTTATCACAAGTACTGGGTAACCATCGGCAAAGCTCACATTGTGGCCCAATTTTTCTCTGATACGATTGGATTGTTCGCCGGTAAAAAGCAACTCGACTCGCAGACCCACGACTTTACTAAACCAATCATCCGCTTCATCGGTGGTCGTATATGCCATAAAACGGTCTTTCCAAACCGTCGCAGGTGCTTCCTGCATTTTGAAATCTTGATAGCGGATCTTTAAAGGCGCTTCACCAAGGCTGGTAAACACCACACCATCAGGCAACAATGCCGACTTTATGGTCACCATTTGCGGAAATTTTCGAGCTGTCACCATTGAGCCATCTGAGGTCGCAATCATAAAACGACGGTCAAAACTCAAGCCTTGCTTTTCTACCCACGCTGAAGACAATGCCACACCGCCAACGGACTTTACGGGGAAAACATTAATCTGAGATAAAACGGAATGCGACATAGCTTCTACCTGCTGGTGTATTTTAATTGTCCGACTATCATATCCTTATCTTCGTCCTTGCCCAAGTAAACACAAGCCGTTATTTTTGCTAGATTCTACATAGCACAAGGAAGCGACAGCAGCAAAAGAGAAACAACGCCCAAGATAAGATGCTCTCCACCATTTAAGAGTGAAATCCTTTTAAAATTTGCATCATTCTGACCGAGTGACTATTGCCAAAATGTGACATTAGACACATAATGCGTCGGTTTTTTGACGTTGATTCCACCTATCCGGAGCATAATTCATGGATACTAACAAACTGATTCTAATTCTACTTTGTATCTTCCTTCCACCAGTGGCGGTTTACATGGAAAAAGGTCTAGAAAAAGACTTCTTCATCAACCTGATCCTGACGTTTTTCTTCTTCCTTCCGGGCACCATTCATGCGCTTTGGTTGACGATGAAATAACCAGTTCGGCTCTCACCTTTAAGAAATATGAAAAATGGGATGCAATACTAGTGTAATTCCACTATCATCCTGTCGCCTAAGCGCAAGCGTTTGCTCTTGAGGTAAATGCAGCGTTTTAGGCTCCAAACATAACTTTTAAATGGTGGGAGCAATTAATGACAACACTGACTATTACTCGTCCTGACGATTGGCACGTTCACTTACGCGATGGAGAGGTATTAAAAGATACCGTTCGCGATATTAGCCGTTACAACGGCCGTGCGCTGATCATGCCAAACACCGTCCCACCTGTTACCGATACTGAAATGGCGCTAGCCTACCGTGACCGAATCCTTGCTGAGCAACA
Organism: Vibrio alfacsensis; assembly: GCF_003544875.1. Taxonomy (NCBI): domain Bacteria; kingdom Pseudomonadati; phylum Pseudomonadota; class Gammaproteobacteria; order Vibrionales; family Vibrionaceae; genus Vibrio; species Vibrio alfacsensis. Next base: position 1,209,370 of record NZ_CP032094.1, read on the forward strand.
CGGCGAGCAATTCGTTCCGCTTATGACGCTTTATCTGACAGACAACACCACACCAGATGAAATCCGCAAAGCCAAAGCAACAGGCAAAATTGTCGCAGCAAAGCTTTACCCAGCTGGCGCAACCACCAACTCTGATTCTGGTGTAACCGATGCAAAGAACATCTACCACGTTTTTGAAGCGATGGAAGAAGTGGGCATGCTGCTTTTGGTTCATGGTGAAGTGACTCATAATCACGTTGATATTTTCGACCGTGAAAAAGAATTCCTAGACACGGTTCTTGCTCCTATCGTCAACGACTTCCCTAACCTAAAAATCGTTCTTGAGCACATCACCACAGCTGACGCAGCGAACTTCGTCAACAACGCTTCTGACAATGTTGCAGCAACGATTACCGCTCACCACCTGCTCTTTAACCGTAACCACATGCTTGTGGGCGGCATTAAACCGCACTTCTACTGTCTACCAATTCTTAAGCGCAATACCCACCAACAAGCGCTTATCGAAGCAGCAACTAGCGGTAGCAAGAAGTTCTTCCTAGGCACAGACTCAGCACCACACGCAAAAGGCGCAAAAGAGTCGGCATGTGGTTGTGCAGGTTCATACACAGCGCACGCAGCACTAGAGCTTTACGCAGAAGTGTTTGATAAAGAGGGTAAGCTGGAAAACCTAGAAGCATTCGCTAGTTTGAATGGCCCAGATTTCTACGGCATACCTCGTAATACCGATACTGTAACACTAGAGAAATCAGCATGGGCGGTACCAGAAAACATGCCGTTTGGTAACGACATCGTGGTGCCAATTCGTGCAAACGAAAATATTGAGTGGGAAGTGAAGTAATCACCCCATTAAATAAAAAGGTCATGCCGCCATATTCGATATGAAAATGCATGACCTTTTCTTTTGCTGCTAAAGAGCTATTTAGCGCTTATTTACCTCGAACTTTCTCAACCACCGTCCAAACTGCGACAACCGTTAACCCCGCTAACACACCAATCAAACCGTTAAGCAGTGTAGGCACAATGGCCGTTGCGATAGTATGACCGCGAAAATCCATGATGATAGGTTCAATCAAGTAATGGATCGCAGGTACGTTATGAACAACAATACCACCGCCAACCAAGAACATCGCCGCCGTACCAACAATCGCAAGCATCTTCATCAATTTTGGCGCGAACGCCACTAAAGCACCACCGAGTTTGGCCTTAAAACCCTCACCGTTAGAAGTGCGCTCTAGGTAGAAGCCCAAATCATCAAGCTTAACGATGCCAGCCACTAAACCGTACACACCAATAGTCATCAAGACCGCAATTAGGCTTACCACGAGGATCTGCGTCACGATACTTGTCCCAGTTACCGTACCTAACGCAATCACGATGATTTCAGCAGACAAAATAAAGTCCGTACGAATCGCCCCCGCCACTTTTCTTTTCTCGTACTCTTCCACAGACTCACCCGTATCAGAGGACTCCTCCGCTTTATCTTCATGTTGATGAGCATGAGGAAAGAGTTTTTCTAAAATCTTCTCTGCGCCTTCAAAACAGAGAAACAAACCACCAATTAAGAGTAATGGCATGATAAGCCACGGAATAAACGCACTAATGAGCAACGCAGCTGGCACCAGTATCAGCTTATTTTTAAATGAGCCTTTCGCGACCGCCCATACCACTGGGATTTCGCGTTCAGCAGCAACACCTGATACTTGTTGTGCATTTAGAGCCAGATCATCGCCCAAAACCCCGGCTGTTTTTTTTGCCGCCACTTTCGACATTAACGCGACATCATCCAATACAGCGGCAATGTCATCCAACAGTGTGAGTAAACTTGCTCCAGCCATTTTATTTTCTCTTATATGGAATTGAATAAGTAACAAAATGTAACACCATTAATTCACTCAGCAAAGTGATGATTCTGCAAAGAATAAGGTCACAAATTGTGTTTTCTGTTGCCGTGGCTTGGAGACAGGACTAGTCTTGTCTTACCTTTCAAGCACACAAAAGAAAAAGTATAGATGAAAAGCGGATACACTTACCCAATCGGTACCCAAGGCGAACCTTGGGGTGAAGTAGAACGTAAAGCATGGTTTGAACAACGCGATGTGAAGCGCAGCTACCAACAAGAAGTGGTGTCTAAGATTGATGCGCTTCGTGATCGTTTCGATGTGGAACAATACGGTGCCCTTTCTTACGATGAATCACGCTTCCCACTATTTTGCATCAAAACTCGCAACTGGGATGCAAACAAACCTGTTGTTTTAGTAACCGGTGGGGTTCATGGTTACGAAACGAGCGGCGTGCATGGCGCACTTAAGTTTGTTGATGCGCAAGCAGAACGTTACGCTGAGCACTTCAACATTGTCGTCGCACCTTGTGTTAGCCCTTGGGGTTACGAAGTGATTAACCGCTGGAACCCAAATGCGATTGATCCAAACCGCTCTTTCTATTCGGACAGCCCAGCGGAAGAATCGGCGAACCTCATCAAATTGGTGGCAACATTAGGCGATGTGTTAATGCACATTGACCTCCATGAAACGACGGATTCTGATGAAACCGAATTCCGACCAGCGCTAGCAGCCCGTGATGGCATTGAGTACATTGAGGGTATGATCCCTGATGGTTTCTACACAGTAGGTGATACAGAAAACCCTCAACCAGAGTTTCAGAAAGCCATTATTGAATCTGTCGCTAAAGTCACGCACATCGCCCCTGCTGATGATAAAGGTGAAATCATCGGCTCTCCAGTGGTTCAATTTGGTGTGATCAACTACCCGATGGTGAAGCTAGGTCTGTGTGGCGGTGTCACCAACTGTATTTACGGCACCACGACGGAAGTTTACCCAGACAGCCCAAAAGTGACTGACGAAGAGTGCAATGACGCTCAAGTAGCAGCGGTTGTGGGTGGGTTGGATTTCTTGCTAGCCAAGCGCGCATGATTTAAGTAAGCAGTCAGCCACCATTGATGTGATTTGGCACTGCTGAGTTAGCGCAGAACAAAGTTAGCGCAGAACGCGCTAACTCTAAATAGGACAGAATGAGTCAGCGATTTGCTAAACTATCAATAAATGAAAAACTGCGGATATGGATAAATCACTTCGTAAAGATTTCCAGCCTGCCTCAAGCCTAGCAATGGGTTACTTCTAGGTGAAGAATAATGATGAGTAAAAGGAAATAACAACCACTATTGTTTTAAGGGTGACTGGATATATTAAGGAAAACCCGAGTCACTATCTTAATAACTCGGGGCTAATTGATGTGTTTTCAGGCCCATCAGTCTAAAGACTTAGTAAGCTAGCACCTAGATCATCACTGTTTGTTTCCAGCCATAACTTAAGCTCTTTCGGCCAATCAATGGTAGATTCTGTAAAGAAGCCACGCAGTAGCGAGAAGTAGATTGCCTGATCAACCAAAGGCAATGGCGATTTACCCGCATTCGGTTGGATCAACGTTTCAGCTTTAAGCAACTGTGCGTTCACCTCTGCAACAATCTGCTCTGTGTTTTCTAACAGGCGAACAAAGTTCAGCTCTTCTGTCTCTTTCTTCGCTTGCCATGCAGCAACACTTGCTCCAGTAGCGAACTCTTTTAGATTCAGTTTCGTCCAGCGAGGGTAGCCAATTCTTTGAATCAAAGGGAAAGTCTCACGCTGAAATGCCAACGTCTCTTCCGATGGTGCAGCTACCGCATCAATACCAGCTTGCTCGATAAAGTAAGCAATGATATCCATACTTTCTGCCATCACGCTGCCATCCGCTTTCTCCAATACTGGCACCATTTTCTGACCGATCAAATCAATCAGAGTTTGCGTATCAGCATAATCTACAACTTGGTATTCAACGTTAAGCTCCAGTGCATTAGCAACATAAGCAACACGGGCACAAAATGGACAATGCTCTTAGATATACAGTTTCATCAAAAACCCCGTTTCTATAAGTCTGAATTAGTATTTAATCGCAGTTTTGCCAATTGATGCGCTGCTTTCAATACGTTGGTGTGCGTCTTTTAACGTCTCAACACTAAAGCCATTCAATGTGGTGGTCAGTGTAGACTTAATGCGGCCAGCATCAATCAAGTTCGCAGCTTGGAATAGGATATCTTGCTGCTTCTGGATATCGTCAGTGTTAAACAGTGAGCGAGTAAACATCAGCTCCCAGATAAAGCCAGCTGATTTGCCTTGTAGTTTTGATAGGTCAACACCACCATCAAATTCTACAATTGAACTGATCATGCCTTGCGGAGCAATCAACTCGACCATTGTATCCCAGTGACCTTTAGTATCTGCAACGTTGAAGATGTAGTCCACATGCTGAATGCCTTGCTCACGTACCGACTCCACTAGATTGCGGTGATTCACAACATGGTCAGCGCCCATATCTCTTACCCACTGCTCAGTCTCTGGTCTTGAAGCGGTCGCAATCACTGTTAAGTTAGTGAGCTGCTTCGCCAGTTGAATCGTAATCGAGCCGACACCGCCTGCGCCACCAATAATCAGGATAGATTTCTTCTCTTCTGGGCGAACGCGTAGGCGATCAAATAAGGCTTCCCAACCTGTCAATGTAGCGAGAGGCATAACGGCTGCTGATTCGTCAGAAAGGCTTTTTGGAGCGTGGGCTGTAATTCGGTAATCGACTGCTTGGTACTCAGCATTCGCCCCCATACGTGTCACATCACCTGCGTAATAAACACGGTCACCAATTTCGAAGCCTGAAACATTGCCACCTTTAGCAACCACTTCACCCACCGCGTCATAGCCCAATACTTTTGGCTGCTCTAGGGTTTTATCTTGTGCGTTTCGGATACGTATTTTTGCATCTGCTGGGTTAATCGAGGTCGCACTCACTTTTACCAGCAGGTCATTGTCTTTTAGCTCTGGTAGGCTTGTTTCAAACTCGAATAAGCTGTCTTGCTCTGTAATTGCTAGTGATTGAGTAAAACCAATCGCTTTCATTGTTGTTGGTGCTGACATGTTGTTTCTCCTTTGATCGGACACTTTCATCATAGAGATTTTTACCCTAGATAAACCGCCTAATCTTTTAATTACATTCAATATATTTTGATAATCACACGACTCGACCGGGTAGTGTTGAGATACTTATCTGTTAACCTAGTTAGATAACACCTTGTGCAACCAACCACTCATACGTTACTTCATCTTGTGGTTTACCCTCACGGCACACTTTATAATCAAGCTCTGCAATAATATCGTTGGAGAAACGTAATGAATCTAAGGTTTTAAGCTGCTCATCATTAAACAGATTTTTCTTATCATCTCTCAGTAACAGTACAGCTCGGTCTACAATTCCAAGCAGCCCTTTCGGCTCTTTAAGCTCGCGAATATCATAACGATAGTGAAGAAATTGCGGTTTCCATAGCGGCACAATGACCCACTCTTTATTTGCGACGGCAGCTTCAAAAGCACTAAAACAGTCGTCTTCACTGCCTGTATAAAACTCATAGCCTGCTTTACTTAAACCGTACTCTTCCATCATCTGGATAGAGAAGCGAGTGATTCCAGCTCCTGGATTAATACCTTGAATTTTAGGTCTCATTTGCTCGACGACTTCAGGCTTCAATAAATCCGCCACTTCAGCGACCATCTCTTCAGGTACGTAATCCGGCACACCCCACAGTGCGTAAGGTTCGTAATGAAGTCCAAGCTCAATTAATGGCTCAACTTTTTCAACGTCCGACTTATAGATACCATGGCTCGAAGGTAACCAAGCAGAAGAGAGCATATCGATTTCACCCATTTTCAGTTTTTCAAAATTTTCCTGATGCGGGGAAAAGACTCGCTCAACTTCGAACCCCATACTTTTCAATACATTGTTAACTAATGAAGCTGTCGTGCGATGAAATGACAAATCTGTTACACCCATTGTGATTTTTTTATTCATTGTTCTTTCGCTCTTATCGTTGCTGATAGATTGATAATACAAGGCACTAGAGCAATCAAAAACAGCCTAATGTTTGAGTTATTATCAAAATAAATTGATAGACACCGATTTACACTTGATAAAAGCGCATGCATTGATGAAATACATACGCTTTATATTTACATGTCTATCTACTGTCGTCTTAATCTAGTTTGATGCGTAGCACATGGAACGGTTTGCTTGCCCCTTCTTCACCTTCATTAAGGGCTGGATTTAGATGCAGAGAGTTTTGCGTCACGTAGAGGTAACCACCCTGAATTGAGAAGCCATCTGCCCATGACAGCAATTTGTCATCTTGTGCAAACGTCTTGAAGCTCTCACTCGTTACAATGCTCACCGCGTTTTTCTCAACATCACCGACATAGATATCACCGTTATCGGCAATGATCATGCCGTCACTTGGGCGCTTTTCATTGTAGAATTCGATAGATTGAGCGAGCTCTTTATCTGTCAGTTTCTCGTTTGCAAGCGCACCCGCAGGTAGACGATAAATCGCACTGCCATTAACCGTACCAAAGTATACCCACTCGTTCGCAGCATCAATCGTGATTGGGTTCAGCCCAAGGTAAAGCGCATCAGAGCTACCATCTTCACGCTTTGCTCCCATCAGTGAACCATCAATAATTACGTCATGCTCTGGTGATATCAGCGCCTTGTAAGATTCAAGAACGCGGCGAGATTCACCCGTCTCTAAATCCACAACAACAAATGCTGGCGCAGGCTCACCGAACAAGTTACCCAGGCTGGTATCTGCAATGTACATCTGGTTACGTTTGGTATCTAAAGCAAAATCCTGTAAGAAAGAATTACCGACAGTGACATCTTTGCTTATCTCGATGCGTTTAAACAACTTATTGTTTACTGTATCCCAAGCCACAATCTGCGCTGGCGCTTCAGAACCGCCCATATCCAGAATCCAAACCACACCATCTTTAGTACTATCAATACCAATGACCGACGAAAGCCCAACTTTGCCAGTCTCCGGACCATTCGCCCAATCCTCACTTGGGAAAGGCTGAGTTGACCCATCTTTCATCAGTTCAACAACGCGATATTTGGGGCCATCAAGAGGCTGCATCGAAAGGAATGTGCGGCCTTGTTCTGTCACAGTGATGTTCCCAGGACGGGTACCGTCAAGCTCAGCGACAACTTCGATCTCTGCTGCTTGAGCAGTATTAAAGAGGGTTGCTACCGCAATAGCTAAAAGTGATTTTACGTTTTTCATTTCATGCATCCTACTGGGATTCACTTGATTATGGATTGCTTTAAATAGCTGATGACCATCTAATGTAAAGTTAAGCGATTTGAGTCATCTCATTCAGTGTGAAACTTGCAACACACCCTTCTGTTGCTGCCATATATTCTGCAAGGTGAGTATTACCCATATGAACTTGCCACAGTTCACGAGATACCCAGTTCTCATAAAACATGAAATGTGCTGGGTCTTCGTTGTCTTGATGAAGGTCGTAGTTAATGCACCCCTCTTCCGCCCGAGTGATATCAATCAGCTTCAATAGCTCTGCTTTTACCAGTTCTACTTTATCTTCGTTCGCAACAATATTTGCAACAATAGTCAATTTAGCCATGTTTAATTCCTTTATCTCTCTACTTATTAACGACAACAAAACCAATATAAACAAACTTTTATTAATAAATAATCATCATAAGCACTGGCGATACACACTCAGTGTAGACAATAAAACATCATTGATTATCTAATCATTTTGAAACAGTGTCTAAAGTGAATTGATAATCATAAACGTCATACATTAGGTCTTGTGTTTGACCAGTTTTGTTTGAATGACGGTATGGTAGGCGAGTTATTAACAATGAAAAACAGGCTCTAATTTGAATTATTATCAAAATAATTTGAAATTATATTGTCCTGTCGTCATAGCTGCATTATAAATAGAAGGCACTCAGCAATTATTGCTTCCCTTTCCTAACGAAGGTCTTGTCATGCTTTTAGAAGATTTACAGGTTATTTTGAAAGTCGCGGAGTTTCGCAGCATCACGGCAGCCGCAACCAATTTAGATATGCGTACCGCCACAGCAAGTGCTGCAGTAAAGCGCGTTGAAGCATCATTGGGCACAGAGCTTTTTGTTCGAACCACTCGCCATTTGAGATTATCGTCTGCCGGAGAGCGTTATTTACCTCAGTGTGAAGAGGCGTTAAAGATGCTTGAGCAGGCCAAAATGAATATGCATGAAGAGTTAGGCATCATTGGTGGTGAAATTCGTATCGCGTTATCGTCGGATTTGGGACGCAATCTTATCACCCCTTGGTTAGATGAGTTTTTGCTGCAATACCCGAACGTCTCACTACGCTCAAGTATTAGCGATAGCAACATTGATTTCTACCGCGATTCTGTCGACATGGCTCTGCGCTATGGCTCACCTACTGATGCCAATATGTATGGCTTTAAAATCTGTGATGTACCGAGAGTGCTGTGTGCGAGCCCAAGCTATTTAGCTGAGCATCACACTCCCACTCAGCCTAACGATCTACTTGAGCACAATGCGCTGTTTTATCAGCTGCATGATGTGTTGCAAAATGAGTGGTTATTTCGCCATGAGGATACGACTCATAAGGTAAAACTTAAGGGTAATAGAGCTTCGAATGATGGGGATCTGGTTAGGCGCTGGTGTGTTGCAGGTAAAGGCGTGGCAATCAAATCTTGCCTTGATATGTCGGATGATCTTCTTAGCGGTCGTGTTATGAGTATTATGCGGGAGTATAAGCCGACTCCGACTGAATTGTGGTTGGTTTGTCCGAGCCGTCAGTCCATCACACCAACAGTTCGGTTGTTAAGGGATTTATTTAGAGAGAAAACCAACGTGATTCTTGAGCAATTGGCAGAAAAAGAAGCGATTTAAGATACTGCTTATAGCTTAGCGATACTAGAATGCCGTATTTTTATAGCCGTAATGAATAATACGCAATAGCTAGCTTGCTCATAGGCATTTGCTCAGAGTTAACCTGTGTAACCGGTTGGGCTACCGTGTTTTGATGGCTGTATGATATGGCGTGATTAGTATTGGAAAAACAGGATAGAAAAGATTAATTAGCAAATATATTTTGACAATGATTGTCTAACATTATTTGATAATTAATCAAAACATACCTTGTTTTTGACTTATCTTGTTTCAAGTAGCATAAGCGCAATGATTTCACTAATAAGATTCATCATGACACACATTCAGTTTCAACAAGGTCCAATTCGTCCACCCTCTGAAGCAGAGAGTCTACTGATAAGAACAACGCAAGGCTGCCCATGGAATAAATGTAAGTTTTGCACGTTATTCGAAGGGATGGAATTCTCTATTCGTCCAGTTGAAGATATTAAGCGTGATATCTGGGCGGCAAGAGCGTTCTATAAAAACCGGCGGTTTGAGCGCTGTTTTTTACAAGATGGTGATTCTTTTGCAATGGAAACGGACGCTCTGCTGGATGTACTTAATACATTAAAAGAGGCGTTCCCAGAGCTCAAACAAATTAGCTCTTACGGCAGAGCTCAAACCATGACTAAAAAGTCTCCAGCCGAGATGAAAGCGATCTGCGATGCCGGGTTAAACATGCTGTATTGCGGTATGGAGTCAGGCTCACTTGACGTACTAAAATTGATGAAAAAAGGGATTACCCCTAAGACAATTTTAAAGTCAGCAGAGTACGCGAAACAAGCTGGTATGAAGATGATGACATTCATCATTCTTGGGTTAGGTGGAAAGGCGTTGTCCGAACTTCATGTTGCGGAAACTGCCCAACTTTTAAATCAGATTAACCCTGATGAGATCCGGATATTATCGTTAGCGGTAAAACCCGGTACAGAGTTGGATGACATGGTTCAAAACGGGCTGTTTACGCCACTTACCGAGCGTGAGATGCTTGAAGAACAATATCAATTGATTAGCCAATTAAATGGCATCAACAGCAATTACGGTAATTATCATGGGATAAACTTGCTGATGGAACTCAATGGACAATTTCCGCATGATAGAGAGGCATTTTTGCGTAGCATTGACCAATTCATGATGATGAACGAAAACGATCAAAATAACTTTATTTTAGGCCGTCGTACCCAACACTATGCGACACTGAATGACATGAACAATAAGCTCATGTATGACACGGTGCAGCAACAGCTTCAACACATTGAGCAGCAAAAACTTGGCAACCTCGAAGATATTTTTTATCGCCTTCGCCAACGTATGATCTAAACACTAGGAGCCCGAAATGAAGAATTTAAACAACTGGTACATTCAAAATGAGAACCCTAGCCATTGGTCATTCGATAACGGTGTGTTGTCTATGCAAGTGCAAGAGGGTAATATTTTTGGTGCCGGCTCGAGTGACGTTGATAACATTTTTATCCGCCCAGTATCTCAACCTAGTTATAGCGCAGAAATCACCATCACCTTAGAGCCAACCTTGCCATTTGAACAAGCTGGTCTAGGTATTTACTGGGACAACGATAACTACATCAAAATTAGTAAAGAAATGTTCCTGGGCGAACCTTCCATTGTGTTTGTTGTAGAGCAACATGGCCAACCGGAGATCAAGCAACGTCGCTCATTTGATGGGGCGACAGCATCAGTAAAGATTGAAAAAAGTGATGGGACTATCACTGTCTACTTGGGATGTCATCAAAAACTCTCTTGGCAAGCCATTGGATCTGCGCCAACACTAAACGGCCAAGCAAAAGGACTTATGCTTTATACCTTTAGTGGTAACTCAAATACACCGAATGTTGCTAAGTTTAGTGAATTTCAACTAATGAGTTGAGCCAATCTGGTATATAGCAATTGACTTTTGTATTAGTTTTATTCTTGAAAAGTCATGTTTGTCAGTAGCGCTTAGTGGGTTCGAAACACACAATGGGGCAAACATGAGTTGAAAGAACTGGCACCATAACTTAATTTGTTAAATCTCGTCATTCTGTATATGGACTCCCAATTAATTACAACCGATTTTTAAACAGTGAAAGATAGATAGGATGCGTGCGTATATTCGGGCTCTTTGTGAGTAGCGAACTCTGCCCCTTTATGCATTCGCACCTTAATGCCACACCGAACAGTCGATATTGGATATCTTCAGAATGAGCTGGCTCTTTAAGGTCGGTCTTACCTGTCTTTCGCTCTTTATTATTGGTAGTAACTAAATTTCGCAAGTATAGATTTAGCTGCTAGGCAGCATGTTTAAATGAAGTAGAGTACTGAGTGTCATGTTTCAGCATAGACCATGCAGTGCGTATGCTTTTATTCGCTAACGCGACAGCAGCTCTTCTTAGGCCAGCTCTCACTATCAAGGCTTTTAGCCAAGTCTCCTTACCATTTTTAGGCTCTCGATACTGAAGCAATCGGACAACGGATAGAGCACCTTGGATGAGATTTGCACGCAGCCTTTTGTTTGCTACTTTCTTACTAATACCAAGCATAGTCGTGACACCTCCAGTACTGTACTGCTTTGGTGTTAAACCAATACAAGCAGAAGCTTCTCGGCCGTTTTTGAAATTTCTACCAGTGTGTCCTAGTGCCAAATAGAGGCCGAGAGCATTGATAGGGCCAATCCCTTCCAAGTTCAAGTAGTTTTTACACTCTGAATGCCGGTTGATGTAGTAACTCAATTCTTTTCAATCTGAACTTTTGTTCTGAAAGCCCTTGGTGCAAGTTATACATATGGTGTAAATAAGGGCGCAATATATCAGGAAGTTCACTATCGCCATTTTCTAAAATTTGCGGGATGATTTTGTTAAAGGCGCTAACTCCCTTTGGGATAGCGATACCAAACTCTAAAATCAGACCTCGCACCATGTTACTGGTAGCCACTATGAGGTCATTGAGATGTTGCCGAACGCGTTCAATCGATTGAAGCGCTTGAGCATCGATAGTTTTCACTCCAACAGAATGAACATTAGGTTGGCGTGCTGCAATTGCGATGGCAAGAGCATCATTTTTATCAGTCTTTTGGTTTGCTCTAAAAGGAGTTACGTTTTTTGGGGCAATAATACTGACATCATGGCCTAAGTTTTGGCAAAAACGTCCCCAATGATGCGCAGATCCACAAGCTTCCATTACTACATGAGAAGAGGGTTGTTTTGTAACCATGACTTCAATTTTGGTTATTTAAGGCTTTTCAGAGGCAACTTGATCTCTAACTAGCTTACAAATTTGAAATGAGTTTTTTGCTAAATCAATGGCGATAGTAGTAGACTTTTTCATGTATGGCTCCCGATTAAAATTTCTGTTTGCACTAAAATTTTAGCTCCTCCTTGGAGGGGGGAGTCCATACATCGAACCGCGAGGTACGAGCATGATTCAGAATCTACTAAACGATTTCCGAGTGGTTCAGGTTAGTCATTAGTTTAGAAGCATACTTTCTGATATTCCTAGTCTCGCGTAGGCTCGCTGAAATGATCGTTTTCACTTGCACCGAAAGTAATTCCCCTACTCTATCACTGGAGATAGAACAAAACATAAACACCAAGTTCAAAAAAACGAGCTAATTGGTTCGCCTTGTATGTTCATAACTTGATGACTGGCTTTTGTGCACTTTTGAACTTCGGTGTACCGACCGTAAAAATTCTTAACAGAGATGCTTTAGAGCCGAATGGTTGCTCTGTGCCATTTGCGATCACGCAAATTTAACTCGCTCTTACCCGCCCGTTAGCCTTCAGACATCAATTAGATAAGAACTAAACTCGGCATTTATTGCCCATCTTGCTTTAGCTAAATTGACAGTAAACTTCGAGCTCGACTGTCAGAAAAATTTACAATCAGGTCACCGCAAACACCTAACCAATTGTTATATATCGCAATTCATTTTGGAATGATAATTGCCTTAAAGCAGAAAACTATTGCGAACAGGGCGTCATGAAGAATATGAAAGGCTTAATACTGTTTTTAATTGTTTCTGCCAGTGTCACATTCAAAGCTGGTGCAGGAATGATTTATGAAATATCTGGCGATATTACACCTGATGTGAACAACTCTTTTACTGGCTCATTTAGCATCATGGTTGATTCTGATGATTTACAGCTCGAGTTGTTTGGCGCACATCCAAACCTTCCCACAGGCTTAGTTGATGGCCCTTGGTACAGCTACGATGTTTTCTCTGGCGATGTGTCTATTGATGTTGCCCCTCTAGGGAGCTTAGTCTGGTCAGAGTCTGACATCAGAGCAGATTTTAACGAACCAGCATTAAGCTTTGGTGGTCTAACATCAGAGCTTTGGTTGACGTCACCGATTGAAGATACTTTCCAAGATATGTCGATTGTTTTTGAAAACAGTGACGGTCTTCTGTACCTCGGATTTCAAACGGCAAACTCGCAAAGCGTTATCATCAATCAAGTGATTTTCGATGACAGAAACAACATTATTGAAGTTGGTACATTCACAAACGTGGCGGTTTCAAAGGTAGAAGTCTCTGAACCCCATATGGCAGCAATTTTCGGCTTGATGTTAACCAGTTTGTTATTAATTAGAGCTAAGCATAGAGCTTGATTGCGGGTGCGCTGCGGATTCACCCTACAAAAAGGGAATTTAAGGGTTTAAAACTATAATGACAGCAGCTTCTGATTCAGAAGCTGCTTAGGTTAATAATGTAGTGGTCTAATAAAGCCGGACACCATTTTAGGTGGTACAGTTACCACCCCAAGAGAGGTGTTTTATGACCAGAGTTCGTCGTACATTTAGTCCAGAGTTCAAGCAAGAAGCTGCAAGCTTAGTGCTTGACCAAAATTACACTGTTTTAGAAGCGAGTAGAGCTGTTGATGTGGGACAAACTGTCTTACGCCGTTGGGTTGAGCAGTTAAAATCTGAGCGTAACGGGATAACTCCTATTTCTAAAGCATTGACGCCTGAGCAGCAAAAATTCAAGAGCTTGAAGCCCGCATTAGCCGTTTGGAGCGAGAGAAGTCTATTCTAAAAGGCCACAGCTCTCTTAATGTCGGACGAACTCGAACGTACACGCTGATTGACCAATTAAGGGAGCATGATTCTATAGACATTCTTTGTTCAGTCTTTGGTGTCGCTCAATCAACATTCTATGAGTTTAAACAAAGGCAAAACAACCCTGTAAACACCGAACAATGCTCCGAGTAGAAGTGGCACAACTGTTCAAATCGAGTAGAGGCTCTGCTGGAAGCAGAAGCCTCGTTTCTATGATGCGAGAGCGTGGCTTTGCTATTGGCCGATTCAAGGTGCGAGGACTTATGAAAGAGCTGAGCCTCGTGAGTAAACAACCAAGCTCACACCAATATAAAAAAGCAGCAACTGAGCGGCTAGATATCCCTAATCATTTAAGTCGAGAGTTCAATGTAAAGTATCCAAACCAAGTTTGGTGTGGTGACATCACTTATATTTGGACTGGTAATCGCTGGTCTTATCTTGCTGTTGTGATTGACTTATATAGCCGTCGAGTCATTGGCTGGGCATTATCAGAAAAGCCAGATGCAGTCTTAGCCAGTAAAGCTCTAACTATGGCTTATGAACAGAGAGGACAGCCTAATGGGGTTATGTTCCATTCTGACCAAGGTAGTCAATATGGGAGTCGACAGTTCAGACAATATATCTGGCGTTACCAGATGAGTCAGAGCATGAGTCGACGTGGGAACTGCTGGGATAACGCTCCTATGGAGCGTATTCAGAAGTCTAAAGTCTGAATGGATCCTTCGACAGGCTACAGATCCATAAATGAAGCGATGAAAGATATCAGCTTCTATCTGATGAATTACTACAACTGGCAACGACCTCATTCATACAATGGTGGTATCGCCCCAGCTGAAGTAGAAATTAGAACTAATTTACTGTCCGGAAATTGTTGACCACTACATAACCAACTCAACTATAACAAGCGATTCTTATACTGCTCCGGTGTAATGCCGGAGTATTTCTTAAACATCGCAATGAATGGACTGGCTTGGTTGTACCCTAAGGTGAGCGCCACTTCTTTTACTGTCTGCCCTTTTCTTAACAGCTCCATTGAATGCAAATAGCGCACTCGCAATCGCCATTCCGTAAAACTCATCCCTAATTCACTCTGGCAGTGGCGCGCCAACGTGCGTTCCGTTGTGTGCACTTTTTCTGCCCATTCTCCGAGGCTAACATCATCTGTAGGCGCCTCTTCAACAGCTTTCAAAATGGGTTCAAGGTACTTATTATTGGTCGTTGGTAAAAAGTGATGTTCGACTTCTTGTTTCGCTAATTGATCTAACAACACTTGAACAATACGCTTGTCTTCATCACTCTGTGCAACGTTGATTTTTCGCTGGCGAAAGTCTTCCACAATCGCGGACACTATCGGCGTTACCTTGATCAAGCTGGTTTTTGTTGGAAAATGTGGGGTAATTCTGGGGCAATATTGAGAGAACAATATTCCAAAGGTTTTCGGTTGTAACTTGTGTGCCGGACTCCAGCAGGCACCCAAATGGCAAGGTGAGGCGGAGCTAAAAAACGGGTATCTTCGGCATCCATTTCTAAAATGCCGCCACTTATCAACTGAACTTGCCCCCAAGGGTGACTATGAATTCGCGTTTCAGTATTCGAAAGGAAAGCCTCGAAATTCATAAATACATCGGATGGCGCTATATCAATTGATAATGATGGGTGAAGATTCCTTGTACTCTTTCTCAAAATTGTCTTCCTATCGCTTACGATGTCTTTCTAGAGATACTTTCCATTATAAAGACCTGTCAGACTAGCGCCATCAATTATTGTGCGATGAGGTTCTCATGGTTTACTTGCTTCCGTTTTTCACTGTTATGATTTGGGGCGGTAATGCCATTGTGAATAAAATGGCCTCAAGCACAATAGAGCCGAGCGCGATGAGTTTTTACCGATGGCTATTGTCGATGGTAATTTTAACCCCTTTCTGCCTTCCAGCTGTGCTCAGACAACGTCATATCATAAAGCCTCACCTAACCAAGTTAGCGGTACTCGCACTTTTGGGCATGGTTCTTAACCAATCACTTGGTTACTACGCGGGTCTAACGACATCTGCTTCCAATATGGCGCTGATCACCTCCCTTGTGCCACTAATGAGTGTGTTCTTAAGTGTGCCTCTTTTGGGCAAATCCATTTCCATGCTGAGCATTGTCGGCGGGGTACTCTCATTGTCGGGCCTCGCGTTCATGCTTGGCCATGGCGATATTCGCTACTTTTTTAATCAAGACATAACTCAAGGGGATAGCTTGATGATTTTAGCATCCCTTTGTTACGCGGTTTACTGTGTGCTGCTTAAGCGTTGGAAAATGCCGTTCAACAGCATGACTCTAGTTTACATGCAAGGCGCATTCACTCTGATCATGCTAATGCCTTTATGGCTTCGTAGCGAACACTTGCTACCAAGCCAAAGCGCACTACCTCTGATTGCTTACGCAGGCATTGCAGCATCCATTTTTGCCCCGCTGATGTGGGTAAAAGCGATCGATTTAATTGGGGCCGACTCAAGCGCGATGTTTATGAACTTAATGCCTGTTGTGTCCGTGGCACTTGCATCCACATTACTTGGCGAGAAGATTCATACCTACCATATCATCGGCGGTATGTTGGTGATCTCTGGCGTTATCCTTTCGCAAATCAAACTACGTAGAAAAGGCAAAGCCATCGACCCAGAAGCGCAAGCTGCAACGAGCTCATAGCAACTAAAAAGAAAAGAGCCATCATGGCTCTTTTCTTTTTGCTTTCATTTGGATTAAAGGGCTTCAGCCTGCTGTTCCAATTCTTTGCTTGTCTTTTGGCTCACAAACTCTTTGTATAGTGCCGCTTTATCCGTTGGATCAATGTCCGTACCTGCCGTTACAGCAGAGTTAAACATCTTTTCTGATTCAATTTTTGGCATGACTACTAGCGCACAAATTTGCTCTACGCCACCAATTTCAACCAGTGATACTTGCTCAACTTGGCTCTTTTGAATTGAAGTATTAGTTATTTGCTTAGCGATTTGCTCAAAAGATGTGCCAGAGGCTTGACCGTCAACTGAGCTATCAATTTTTTGATAGTTCTTCTCTAACACACTGACTTTAATATCAAGGTTTTGCGCAAGCGTGTTACGCGCTAGAGAGATAGCGTGGTTACGATCAACAGAAAAGTTACCTGACGCCGTAACACAGTTTGACGCTGCAAAGCCATTCGCTGAAGTTGGGTTTAGTACCCAACTAGGCACATTGCTGCCTTTGTTGGTTTCCACTTTCGCCATGTTTTCAGAACCACTTTGACTCGCACAACCAGATAAGATCACTGCGCTGATTGCAGCGGTAAGAATTTGATATTTCATCTTCAATTCCTTTTAGATAATTGAGTTGGACTGCGCATGATAGGTTTTCATTCTATCGTTGACCTTTTTGAGATATTTGCGAGTCTCGTTATAAGGTAAGTTCTTGATAAGGTGCTCATATACTTCATCAGAACTCATGGTATTGATTTTCTTAATCGCACTAGAAACACGTCGCTCACCAAATGCTTTGGCCACGTTACCTGACCCGGTGTTGTAAGCCGCGATCACACTGTAAGTCGCACTTTGTGGGTCTTTAATGCCTTTTAGGTATCGACTCTGAAGAATTTTTAGATACGCCGTGCCAGTTTCGATATTCAAATTGGGATCGTATAAGTCATTCGCTCTCATCGGCTTATCTTTACCGCGATATAGCTTATTCACATCATGACCAGCGGTTGTCGGCACGATTTGCATCAGCCCGTATGCTGGCACATGAGATTTTGCCTTCGGGTTGAAATGCGACTCTTCGTGCATGATTGCCAAAACAAGTGCAGGCGGTAGTTCTCGCTTTGCACTTTCTTGTTGAATCGCAGGAAGGTACTGATTGGCGCGGTGCGCCAGTGATGATTTTGGAATCTTGACCTTATACTCAACAATCTTTTTAGGCTGTTGCTTTAGTTGCTTCTCTTGCTGAACTAATTCTTGCTTCACAGCAGCAATGCGTTTTTCTTCCTGCTTCACCATTTGTTGTTTTTGCTGAACAATCACTTGCTCTTGCTTTTGTTCACTTAACACCGCACTTTTTTCAGCAGCAAAGATGTCAAGTTGACTCATTTGGCGCTCAGTTTGCGCCTCAATCTCTTTCTTCACCTCTTCGAAAGTCTTTGGTTCTACTTTTATTTCCTCAACGAAAACCATTGTTGGCTCGGCTTTTTTAGGTTGAGTTACACCAACTTCTTCAAACACCTTGGCGTTTTTCTCGATAACGGCATTGACGACTTCAGCTTCAACAACTGGAGCTTCGGCTTTTTCTTCTTCCGCAGGCGGTAAGTAGCTAACCGTAATCTCACCTTTCTCCAAATCAACAACGGTTCGTGCGTTATGTTGTTCGTCATAAACCACTACCACATCCGGAGAAGGTATTTTGGTGTCACCCCATTTTTGAATAGAGGCTTTCTGTTTTTTGTCCCAATCCGCTAAGTAAGCTTGCTGCCATTGATTGAACTCTTGAATTTGGGCGGCATACCATTGCTCAAACTCATCCGTATCATCAGCGGTTAATTGTTCGATTTCTTGGTCCAGTTCAGCAAAAGGATCATTTGCAATACTTGGTTGCATCACAATTAGGTTTAACAACGCAGCCAGTGCGCAATATTTCAATTTCATAAATTGAGTTACCGTAATTTGTTAAATCAGAAATAAGAAGACAGATCTCCGACACTCTCAGCTTGTTGCTCAAACATTTGATCTTCAATGTCTATCACCAAACGCTCGCATTCTTTGCTTGAGCACTGCTTTGCGATGAACAAGCTTTCCTCAAGTTCTCCTTGCTCAAACTGCCATTGAGCTAGCCAGTGCTTGATTTCACTGTTGGAAATTGCGGAAACATCGACATACTGCTGATAGTAATTTTCAGCTTTGGTCACGTCTGATTGAGATAAGAGCAAGGTGACTAAACCTGCGGCATCCATTGCAACGCTAGGTTCTTTGATGATCAACGGTAATATCGGCTTGATGTGCTGGTACTGCTTGGTTGAGTAATACGCAATGGCATAGTTCAGCGCTGTGGTTTGCAGATTGGTTTTGTAGCCAGTATCATTGACATTCGCACTGCACTGAGCTTGACTCTTACTCACTGAAGAAAACTGAATATTGGTCAGTTCATAAGTTAGACTCGCAAAAGGCCACGAATCTAAAGTTTCACGAATGAAACCACCTTCAAGCAACTTCTCTTCGTATTTTTTGCGAAGCTCTAAACCAAGCCCTTTACGACACAATGACTTCATTTGTTTCGTGGTCAGTTCACGCTGTCTTTTCACTTCAACTGACACTTCTGAGTCACTGGTTTTAAGCTCATAATCCGTGCCATTGAACGACCAAGAATGAGAGTCGGAAGCAAAAACTGGTAGACCTAAAAGGCCTACCAGAACAAGCAAGTATCTGTGGTTACAGATCATTTGCGTTACTCACTTGACCAGATGGTCCTTGAGTATTGTTGCTTCCGTCAGTCAGACCACCGGTTGTTGAAATTTTGTGGTCTGAGCTTGCGTTTTGACCTTCACGAACGCGCTTTTTGTTTTCTGCAGCTGCTTGCTTTGCCGTCGCCTCTAGAGAAGGGGCATAAACCGCAACGGCTAACATCCAGTCACCATCGCTGCTCTTAAAGGTTTTAACAGAAACACCTGGAGGAACTTGACCCGCTGCAAATGACTTGTACGAATCAAAGCTCTTGATGTTGTTCATGAACGTGTGTTTGTCTTCTGCCAATACTTTCGCATCTGCTGGGTTAACGCTCTCAGGTGGGTACTCGAACTGTTCATTCTTCTCTAACTGGTTTTCAGTAAAACCACCTTCCCAGTAAACTTGTTCACCTTGCATTACTGCAATCAGACCGTTTCTCGCTTTTGCTTGCGCTTGAGATTTAGACATACCAAGCAGCTTGCGTTTCACGCTCTTATTCTTGTTGTCACGAATGATCGAAGAACCGAAACCAAGTACAAACGACTCGCCCGTTTCAGCGTTGGTAATCACTTTCGCCCCAACAGGAGGCATAACACCCGCCTGCAGATCAGCGATGATTTGTTTGAAAATCACGTTTGGTTCTGTAGTCTGAGTCAGAGCGCCCACTTTACGCTTCGTTTGTTCACGTGTTTTCGGCGTTGAAATCAAACTAACACGAACTAGGTTTTCACTCGGATCATCATACACATCGAACGTCACGTAACCTGCCAACGCGCCTTTTACTGACTCAGCACAGTTATCGCTCATCATGCTTGTGGTGTTTGCCGCGCCTTCTGTCGCAGTATCAATCACATCCATGGTTTCGTTGATCGCTGTCGCACACATGTTGCTCATGCCTTCCATGTTTTCCACTAATTGCTTTTTCGCAATTTGGAAAGCTTTCATGTATGCGCCACGCTTAGATAACAACGTCGCGTTACGGTTTTCGTAAGTTTCGTAGCTACCAGAACCTGTAGATAGAATACCGATACCCGAGCCAACTGCGATCATCTTAACGCCATCACCTTCGTCTTCGATCAGGCTTTGATGAGCAACAAGTACTGCGGCTTTCGGGTCTGCTGCCACAACTAAATCACCCACCTCTTTTACGTCATCTGTATTTACAGCTTGTGTTTCAGAAGGTGCATCGGTTGCAGGAACGAGATCATTAAGGTCAAAATCTACATTTGCATGTGCAGAACCAAAGGCACTTGCTAGTACCAATGAAAGAAGTGTTTTTTTAAACATAAATATCCTGTAGAGGTCTTAAAGCACGTTGATTTGGTAATCGTTCAAAACACGTAGCTTGGACTGATAATTTGGCTGATGAATGCGCAACGTTGGCTGGATAAACTGAGCAAGGTCATTGGCGTTGTTTAATGAGCGAAGTCGGACAATCACCTTGCCAGAACGACTTTCAATCTTGATATCAGAAACGCCGTTGATCGCACTAAGCAAGGTATAAAGTTGACCTTGTTGACCTGCCGCTTTCGGCGTAAAGATCAATTCTCGAACCGGACCACCACGCATTGCCATCTTTTGGACGGCGCTATGTAACGCTTGAGTCAGCATTTTCTGGTTTTGATCGACAGCCAAGTGCACTGACGCTAGTTCATTCAGCATCCCCTCTTTGTTAGGAAGGGTCATCAGTGTTGGATCGTTGTGCCAATTACCGTATTCATTACCCGCTCGGTCTAATAGCTTAGCCGCCAATTCCAACTGCAAGCCGGAAGGCGTCACTTTCTCTTTTTCTTGAACTTGAAGAATGATGGTTGCCTGCTCTGGAGTACCAGAGAGATCGAAGCCCATCTGAGCAAGAGAACTACTGAACGTGGTTTGAACAACCGGAAGGTGCGCATCCACGTAAACGGCAGGTTGCCCTAGACTCTTGATAAGTTGAGCGATCTTAGCCTCAACCTTTTGGCGTTCAACAGACACATCGAGCGTCACGACAAGCACACCATTTGGTTTAGTTTGGCTAGAAATTTCGCTCCAACCAGTAATCATACCTTGCGATTGCATTGATAAGGATTGGACAGCTACATCATGCAAGTTAAAGTCATCACTGACCGCATTTGCCGACATGCTTGAATAGGTTTGCTGAAGGTAGCCAGATTTAACCATCACGCCCAAAACTTGGCTGATAGCACGACGAAATGCATCTTGCTCAGCCGCTTGGCGCGCACTTAAACCTTGCTTAGCGTTCGGGATACCCTCACCGATGACCACAACAGAAACCGTCGAGTCAGAACCCCAAACAATACCCTCGTCTGAGTCTTCTTCTGTTTGCGTTGGTGGCATAAGACGCACATTCACACAGGTATCATCGCCGTAGATTTCAGGTTGCCCAAAATCCGCAGTGATCATCCCTCTCTCGATTCCAGTTACTAACATTTCTCGAGCAGCTTGATTAAACTGTTCGTTGAGTAATTCGGAATCTTCAGAAGATAAAGAAAGTGAAACCTGCCCATTTAAAAACAGTCGCAGGTTATTGATCGCATCCGCTTTCGCACCCTCTATCGCTAACGCACCACGACCATAGGCGCACCCCTGCTCAACAAGAGCCAGTGTTGACTGGCTCTTATCAAGTTCAAGCGCAGCTGCAGGTACAGCCGAAAGCAATCCACCGAGGGTAAGACTAAGACTTATCCCTTTTGCGCCCATGTGCTGCGTTCCTTCATGAATTCCATCGGGACACCGACGCTAACTGCAAAGATTCGACGCTGACGATCTGGACGGTAAATACCCTGCTCAGCTTCGTCTTTCACTTGATCAGCAAGCTTACTGTCTTTCCAGCGTACAATTTTGCCTTGAGCACTTTGTTGGCTAGGGTTAACCGTCGCAACACCGATTGGCTCAACAAAACCTGCACTGTACTCAAATACAACCATGGTTTCATTTGGTAATACACCAGCATTTTGACCACGATCTAGCGAGATTCGGTCGCCTTTAATGCCCATAACTTGTGCTGTTGCTGGCATCTCTTTTAGCAGACGAGTCAACATGATATCGAAGCCACGTGACGCCATTTCGTTCATCACAGAATCAACGTCTTTGCTACTGGTGTAGTTAAAACCGCGGTAGTAGTCTCCATTTGCGATTACGGTTGTGAAGCTTTCCTTATCACGAACATCAAAATTAGAAACGCGGATCTTACCGATATTCGGGTAGCTCAGCTTTTCACGAGTGTACGGGTCAATAACACCCGTCGTCATTTCCATTGATGTTTGGAATAAAGACTGCGTAGAACCAAAGAGCATATCGCCAGTTTTAAGCACGTCGACTTTCATGATGTAGTCCGTCGATAACTTGTCACGACCACTCATTTTTTGTGCGACTTTTGCTGCACCTTCATCGGCAAGAATCTCTTCCATCGCCGCGTTTACTGACTTAGTGTCACGCGTCAAGATACGGAAACGGTTCACACCCGCAAATTGGTTTTCTAAGGTGTTCTCAAGCGCTTTCGTTTCGAACTTACCAATACTTGAATGCATTGCATTGAATACATCGGCAGATTTGCCTTGAAGGTTCTCGCTAACGTCGGTTTGAACGTCACCGAAGTAAAGGCGAATAGTCTTTTTAGCTAACGGACAACGGCTGTCTTTCTCGTTTGCTTCGTAAGTACAGAATTGAAGACCTTGAGTGTTGAAGTATGCTGGAACTTCAATGTCACTGTTGGTGAATTCAAACGCTGACTTACCAATGATTAAAGACGAGTTGCCTGCGTTACTCTCAACTGCGTAAGTTTGTTGGCTGGGCGTGCTATTACACCCAGCCAAAACAAGACCAGCAGCGACAAGTGTTGCGATCTTTGAATATTTCATTACGACTTAACTTTCTCTGCTAAAACTTTGTCTAGGTTCTCTAGTTGCTCGATTGTGTTTTGGTCTAGAGAAATCATGTCGTTTGCATCGTAAACAAGAAGAGAACGTGCTTTCATCTCGTTGTAAGCTTCAACAACTGGCACTTCTTCTTTTGCTTCTGCATCCGCTTCGCCTTCTTCTTCAGACTCGTTCGATAGGAAAGAAAGTGCGTTGCCTAAACCCGCCATTGCAGAATCTTGCGCAATTACTGCCGCGTTGTCTGAAGCGATAATTGCAATTTCAGCCGCCTCAAGCGCGATGTCTTTCGCTAGCTCAATGTTCTTGTCAAAGATGGAATCAGACGCAGCTTTGTACGCTTCAACTTGTGGGCGAATTTTCTTGTTTTCAGCTTTGCCTTCATCGAATTCATTCATCGCAACAAGAAGCTCTTCATCACTCTTATCAGCATTGATCTTTAGGAAACCTGCTACGTCTGCATGCTTGTCTGCTAGTGTGCGGTAGTCTTGGAATACAGCACATTGACGCTCTTGAATCGACACCATCACTTTAGATACTTTGTCTACAGCGTAAGATACTGGTGTGTACTCAGAGCCTAGCTCAGTACAAGATTTAACAAGAGCTGCACTCATTTCGTTACGGTCAACCGTCGCAGACTCCATACCTGGCATTGAAGAACAACCTGCTAGTGCGGTAGCAAATAGAGAAGCCATGACTGTTTTTAAACATTTCTGTATCCTTTAGATCAATACTGAATAGATAGATTTATTAGTAAGCTTTTTAATTATTTTTGCTCAGCAGCCAGTTTTGCCGCCGCAGAGCTAGCTTGGGATTTACCTAACACGGTGATCACCTTTTGGGTCACCATATGAGATGAATTTGAATCGAAGACTTTAAGTTGGATACTTTGCTTGGCGACAAAGTCTTTCCCTTGTCGTCCCTGCTGGGATTTCGTCTTGATATAAACGGAGATGCCACCATGATTCGACGCAAATGCGTGACGTGATAGCAACTCGTGAATTTGATGAGAAAAAGCATCATTCGATGCGACAAACGAAATTGAGAGCATTTCTCTCTTCGCGTTCATCGTTTCGCTAATCTGTAGGTGTTGTACATGGTATGACTCCGCAGCATCGGAATCTAAAATACCGAGCACATCGAGCTGAACGGCACTTTTCGTCATTAGCTCTTCAGCATGAAAGTAGTCCTTCACACCACGCCAGTTGTTGTTGAGATTTTTAAGTTTTATCGCAGCCGTTTGGTACGAGACCGTCAAATCATGCTCAACCTGTTTCTGCCAGTTTTTTTTACTCAGCCGATAGCGATACTCACAACTTTTCTCGCCACATTCATGACTTAAAACTTCCAAGTGAGGGATTTCAATTGGAAGTGAGTGTATGGATGAATCCTGAGAAAAAGAGGAGTCAACACCATGAGAAGTCTTAACAATAGATGACTTTTCATTCACTTCGATAACACTAATCAAGTTAAGTGCCAATTGCTTCTTAGCATCTTTTAGAGCGACATGTTCAGCGTCACCAAACCCTGAAGCATACAGATACCCAGAGTCTACCCCAGCGTATATCTTTATACTAATTAGGGAGATAGCTAAACTAAGACTTAAAAACGGAACAAGAGGCTAACCATAAAGTGTTATTTAAAACGGGCAGAACCATACGAAATAATTAAACCATATGCAATTGAGCAAGCAATCACCAAACAGCACTCTCAATGAATATTTATTCATAAAAATTTGTGTGATATTCATTCCACAATTACAGTCCCTTACACAGCCCTTACAAACAAAGACACATCATTCTCAAAAGTAAGATAGCCAACAAAACAGATATTCAATTAATTGAATTAGTGCGATTTTATCAATAGTATATTTTTAATAAGTGTGACTTATGTTTTATCTATAACATGATAAAACTCGATTTTGAAGCGGTTTTAGCCAGCTTTCGGATTGCTTAATCCAACTCGAAACGACACTGATGTGATAAATGTTTTGCTAACGCATTTAAGAGTCGTTGCATTGCTGTTACATTGAAGCTAAACAACGCACAAAGGAATGACAAATGAGCAGTGGTCAAAGAGATATTACGCTTCGCTTTCTTGCTGAACCGGGGGATGTGAACTTCGGCGGAAAAGTCCATGGTGGTGCGGTAATGAAGTGGATCGATTTAGCCGCTTATGCTTGCAGCGCTGCGTGGAGTGGCAAATACTGTATCACCGCCTATGCTGGCGGCATTCGTTTTGTTGCTCCCATTCATGTGGGTAACTTGGTCGAAGTCAGTGCAAAAGTCATCTACACCGGACGCACATCAATGCACATTGCGATTGATGTCCAAGCAAGCGACCCAAAAGTGCTAAAAAATCGTCTGACCACGCACTGCATTGTTATCATGGTCGCGGTGGATGAGAATGGCAAACCAACAGATGTGCCAAAGTGGGTTCCGGAATCAGACGAAGATAAAGCATTAGAGCAATCGGCTATCCGCCTTATGAACATGCGTAAAGAGATTGGCGAAGAAATGGAAGCGCACGTCAAGTATTTGAAATCGCCCTATTAGTAACTGACAACTGACAACTGACAACTGACAACTGACAACTGACAACTGACAACTGCGGGTTTCTACTCTCTCCAACCCCATCATGCAAAATCACAGTACGAAGCAATGTCATGATTACGACGTTTTTCAAGGTTGTTGTCATCATTTGCTTCGTATTGTCATAAATATTTCACCAAGATCTGCTTAAATTCTCTGACTTGTTCGGCGTTGTATAGAGTTAGGATCTTGAAATTACAAAGCACAACTTTAAGTGAGAGCACACTAACCAACTTGAAAGCAGTGGAATACCAATGGGTACGCACCATGTATGTCGAGGGTTATAACGAAGCTGAAATTAACCACTACATTCAAGCGTGCTTTGGTGGTGATTCCACGTTCGCGAACTTGTTTCGTCGGGTCGCTCTGCAACAAGAAAGCCTCTATACCTTACTGCAATACGTTG
The DNA here is from genome assembly GCF_003544875.1 of Vibrio alfacsensis. Classification (NCBI taxonomy): domain Bacteria; kingdom Pseudomonadati; phylum Pseudomonadota; class Gammaproteobacteria; order Vibrionales; family Vibrionaceae; genus Vibrio; species Vibrio alfacsensis. The sequence continues at coordinate 1,235,563 of NZ_CP032094.1, forward strand.
GCTGTGCTCCCTCAAGCCGAGAGTTTTAACTTACGCCCGCTTACCCTTTCGTATGCCCCTACTTTTAAGATATTTATGTGATGTGCTACGCAACGCAGTTTTGAGCATCTGTGTAATCCATTACAAAATCGCTAATCTCTAATCAAAACATAACAACATATATTTGTTTAAAAGACAGACATAAAAACCTGAGTCTAGACTCAGGTTATGGTTACAAAACTGTTAGTGATTAAAGCGTAAGGAACTAAGCTAACAGCCAGCTATGCGTAACGCCAACAAAAAGCGGATATTACTGATCGGCGGCCAAACCAAAATTGTAATATCAACGCTATTTAAAAGGGCGACCTGTTGGTCGCCCTATTTCTTATTATTCGGTTTACGTTAAGACTTAATGACCAATTAAGAATTAACCTTTCACACCACCAGCTGTTAGACCACCAACAAGCCAGCGTTGAGCAAGTAAGAATACCGCTGTAATTGGTACTGCTGAAAGTACCGCAGCCGCTGCAAAGTCACCCCATAGGTAGTTTTGTGGGTAAAGATACTGTTGCATACCAACTGCTAACGTGTACGAGTTTACATCAGATAGCAGCAGTGACGCTACAGGAACTTCACCGATCACCATGATAAATGACAGAATAAACACTACTGCTAGGATTGGCACAGAAAGTGGCAACAGTACCAAACGGAATGCTTGCCATGGTGTTGCACCATCTAGCGCTGCCGCTTCTTCTAGAGAAGAGTCGATACTCTCGAAGTAACCTTTAATCGTCCATACGTGCAGTGCAATACCGCCCAAGTAAGCGAAGATCAAACCACCGTGGGTATTCAAGCCTAAGAAAGGAATGTACTGACCCAACTTATCAAACAGAGCGTAAAGTGCAACCAGTGCCAATACTGCTGGGAACATCTGGAAGATCATCATTGCTTTAAGGATGGTGTTCTTGCCTTTGAACTTCATACGAGCAAACGCATAAGCAGATGTTGTTGACAGTGCCACAATCAAAATTGCAGAAATACCGCCTACTTTTACTGAGTTCCATAGCCATGTCATTACTGGGAATGGCGGTGGTGTCACCGAACCATCAGCATTCGTAATAGACATACCCAGAGCCAATTTCCAGTGATCCAATGTTGGGTTATCCGGAATCAAGCTACCCGTCGCGAAGTTACCCTCACGGAATGAAATTGCGATGATCATCAACAGTGGGAAGATGATCAGAGCTAAGAACGCCCACATAGCTGCATGCGTAGCCCAAACTCGATATTTTAATGACTTGCCTTGTACCATTGCCATTATGATGTCTCCTTAATCTTGAGCTACTTTGGTTACACGTAGGTTGAGTAGAGCTAACGCGCCAACCAACAGGAAGATCAGTGTTGCTACTGCACTTGCTAGACCAAAGTCTTGACCACCAGCACCCTCAAACGCGATACGGTACGTGTAGCTAACCAATAGGTCTGTGTAACCTGCAGGCTCGGACGTGCCGATCATGTTCGGGCCACCACCTGTCAACAATTGAATCAATACAAAGTTGTTGAAGTTAAACGCAAAGCTCGCAATCAATAGTGGCGTTAATGGCTTAAGCATCATTGGTAGCGTGATACGTGTGAAGTTGGTAATAAAGTTCGCACCATCAATCGCAGACGCTTCATATAAGTCTTCTGGAATCGCCTTCAACAAGCCCATACACAGAATCATCATGTAAGGGAAGCCTAACCAAGTGTTCACAATCAGGATCATTGTCTTCGCTAGGAACGGGTCAGAGAACCACGCAGGGCTTATACCAAACAGCCCCTCTAACAACATATTGATCTCACCAAAGCTTTGGTTAAATAGACCTTTAAAAATCAAGATAGAGATAAACGCTGGTACCGCATAAGGTAAGATAAGCAATAAACGGTAGACAGAACGTCCTTTCAACGCTTCCCATTGCACAACACTTGCCAATACAAGGCCAATCACTAACGTAAACAGTACCGTCAATGCTGAGAACACAATGGTCCAAATGAAAATACTAATAAATGGTTCTTTGATGCCGTCGTCTTTCCACACACGTTCAAAGTTGTGAGTACCAATGCTAACCACAAAACCAGGTGAAACTGTTTCACCAACAAATTGACCATTTGCATCAACTGGTTGGTAGTAACCGACTTCCATATTAGGGCGCAGCAGTTCTTCCGTGCGGTTGTTGTAAAGTGACTCGCCGTCTTCTTGTAATGTATACAATGGTACAACCGCTGCAAACTTACGTAGACCGCTCATACGAATGTCATCACCGTTTGGCAGGTGAAGATCGACCCCACTCAACGCACTACGATTTTTAACAATCGTTTTGATCGGCTCTTTTTCGCCTGTTGGCTCTTGAGTGATTGGCGTTAAATCGAAATCGGTCGCTGAAAGTCCGTTAAGTGTGAAGTTTGGTGTCGCAAGAAGCTCACCGTTTTTCTTCACCACAATTTGGTGGCCTTGTTCAGTTTTGTACAAGGTAAACGGGTAACTTTCACCACTTTGATAGGTTCTATCCAGCAGTACGGTTTGTGCACGATCGAACGATAATTGGTTTTTTGCACTGTAGTTAGTAAACGCCAATCCTATGGTGTACGCCAATGGGAAAAGGATGAACAGAATCATCCCGGCGATACCTGGGTAAATATAACGATGTGCGTAAGTCTTTTTACTACCGAAAATATACAGCGCTAAACCGGTAAGAATAAGCGTCAGTAACGCAAAAGCGATCTCACCGCGAGAATACATTAGGATAGTAGCGTAGCCATTGATAATGCCGACTGTGCCTAATAGTGCCCATTTGATAAACACTTTTTTGCTGCTCGGAAGGTTGGCTTCTGGTGCTGTCATAGCATTTGTACCTTGAACTGACTGCATAGGGAACCTGCTAGCGAATATTGAATAAATATAGAAAAGTAAGGAGGAGTTGCCCCCTCCTTAAAAGGTGTTGCTGAATTATTTAGTCATTTGTTTTTCTGCGTCAGCAAGTGCTGCATCTACAGTTTGACGACCATCTACAACGTTGATGATTGCGTTCTTAGCTGCACCCCAGAATGCGTTCATTTGTGGGATGTTTGGCATGATTTCGCCGTTCATTGCGTTGTCCATTGTCGCAGCGATACGAGTATCCGCATCTAGCTCTTTTTGGAACGAGTTAAGCGCAACCGCACCTAGTGGCTTGTCATTGTTAACCATACGTAGACCATCGTTAGTCAATAGGTAGTTCTCAATGAACTCGACAGCTAGATCTTTGTTAGGTGATGCAGTGCTGATACCCGCAGTCAGTACGCCTACGAATGGCTTAGAAGATTGACCTTGGAATTTAGGTAGTGTTGCCACACCGTAGTTGATACCAGACTTCTCGATGTTGCCCCAAGACCATGGACCATTGATCGTCATCGCCGTGTTGCCTTGGTTAAACGCAGACTCAGATACTGAGTAGTCCATATCTGCTGAGATAACGCCCTTATCAACAAGACCTTTCACGAAGTTCATTGCGTCTTTCACGCCCTCGTTCGCGATACCAGCATCTTCTACATTGTAGCCGTTGCCTGTGTATTTAAACGCGTAGCCACCATCAGCCGCCATTAGTGGCCATGTGAAGTACGGTTCTTTTAGGTTCCACATAATTGCAGATTTGCCGTCTTTCTTAAGTTTTGCGTCTAGCTCTGCAACTTCTTCCCATGTTTTTGGTGGGTTTGGAACCAAGTCTTTGTTGTAGATTAGAGATAGAGATTCAACCGCAACTGGGTAGCCAATCAGTTTGCCGTTGTAGCTCACTGCATCCCATGCGAAATCAACGATGCCATCTTTTACTTCTTTAGATGGTTTGATCTCTGCTAGAAGACCCGCTTCTGCGTAACCACCGAAACGGTCGTGAGCCCAGAATACGATATCAGGACCATCACCCGTTGCCGCTGTTTGTGGGAACTTGTCTTGTAGGCCATCTGGGTGAGCAACTGTTACTTTGATACCCGTGTCTTCCTCAAACTTCTTACCAACTTCCGCAAGGCCGTTGTAACCTTTATCACCGTTGATCCAGATAGTGAGTTGTCCTTCCTCGATAGCAGCATTTGCACCAAAAGAACCTAAAGCAACCAGAGTACCCAGTGCTACAGCGCTTAATTTTTTCATGTTCGTATCCTTTTTATATTTTTGATGTAGGGCTAGTCCATTGAGGTTCAGCCATATTTCGACATATATCATCTGTAATAATCCACTATGTCTCATCCTCCTAATCCCTACGCCCTTGCAATTATGACGTATTTTCGTGATCTTCATCTCCCAGGGTTAGCGACTCAAATCACAAAATGAATACGAGCTGTGATCGATTTCAACTTTACGCCACGCAATTATGTGATTTCCGCCCAACTGCGTGATTCCTCCTCCTTTTGGACTCCTCCCTACCTACTCCCCCCACAATAATTTCGATTAGGAGGATGTAGCAGTGAACACAATCTTAGAAACTGCAGTCATCCAAGAGTGGATGGTAAGAACCCTTTTCCAGCAGTACCTACCCTATAGGTCATTGTTTGCTGGTTTTACATTGCCATACGAGTGGAATGTCATTGTTTGTATTGTTAGTGGTAAATGATTCACGGGGGAGACGATGCGAATAATGTGGGGGAGAGAAACTCGTATTTGGCTATGATGGGTAGTGCTCCTATTTCAGGACATTTGGAGCACTACCCAGTTTTTCTTACCAACCGATAACTTACCAATTCCTACTGTTACTGCTCGCGATAAAATTCATATAATGATGAGCGGTGAAAATAAAAATTGATCGAGGACGAGCTACATGGCGAGTGTCACGTTAAAAAATGTTTGTAAAGCGTATGGCGACGTACTGATTTCTAAAAACGTAGATCTAGAAATTAACGAAGGTGAATTCGTTGTTTTCGTTGGCCCATCAGGCTGTGGTAAATCTACTCTTCTACGTTGTATTGCCGGTCTTGAAGACATTACTTCTGGTGATTTGTATATTGGTGACGAGCGCATGAACGACGTAGAACCATCCAAACGTGGTGTTGGTATGGTGTTCCAGTCTTACGCGCTTTACCCTCACCTAAATTTATACGACAACATGTCATTTGGTCTGAAACTGGCTAAAGCAGACAAAGCAGAAATCGACAAGCGCGTTGAACACGCCGCTGAAATTCTTCAATTAGGTCACTTGCTGGAACGTCAGCCTAAAGCGCTGTCAGGTGGTCAACGTCAACGTGTTGCTATCGGTCGTACTCTTGTTTCACAGCCGAATGTTTTCCTACTGGATGAGCCATTATCAAACCTTGATGCGGCTTTACGTGTAAACATGCGCGCTCAGATCACTAAGCTACAACGCCAGCTAGGCTGTACCATGATCTACGTAACGCACGATCAGGTAGAAGCGATGACGATGGCAGATAAAATTGTGGTTCTAGACGGCGGTTTTGTATCACAAGTAGGTAAGCCATTGGAGCTATACCACTACCCACAAAACCGTTTCGTTGCAGGCTTCATTGGTTCTCCAAAAATGAACTTCATGAGCGTATTCATTGATGAAGTCGAAGCAGAACGCGTGAAAGTTCAGCTATCAAACGGCACTTCTTTCTGGATCCCTGTGGACGGAACGACAGTTAACCGCGGCGACCGCATGTCTCTAGGTGTTCGCCCTGAGCACCTACTTTCTGCGTCAGAGGCAGAGGCATCGATCCACGGTGAAGTGATGATTGTTGAGAAACTTGGTAATGAAACACAAGTTTACTTGAACCTAGAAGGCGCTGACGCTGACGTTATTTTCCGTCAACCAGACACATTAGATGTTGATACTGGCGATAAACTAGAAATCGGCATTCCAGCTCACCGCTGCCACTTATTCCATAGTGATGGCCGTGCTTGCCGTCGTCTATTCCAAGAAATGGGCGTAGAAGCTTAATATACACCTTTGCATGCTGCCAATCCCTCTCAATCGAGAGGGATTTTTTTATCTAAAACTCGATAAGTATTTATCCATGCAATTTCGTTATGAACGCGGCAAACTGAACCGTATAATGTCTGCTTATCCCCCCAATTAAGAGCATCCATCATGTCATCTCATCCAACGAAAATTACTTTTTTTGAATTCCTAACTCCGCTTATCACGGCGGGCAAAAAGACCATCACCATCCGTGACGAATCAGAAAGCCACTATGTACCCAATACCGAAGTGGAAGTGTTTACTCTAGAGACAGACCGCAAAGTTTGTAACATCAAAATCTTATCAGTCGCTCCGCTCAAATTTGAGGACATCAATGAATTTCACGCCGAGCAAGAAGCCATTGAACTGCCAAAACTAAAAGAACTTATTCGTGAAATTTACCCAAATATCGATGAGCTCTATGTGATTGAATACGAGTTGATCAAATAACATCCAGGAACCACTAGACGACTGGTCTAATTTTGTTTATGGTAGATTCATGAACGCAAAAACGAACGATACTCGTCAACACATCTTAGATGTCGGCTACCAATTGGTCGTCGCCAAAGGCTTTACTAGCGTAGGGTTATCCGAATTGCTCAAAGTAGCGGATGTACCCAAGGGATCTTTCTATCACTACTTTAAGTCGAAAGAACAATTTGGTGAGGCTTTAATTGAAGATTACTTCACGCGTTATCTTAAAATGATAAAGGCTCACTTTTCAGAAAGTGATGGATCTGGTTGTGATCGCATCCTCAGTTACTTTGAACGTTGGATGGCTATCGAAAATGGCCAATGCAACGCCAACAAATGCCTAGTCGTCAAGCTGAGTGCTGAAGTATCCGATCTGTCTGATGCGATGCGAATCAAACTCGCCAGCGGCGCGAGTCAGGTTGTGAAAGCCATTGAAGAGTGTATTCAAATGGGTATTGAAGATGGCTCGATTCAAGTTACCTCTGCCGAACAAACGGCCCACTTAGTCTATCACCAATGGATCGGTGCAAGTTTACTTAATAAGCTCTATCAAGATCGTTCTGGTTTAATGCGCAGCTTTGAAAGCACTCAGAGCATGCTTAGAAAACATTCTGATCATGAACTGAAAACAACCCAACGAAGCAAAGACGCCTCTCACTAAACAGCTACACTTAATCCGCCTTAATCTTTTCATAAAAAGTACGGCGGATTTTTTAGGAATCATAACTAGACGACTGGTCTAATAATAAATAAGGAAACAACATGACTCCAACACATAACCGTCAAATCGTTCTCGCCAATCGCCCAGCGGGCTCTCCAGTTCAAAGTAACTTTCGATTAGAGCAAACGGCTATCCCTACACCAAACGAGGGCGAAGTGCTTCTGCGCAGCGTGTATCTATCACTAGATCCCTACATGCGTGGACGTATGAGTGACGCGAAATCTTACGCCGACCCTGTTGAAATCAACGGCGTAATGGTTGGGGGCACTGTCTGTCAGGTTGTAGCTACTCGCCATTCTGATTATGAAGAAGGTGAGTGGGTGGTCGCTTATACCGGTTGGCAAGATTACGCCCTATCTAACGGCGATGGTTTGTTCAAGTTAGGCAGCGAGCCAACTCACCCGTCTTACGCGTTAGGTGTTATAGGCATGCCCGGCTTTACCGCTTATGTGGGTCTACTAGAAATCGGACAGCCTAAGGCTGGTGATACGCTCGTTGTCGCAGCGGCAACAGGCGCGGTTGGCTCTATGGTGGGTCAAATCGGTAAACTAAAAGGTTGCCGAGTGATTGGTGTTGCAGGCGGCGCAGAGAAGTGCCAGTACGCAAAAGACACCTTAGGGTTCGATGATTGTCTTGATCACACCGCAGAAGACTTTGCAGAGCAGCTCGCAGCAATATGCGACAAAGGCATCGATATCTACTTTGAAAACGTAGGCGGAAAAGTCTTTGATGCCGTACTACCTCTTCTTAATGTCAGCGCTCGTGTACCGCTATGTGGCTTGATCTCTCAATACAATGCCACGTCTCTACCTGACGGCCCAGATCGTATGTCGATGCTGATGGGTAACATTCTGGTAAAACGCATCAAGATGCAAGGATTCATCATTTTCGATCACTATGAGCACAGCTACACCAATTTTGTTAAAGACGTGAGCCAATGGCTCGCAGAGGGAAAAATTCACTACCGTGAGCACTTAGTTCAAGGGTTGGAAAATGCGCCAGAAGCTTTCATTGGTCTTCTGGAAGGCAAAAATTTTGGCAAGTTGGTTATCCAAACCAATCAACCACTGTAAATAAAAGGAATTTTCAATGATCAAGTTACATCATTTAAACCAATCTCGTTCAAAGCGAATCATATGGCTACTGGAAGAGCTCGGCGTCGATTATGAAGTGGTCCCTTACCTCCGTGATAATGTCAGCTTTTTAGCCCCACCAGAGCTAAAGAGTATCCATCCTTTGGGTAAGTCACCTGTTTTAGAGGATGACGATGAGGTCGTAATAGAATCCGGTGCGATCACTGAATACCTAATAGACAAATACGGCGATGGTCGTTTTGTACCACAACGAGGCACAAAAGCTTACACCCAGTACCTTCAGTGGATGCACTTTGCAGAAAGCTCGGCAATGGTGCCACTGTTACTAAAAATGTTTGTCGCTAAAGACGGTACACCGACCAACTTTCTTGCAGACTATGCAGATGCCGAAACCATGAAAGTAATGGGTTACGTTGATGAGTGCCTCGAGGGTAAACAATACCTTGTTGAAGATCGCCTCACTGGCGCGGACTTTATGATGTCATTTATTGTCGATGTGTTAAATAAATTTGGTGTTATCGAACGCTTCCCAAACATTCAACGCTACGGCGCTCAACTCGCATCACATCCAAGTTTACTCAAAGCCGAAGCGCTTGAAGTTAAATATGGGTAATCTCTAACTCAGTAGATAACTGATTTCTGTCTATTTTTGTGATCACTGAATTGGGCAGAAATCATTTCCACGGCAGATGATTGAAATGACAAATTAATCCACACGATTAATGTTGTTAATTAAGCAAAACATGATATTTAACAACACGTTAAAGGATAGGTGATACCTATCACATTGATTGTTAATAACTGTTTTTATTCTCATTTATGGCGTTATTCTCCTCGCATAAATTTCAGCAACCACTGAAAACTCAGATTTAATATCACTATTGCAAGGAAACTCGAATGAGCAAGAAACTGACCACTGCAGCTGGCTGCCCTGTTGCCCATAACCAAAATGTTATGACTGCAGGCCCTCGTGGCCCTCAACTACTACAAGATGTTTGGTTCCTTGAAAAACTCGCGCATTTCGATCGTGAAGTGATCCCAGAGCGTCGTATGCACGCAAAAGGTTCTGGAGCTTACGGTACATTCACTGTGACTCACGACATCACTCAATACTCTCGTGCAAAAATCTTCTCAGAGATCGGCAAAAAAACTGATCTATTCGCTCGTTTTACGACAGTAGCGGGTGAACGTGGTGCTGCGGATGCAGAGCGCGACATTCGTGGTTTCGCATTAAAATTTTATACTGAAGAGGGTAACTGGGACTTGGTTGGCAATAACACGCCAGTATTCTTCTTACGTGACCCACTAAAATTCCCAGATCTAAACCACGCCGTAAAACGCGACCCTCGCACTAACATGCGCAGCTCAACAAATAACTGGGATTTCTGGACTTCTCTACCTGAAGCATTCCACCAAGTGACCATCGTAATGAGTGATCGTGGTATCCCTGCATCTTACCGTCACATGCACGGTTTCGGTAGCCATACGTTCAGCTTTATGAACGCAGACAACGAACGTTACTGGGTGAAATTCCACTTCAAAACTCAGCAAGGTATCAAAAACCTAACTGACCAAGAAGCTGAAGCGATCGTAGGTAAAGACCGTGAAAGCCACCACCGTGACCTTTACGAAGCAATTGAACGTCAAGACTTCCCTAAATGGAAGATGTACGTTCAGATCATGCCTGAATTAGAAGCGGATGAAGTTAACTTCAACCCATTCGACCTAACAAAAGTATGGTCACAAAAAGATTACCCACTGATCCCTGTTGGTGAATTTGAACTGAACCGTAACCCAGAAAACTTCTACGCAGAAGTTGAACAATCAGCGTTCAACCCAGCAGCAGTCGTACCAGGCATCGGTTTCTCTCCAGACAAGATGCTACAAGGTCGTTTGTTCGCGTACGGCGATGCTCAGCGTTACCGTCTGGGTGTGAACCATCACCAAATCCCAGTGAACGCACCTCGTTGCCCTGTGCATAGCTACCACCGCGACGGTGCAATGCGTGTCGATAACAACTTTGGTTCTACTATTGGTTACGAGCCAAACTACAAGCAAGAATGGGCTGAGCAACCAGATTACTCTGAGCCACCACTGCGCATCAACGGCAACGCTGACCACTTTGATCACCGTGTAGATGAAGACTACTTCAGCCAAGCGGGTGACCTATTCCGCCTAATGAGCGAAGAGCAACGTCAAGTTCTGTTCGATAACACTGCTCGTGCAATGGATGGCGTGCCAGAGTTCATCAAAGAGCGTCACGTTCAACACGCTTACCAAGCGGACGAAGCCTACGGTAAAGGCCTTGAGATTGCACTAGGCTTAAACAAGTAAGCTAACGCTGTAATCATCACACTGCGTGACGAATAGACATAAAAAAAGGAGGTGCTCGAATGCACCTCCTTATTTCAAATCACTAATCACTAATCACTAATCACAAGCAATGCTCAAGGAGATTCATTATGATCAACTTACGTTTCTTTAAGCTCTTTGATACCAAAGAACTGTTTATCTATTACTGATACTGATTTTCAAATTATTACTGATTTTAGCGACGGCTTTGATCAATACTGACGTATCCATACGACCCAAACCATCACGCTGGAGATCAGCGTATTGCTCATCCACTTTCTTTGTCAGCGGTAACTCTAAGCCCACTCGCTCTGCTTCTTGCAGACAAAAGCCTAAATCTTTACGCATCCAATCGATAGCAAAACCAAAATCAAACTTATCTTGCGCCATGGTATTTGCGCGATTTTCCATCTGCCATGAACCTGCCGCACCGTGCTTTAGCGTCTCAACGACTTGAGCAATGTCTAGGCCTGACTTTTGCGCCAGCAGCAGTGCCTCACTCAAACCTTGCAGTACACCACCGATACAGATTTGGTTTACCATTTTACAACGTTGACCTTGACCGTTTTCTCCCAACAGCGTCATTTGCTTTGCGTACACATCCATTACCGGAGAAACACGTTCAAAAACACTCTGCTCACCACCACACATGATGGTCAGCACGCCATTTTCTGCGCCAGCCTGACCGCCAGAAACAGGGGCATCAACGAAATGATTGCCGTATTTCGCACATGCCTCAGCAAGTTCAACGGCGAGATCTGCCGATGTCGTCGTGTGGTCAACTAACACTGCGTCCGCTTTTAAACCAACCAAGATGCCCTCTTCACCGTATACAACGCTGCGCACGTCATCATCGTTGCCTACACAAGTGAAAACGATGTCACAGCCCTCTGCGGCTTCACGTGGCGTCTCACACACCACTCCTTGATACTCTGACGCCCACTTTTCAGCTTTCACCTTGGTACGGTTATAAACTTTGGTTTCAAAGCCAGCTTTGCTTAAGTAACCCGCCATTGGGTATCCCATTACACCCAAACCAATAAATGCGACTTTTTGTTTTTCCATTGCAAGCCTCCTTGAATTCAAACTCATTGTGTTTTCTGCATGTTACTATTCCCGCATCTTACTAAATTAGTCAGAGCATTACTTGTAATAATTATCAACTAGATATGCATAATAAATGGCATTAACACAGGTAAAACAACGCTCACTGAGAGGGCCAATGTAACTATTGATGGTATGGCATCTTTCCATGCATCAAAGCGAAAATGGAAGAACATAGCACCAATAGACGTCAATGCGATCAAACCCGCACCCATTGCACTAAGCTCGTTATTAGCAGAGATCAATCCGATTAACATCAAAATCGCACCTGTTGCTTCGACTAATCCCACCCAAAACATGGCTGCTCGATTGAGGCCATATTTATGGAAAAAAGCAAGTTGAGTTTCAAAAATAGGCTTTACCCAACCGATGACTTTGATCGAACTAGCAAACAAGAAAAGCGCGATTAACAACCCTTGAACAAAAGACATAGTTTTAACTCCAAGCAAATGATGGAAGCATTAAAGCATTCCACTTATAACTTAACTAGGCTAGTATTCAGCTTATTACCATTCCAAATAGGAATGCATTATGGATAAATTTGCGTGTTTGAAAGTCTTTTGTCGCGTGTCTCAACTCGGCTCATTTACAGCAGCAGCGAATGAACTTAATACAACCCAAAGTGCCATTAGCAAGAAGATCGCTTGGCTTGAGAAAGAGGTCGGGATTACCCTTTTTCATCGGCATGCACGTGCTATCAGCCTAACGCCAAACGGCAAGCAATACCTCGCTATTGCACAAGAACTCACCGAACGAATCGATTCCTTTGAATCTCAACTCAGACAGGAACAAGCATCCGTCTCTGGTGAATTAAAGCTCTCGGTTCCAAGTGCGTTCAGTGTGCGTCTACTGTCTGAACCTTTAAGCAACTTTCTTGGTCAGCACCCTGATGTGTCGGTGGATGTTTCCGTATCCGATAAGTTCGTCGATTTAGTTGAGGGAAATGTCGACATTGCAATTCGCGCCGCCTCTTTAAAAGACTCGGGGTTAAAGGCACGCTGGTTAATGGATAATGAATTGGTGTATTTTGCATCACCAGACTATCTCGAGCGTCATGACCCAATATTATCAGCAAGAGATTTAACTGAGCATTCTTGCCTAACCTACTCACTATCAACGCCATCAAATCTATGGCGTTTTCACAATGGTACCGACTCAATAAAAGTCAAAGTAAAAGAGCAGGTAAAGAGTGACAGTCCTGAAATGTTAGTTCAAATGGCCAAGTTAGGACAAGGGATTGCGGCGATGCCAAAATGGATGGTGGAGAAAGAAATCAAAGACGGCAAGTTAACGCAAATTCTAGAGCACTATCAAACCATTAAGTTACCTATGTATCTCGTGTATAAAGATAGTGAGCACCAACCACAGCGCATTCGTGCTTTTATCGATTTCTTAGTTCAATACTTTGCTCAAAAATAAAAATGCTCCATCGTGTTGATGGAGCAATCTCATCTCATGTTCAATAGTTAGACAAACACGCTTAGCGCTTAAGAGGTTCTCCTCGCTTGTAACAGTGCCGTGGCATTAAGCATTGCGTCCTTAGTACTGACGTCGATCACTTTCATATTGCGAAAACGCTCTGGTTTTTTTATCGCTACGTCATGGGCAAAGATAACAAATTTTGCTCTCGCGATATCTTTCTCAGTAATTCGATTGATAATGCCGTTTGCACCTTGCGTTTCGACTTTGATCTTAATGCCCAACGCACATGCCGCCTTTTCAAGAGACTTAGCAGCCAAGAAAGTATGCGCCACACCTGATGGACAAGATGTTACGGCAAGAATATCCGCTTCTCCCTCTCCCGTTACCGACGTCGAGGTTTTGTGAACTCCTAGCATGTTGCCATCTTCTGTCACGGTTTTCTTCAATGCGATCACAATCAGTGCGGTCGTCAGCGAACCAGCCATCGTGCCGATGATATAACCGAGCTTTCCATCAACGACGGGAAGCACAATCCAACCACCCCAAGGCGCATGGTTAATCACGTGGAACATAAAACCAATGACGTTACCAACAATGCCACCCGCAACAATCGCAGGCAGCACTCGAGCAGGGTCACCAGCTGCAAATGGAATCGCACCCTCGCTGATGCCTATCATTCCCATAATGCCCGCCGCTTTACCCGCTTCACGTTCATCTCGTTTAAATTTCTTCGGCGATAAGAATGTCGCTAACGCCATACCAAGGGGTGGCGTGCAGATTGCGATGCCGACGCCCCCCATAAGCCAAGGCTGCGTATTGACTTGTGTTTGAGCAAATAAGGTCGCCACTTTGTTGATTGGCCCACCCATATCAAATGCCGTCATCGCACCAAGTACAGTACCTAGCATGATTTTTCCTGAGCCTGCCATGCCAGTGAGGACTTCGTTCATCGTTGTCATGGCATTCGCGATTGGCGCACCTATCACCCACATCACAGCGCCACAGGTTAAGAACGTACCTACCAATGGGTAAATGAAGATAGAACCGAGGGAGCTCATGCTGTCTGGTAATTGTATCTTCTTCAGCAACCAGACGACGTAGCCGGCGAAAAAACCGACAACTATCGCCCCTAAAAAGCCCGTATTATAATGACTGACCGCAATCCAGGTTCCGATCATGCCTGGTGCGAGACCGGGTTTATCTGCTATGGAATAGGCAATATACCCACCAAGGACGAGCGTAAATAGCGTTAAGCCTGCAATCCCCATTTGTGCAATATCGGCCAAAATACCGTTTTCTGGAACCGCGCCTTGTCCGGTGATCATGACCGACAACGATAACAAAACGCCACCAGCCACGATAAACGGGATCATGTGTGATGTGCCATACAGCAGATGCTCTTTCATGCGGCCCAGACTTTGCGCCCAAGGACTTAGCGGCTCGGGTTCAAACGCTAAAGAATGGATGTCTGATTCAGGAGTATTCGTCTGAATGTCGGTAAGTAAGGTGCGAGCTTGCTCGACCGTTTCAGCTTGTTTTAACTGACAAACAAAACCGTCTTCAATGATTTTGGTGGAGATTTGTGCCAACACCTCGATGTGGTGATGATCATGACCATCAGGCGAGGCCAGCATAAAGAAAACATGGGATAACTCACCATCGTCAGCACCATAGTCAATGCCATCACGACTGATCCCAACCGCTACAGCAGGTTTCGCGACGGCATCACTCTTGGCATGAGGAATGGCAATACCCTCATCAAAGCCGGTATTGCCAATCTCTTCTCGCTTCCAAATATCCGCCAAGAACTGACTTTTGCTAGTGAGCTTGCCCGCCGCGTCCAACATGTCGACGAGCTCTTTGAGCGCTTCATCTTTCGTTTGAGCTTTCAAGTTTAAGCAAATCGTTTCCGGCTCAATAAGGTTTGTAATGTCCATTGTTTGTACCTTGCAATGTTCACGCTCGAACATAGATTAACCACCTAGCACTCCCTGAGATACAGGACAAAAAGTGCATTAACTGGATTAATGTAACATGAAATTTAAACTGTGATAGAGCTCTTGCGTTTACCCGCTTTAAATCCATTCTTTCGTGGACCTCTGTGCTAATATCCTCAAAAAAATAATACGGATAGAACATGAAAATCGTAGCGGTGACAGCGTGCCCTACCGGCATCGCTCATACTTATATGGCAGCAGATGCATTGATGAAAGCGGCGCCCAAGCATAACCTACAAATTAAGGTCGAAACACAAGGCGCAATGGGGATCGAGAACCAACTCACGCCTCATGACATTGCTCAAGCCGATCGCGTACTTATCGTATCTGATATTGAAATTGAACAGCCAGGCCGCTTTGAGGGCACAAACAAAATTCAAATCCCTATCGAAGATGTGTTGCTCAACGTCGATAAAGTGTTCCTTGTACACTGTCGATAATCCACGCTAATGAACGAATATCAAATTACTTTCTTTGTTGATGATACAAACGCCAGTGCCCATGTAGCACAACCGCTTTATCGCGTGGCAAAAAAATTCAAAAGCACCTTACGTATCATTAATATCACGCAAAATCGCACCGCAGAACTGACTCGCTCTCTCGCGGTGCTTCAAGTTGGTTTACAACAAGGCGATCTTTGCCAAATCACCGCGATTGGCATCGATGCGGAACTGGCTTGCTTTGTCATTAAAGACATCGTCGCGGAGCACTTTACCGTTGTGGGCTCTCAGATTAATTATGAGTTTTCCAGTCAACTTGCTACCCGCCTACCACAAATTTGTCCACCCAGTGAGATCCAGTGGCACTATGCCAAAGCACATACAGAATTAACCAAATTTGAGTGCTTAAAAGGGCTTGCTCAACTGATCCATCCCATTCACCCAGATGAATTGATTCTCGCTTTTGTGAAACGAGAAGAGCGGTCGTCGACTTGTGTCACACCAGGCATTGCGCTTCCCCATGTCATGTTCGGGGGTGTGGAGCATATTTCTGTCGCCGTAATTGCGAACGAAAAACCCATGGATTGGGCTTCAAAAATGGGTAACGTTCATCTTGCTATAGCACTGGTAATACCGGCAAAGCCCACTCGAGAGCAAATCATCACCGCAACGAACTTAACCCGCAACTTGCTGACGGACCAAATGGCAACTCGGCTGCTATCAACCAAAAGCAGCGTCGACTTACAGGCTCTCCTTATGTACGCCATGTCGAGACTGCTCGCTTAATCTTTACCGTTTTTCCGTTTTAAATTGAACCTCTATACTCTGTTGGCGTTCGGCCTGTACGGTTCTTAAATACGCGACAGAAGTAATTCACATCCTTAAATCCACAACGTAACGAAACGTCATTCAACTTGAAGTTATACTTTTTGAGCATGAACTTCGCACGGTCTACTCGCACCCACGTAATGTAATCTGCTAGCGTCATATGCCCTTGTTGGCGGAACAAGCGAGACAAATGATTGGCAGAAATACTAAATCGGGACGCAATGCTGTCACGAGTAATTGGACGATGAAAGTTCTCTTGAATGTAAATGCAGATACCTTGATAAAGGTCTTGCACACGGCTATTAGATTGCTGCTCAATCGGCGCATCCAGCATCGACTTCGCGTATTGCAATAAGGCTTGCAGCAACAACTCATCCATTGGCTTTTTATTGCATTCACGCGCTAATGAACTCAACGCTTCCAAAATGTTGTCGATAGCAAATCCAGAACGCGTTTGGATACTGTGCTTTTGAATGTCGTAAAAGCTCGCTTCACCTTTGCGTTTACTGACAAAACTTAACCCCAGCTGACGACGACCAAACAGAATGCTCAATACTGAGCAGTCCGAGTCCCAGTCCGGCTTATTCCAACAGTTAGGTGGTATAAATATCGCATCTCCTGCTTTTGCGACAATATGCGTCACTTTACGGTCATGACTTTCCATTTCATTAATATATTCACCAGATAGCACCAATTCCAATCTAGGAAAATTAACCTGATAGCTAAATTCAGGTGGCGTATGAAAATCACCAGCAAACCAAATATTATGAAAGGGTTCTCGCTCACTTAACACTGATGAAATTAAATCATGAAAACCATTATACGAACTCTTAATTACGCAACCATGATGCTATGGCTATAGATATACACTGAACTGGATTTTTGTGCTATTGAGCGAAATCACAGTTCAAATTTAATGTTACAAAATCTAGTTAACGAATCATTTTTCCAGTTACAAACACGATTAGCACAAGTATAAAGCCCTATATAACATAGCCAAAAGGCACAAACGAACAAATTACAACCATCCATCAGATTGCTACAGATATTCAGTCAATTTTGTCCAGTTGACGATCTAAATCACACTCTAGCTAGACAGTTACAATCCTCCAGTGAATGCATTTTTATTCACTACAGTCTATTCACGTCTAATTTCACAATACCTCTGAAATAAAAATTATATTTATAGGGTTCTACAATGATCACCAAACTAATAAACGAAAATTTAATTAAGCTTGATCTTCAAGCAACATCAAAAGAAGACGTATTTAAAGAAATGGTAGCGGTTCTTCACGCTCAAGGTCGTATTTCTGATCAAGAGCAATTCCTTGCGGATATTAAAGCACGCGAAGAACTAGGAAATACTGGCTTTGAAGAGGGTGTGGCGATCCCACACGCTAAGAGTTCTGCTGTCATTGAACCTGCGGTTGTGATTGGTGTAAGCAAATCAGGCATCGAATATGGCGCAGAAGATGGTCTGCCATCAAAACTTTTCTTCATGATCGCGTCCCCTGATGGCGGCGATAACCACCACATTGAAGTGCTCGCAGAATTGTCTTCAAAGCTGATCGAAGACGGCTTTATTGACGCATTCCTAAACACCACAAACAACAAAGATGCGCTGGCACTTCTTCTTGCGAAAGACGAGCCTAAACCAGTGGCAGATGCACCAGCAAACCAAGGTTTCATCATTGGTGTTACGGGTTGTCCAGCTGGCGTTGCCCACACTTACCTCGCGGCAGAAGCCTTGGAGAAAGGCGCTGCGGCGATGGGCTACCAAATCAAAGTCGAAACCAACGGCTCCATTGGTGTAAAAAACAGCCCAACCGCAGAAGAAATCGAACGTGCAGACGCAATCATCGTCGCATGTGACAAACAAGTCGACATGAACCGCTTTGCGGGAAAACGTGTGGTAAAAACCAACGTCAAAGCCCCAATCCGCGATGCGCAAGGACTGATTAATCAAGCGTTAACGGCACCAGAATTTCAAGGCGATGCGAACAGCAGTTCACAAGCTTCTGTGGCAGATAAAGCATCACAAGCACGCTCTGATCTCTATCGATACCTAATGAATGGTGTATCCCACATGATCCCATTCGTCGTGACGGGTGGTTTATTGATCGCCCTCGCACTGGCGGTGGGTGGCCAACCAACAGAAGCAGGCATGGCGATTCCAGACGGCAGTATGTGGAACCAGATCCTCAACGTTGGTGTGGTTGCCTTTACGCTAATGATCCCAATTCTCGCGGGTTACATTGCTTACGCGATTGCTGACCGCCCTGCTCTAGCTCCTGGCTTGATTGGTGGCTGGATCGCAAACAACGGCTCGTTCTACGGCGCAGAAGCTGGTACAGGCTTTATCGGTGCCATTATCGCAGGTCTACTTGTGGGTTACTTCGTGAAGTGGATTACGTCGATTAACTACCACAAATTCATCCAACCTTTGGTGCCTATCATGATTGCACCAATCACTGGTTCGTTGTTTATCGCAGGTCTGTTCATCTTCGTTATTGGCGCGCCAATCGCCAGCCTAATGGACGGTCTAACAGCTCTTCTAACCAGCATGAGTACCGGTAACGTTGTACTTCTTGGCATCGTACTCGGCGGTATGGCTGGCTTCGATATGGGTGGCCCATTCAACAAAGTCGCGTTCCTATTCTCTGTGGGCATGATTGCAAGCGGTCAAACTCAATTCATGGGCGCGATGGCGTGTGCCATTCCAGTTGCGCCTTTAGGTATGGCTCTGGCAACGGCACTAGGTCGTAAGTTCGATTTGTTCGAGGCTTCAGAAACCGAAGCAGGTAAAGCAGCCGGTGCAATGGGTCTGGTTGGTATCTCTGAGGGCGCAATCCCGTTTGCGGCACAAGATCCAATGTCGGTTATCCCTGCCAACGTTCTTGGCTCAATGGTCGCTGCCGTCATGGCATTCTCATTCGGCATCACAAATAGCGTCGCACACGGTGGCCCTGTGGTCGCACTCCTTGGTGCAATGAATTTCCCAGTACTGGCACTACTTTGTATGGCAACGGGTGCAACGGTCACTGCCGTTACGTGCGTCACGCTGAAAAAAGTTCGCAAAGCAAAAATGGTCCAAGCGGCCGCTTAATCCTCCTCTCAATAACTGCCATGACTTGGGCTATTCAGCCCAAGTCATGATTCTTTTATGGTGACCAAAGATGTCTGCATTAACGATATTAGAAACTGAAACCCATCAACCGCATACTGCTCGCCCAATGTTCTACCTAATGAACAATGCCATTCAAAATTACGCATGGGGCAGCAAAACCTCGGTCAACCAACTGTTTGATATTGAAAACCCTACAGGCGAGCCACAAGCTGAAGTTTGGATGGGGGCGCACTGCAATGGTTGTTCAACCGTGATGATAAACGGAGAGGAAACCAAGCTCTCTAGCTTAATCAACCAAGACATGAGTGCGATTCTCAGCGAACAAATAGCAACGCGTTTTGGAGAGCTTCCATACCTATTTAAAATACTGGCCGCAGAAAACGCGCTGTCTATTCAAGTTCACCCTAACAAACAGCAAGCGGAAGAAGGTTTTGCACGAGAGGAGCAAAGCAGCATCCCTCTAACCGCAGCCAATCGTAACTACAAAGATCCAAACCACAAACCTGAGTTGGTCTACGCACTGACACAATACAAAGCAATGAATGGCTTTCGCCCAATTTCTGAGATCATCAGTTTCTTCTCTGAAATGGCAATTCCGGAACTGCAAGGTTTGGTTGACGATCTTATTGCCGATCAAACGCCTACAGGTTTAGCTCACTTCTTCTCTGGATTACTCTCTCTTGAGGGGGAACAAAAAGAAATGGCCCTGACGGTACTTCTCGCGCAAGCGCGGATCACTGACCTACCTTTGTTTAATCTGATCTTAGAGCTAGAAAAACAATACCCTGGTGACATCGGTTTATTTGGTCCCCTGCTACTGAATGTGATCACGTTGGAACCTGGACAGGCGATGTACTTAGATGCAGAAACACCTCACGCATACATTCACGGAACGGGGTTGGAGATCATGGCAAACTCCGACAACGTACTACGAGCAGGCTTAACACCAAAGTACATGGACGTGGAAGAACTGGTGGCATGTACATGCTTTAATGAAATGCCATTTGACCGTTTGTTGCTAGAACCAAACGTAAACAACGGCATGTTAGAATACCCAATCCCTGTTGATGATTTTAAATTTGCGATTGTTCCGAAATCAGATAAACGCGACCTTGAGGTTCTCACTGCTGAGATCTTGTTACCTTTAGACAGTACGTTAGTGCTCACTCACGAAAATGGCGAAACTTGTATCGTAGAAAAAGGCCAGTCAGTCTTTATTCCTGCATACAGCAAACACTACACCTTAGACTGCCAAGGCCGAGTTGCTCGCGCTTACAGTTAGTCGTTGATTATTAGTATTTTTTGATAGAACAATGCCTCGCTACTACGAGGCATTGTTTTTAAGGCGATATAGAAAACTAAACCAATCTCTATTTAGTTTTAACCGTTGCTTGATGCGATGGGTGTAGTGATCGCGGGAATGGTCTCTTCTGTTCTATCACCGTATTTGTCCATCAGTTGATCTTGGATTTTCTGTTGGAACTCACCATTTAACTTGTAGTACTTAAAGTAAATAAACAGAGTAATCGCAAAGAAGATACTTGGTAGCGCAACCATCACATATTGCATCCCTTGAATGGTCTCAGCCGATTGCACAACATTTGGCACATAATTGACTAAGGATAAACTTACACCAATAAAGAAAGCTGCAAAGGCAGAGCCCCCTTTCACCACCAATGTTTGCACCGAGTAAGCCACACTTTCACTGCGCACACCTAACTTACATTCACCGTAATCCACCGTATCGGCAACCATGATGACTTGAAGTACCCAGAAGAATGCCGTGCCTATGTTTAAACACACACCGGCTAAAACAATCAAAGGTACGGTGACAGAACCTGTAATACCGATAAACATTAACACGACACTGCCCAATAGCGGCATGATGGATGCACCCGCCCAAAGCACACGACGAGAAACAAATCGTGCCAATTTAGGGAAAAGTGCCAAAGTAATCAGGTTCGCAATACCGGCGTAAGCCATGTAGTAAGGGAACAAATCCTCACGCCCCAATACATAAGAGAAATAATAAACGGCAAAACCAGTAATGATATTTGTCGCTAAGTTGTAGCACAGTGACATGCAAAGCAAGCTGGATAACTGATCATTTTTATAGATCATGCCGAGCAATTGCTTAATCGACATTCTTTCGTTAGATTGTTCATCACTTTGAGCCGAAGAGTAACGCTCGTGCACATTGGTGAGCGTTATAGCGGTAGAAATCACAAAGAAACCCACGAGCACCCAAGTAAACATTTGGAAGCCAAAACCTTTATCATCCCCGCCAACATAATCCACAAACGGCATGACAACAGCGGCAGTCACAATCCACGCAAGGCTCGCAAAAAAGCGGGGAAAAGGCACCAATTCTTCACGCTCGCGCTTATCTAGGGTTAACGTCGGCACCAATGACCAAAAAGGGATATCCATTAGGGTGTAAGTCATACCCCCACAAAATGTAAGTGACCGCAATGTAAGGTGGCAGGAGCCAGTGATGGAAAACATCCTCTGGCTGCTATGAAATGATTTCGAGGACGCTGGATACAGCGGTTAAGCGCAAGTTTTCACTTTAAGGCGGTTTTTATTGTCTCGATTTGCAATGACTTGTTGGTGATCATCAATAGCATCTAACGTTTTTGCTAAACGATCATACAAAACCACATTTACCGTCGCAGCAAGGTTCATACATCCGGTTGTCGGAACATAAACCACATGGTGCGCTTTATCGACAACCTCTTGCGGTAAGGATCCATCTTCAGGACCAAACACATACACCGCTTTCTTTGGATGGGAAAAGTGAGGAAGTGCCGTAGCACCCACCGCCAGTTCAACGCACACAATTTCTACATCACTTTCAAGCTCAGTAGTAAGATCATCCATCTCAACCAAACCAATGCGTTCATGCATATTCTTAGTGTCTGTTTGAAATTTTGCCGCACGATTATAACGCGTACCGTTGTAACGTACTTGTGTTGCGTCATAACAGCCTGCTGCACGCATTACTGCCCCAACATTGGTTGGATTTTTAGGATTGTGCAGGCCAATAATCACCGTTGACTGTGTTGTCATTGCTTGTGTTCTACTTGTTTAGGTTGGAGTGAAAGCGAAGCAAGGAATTCTAGTCGAGAGCGCACAACATCGCTAGATAAAAAACAAGCCAAAGAGGGAGCATCAACGCCACAAATTGTTTAACCAACCTATTATGGCGTTGTTATGCAGATAAAAACCGACTTAATTGACGTTAATGAGCGCTTCAAGTGCCGCTAACGACGCGGTCTTTTCACCTTGCATCATCACTTCGGCTTCATTGACGTATTGATCGACACCCTCTTTTACATCTTGTTGGTAAAGCACCACATTATTCAAAATAGCGGCAACGTTCAGGCCACGTAAACGTCCAACAGCAAAAAGGGCTGACGTTTCCATATCCGCACCAAGAATGCCTTTCTTATTCCAATATTCACAGATGCTATCTTCATCATCTGTGTAGAAACTATCGTGAGAGCGAACAACACCAAAATAATACGGCGTGGCTTGACCAGATAAGAAATGTTCTAACGATTTCAATAATGAAAAACTCGCATACGCTGGGTAAGATGCTTCAACATACGCTTTCGAGCCTCCCTCATCACGCACGGCACCCTCTGCAACAATTAGGTCGCCAAGTTGGATGCCACTTTGCATGGCTCCCGCCGATCCCACGCGAACAATATGACTAACGCCACACTGTTTAAGCTCTTCTACTGCAATGATCATGGATGGAGCACCAATACCTGTACTACACACTGATACGGGTACCCCTTTGAATCGTCCAGTAAATAAACGGTATTCACGGTTTTCTGAAACCAACTCTGCGCTATCAAACAGGGTCGCAATACGGGTTGCTCGGTCAGGTTCACCACAAACAATCACAAGGGGTGCGACTTGCGTTTCATCAACACCAATATGAGGCTGTTTAAGCATGGGATAATCCTCTAATTCTTTTTTTTCATAGACTTTGGTTCTTTCTCAAATATTGAACGCATAAATAGGTATCCAATTTCGTTCAAGAAAGTTCGAAGTCCGTCAGCAATGTGTTTAAACTACGACAATCTTAATGGGACTCAGACTAAAACGAGAGGACATTTGTCCTTTGACCTCCCATAAACCGTGACATAAAGAAAAGAAAAATCACCGTTTCAATCATTCGAGAATACTATGAGAATCAAACCGTATCCGAAAGGTCGCTTCAGCACCTTATTGGCCAAAAAGGCAACGGACTTTCGGGCATTCATTTATCAATGCCAAATAGGCAGCCGCTACTTCAATTCAGGTGATGCGATCCTAAAGCAAGGGGAACCTTTAGATTACATTTATGTGGTGCCTGCCGGGCGGGTTTCGATGAGTATTTTGGCCGCCAATGGTCGACGCTTTCAGTTAGGTGAAGCCAACTGTGATGATCATATTTTTGGTGAGATGGAGTATTTCACAGAAACACCTTGCCAATGGAGCGTGGTGGCAGATGAACATATGCAAGTTGACATCATTTGCATTAAAAAGCTTACGGAGTTGCTTCACGCTCAGCCTGAAATGCTGTTTTTCTTTGCTTCTGCATTAGCGGATGACTATCAAGACTCTTTAGATATTTATACCAACCGCTTGTTACATCCAATCGCGTATAACATTGCGTATGATCTATTGGAGAGGCAGCAAGCTACCCCCTCACTCAGTGGGTTCGACAAGGTAAACCAAGAAGCGGAACGTTTTGGAACGTCTGGCCGAGTTTACCGCCGCGCAGTGAAAACATTGATGGAAAAAGATCTGATCCGAAAAGGAGAACTGGGATTAGAAATCGTCGATGAGCAAGCGCTCAAGCTATTTCTTGATACTTACGAATAACAAAGTAAGGGCTAAGGCAACCAAAGCCACTTAAAAGCAAAACGCCACCAGCAAAAGCAAGGTGGCGTTTTCATTATCAGGATTAGATTAGAGCCGTCTTGTCTAACCTTTTAATTAAACGAACAGGCCTACGATAGCAGCGTTCATTAGGTTCGCTAATGTTGCCGCAAGCAGTACTTTCATACCGAGTTTACCGATCACTCCAGCGCGTTCAGGGATCATGCTACTTAGAGCACCACACACCATAGCTACAGAACCAATGTTCGCAAAGCCACATAGCGCAATCGTCATGATCGCCGTAGTGCGATCGCTTAGTTCAACTGCACCCATGCTCGCAAAAGCCACAAACTCGTTTAGCGCAATTTTCTGGCCTAGGAACGCACCTGCATTCATCGCTTCATTCCAAGGCACACCAATTAGCCATGCAACAGGTGCAAAGAAGAAGCCTAAAATCACGTCTACCGTGATACCCTCAAAGCCAAAATAGCCGCCAATAGCGCCAAGAGCACCATTAAGCATCGCCATCAAACCAATACATGAAATGATAACCGCGCCCACGATAGCCGCAATAGAAGTACCAGCAATAGCACCTTTCGCAACTGCATCAATAAAGCTCGTTGGTTTTTCGTTATCTGGAAGTTCTGGCACTTCGTCGATAGTCTCTTCCGTTTCTGGAATGATCAGTTTTGCAAACATCAATCCAGCAGGCGCTGACATGAAACACGCCATGATAAGGTAGTTTAGATCCACCCCCATGCCAGCAAGACCCGCTAGAATTGAACCTGCGATCGAAGACAAACCACCCACCATAATGGCAAAGATTTGTGCACGAGTAAGTACTCGGTGGTATGGCTTAACAAGTAAAGGCGCTTCTGTCTGACCCAAAACAATGTTACCCGCTGCGTTCATTGATTCCGCACGAGAGGTACCCAATACGCGCTGCAAACCACCACCGATGATGCGCACAAACCATTGCATGATACCCAAGTAGTACAGCAATGACGTCAGTGACGCGGTAAAGATAATTTGTGGCAAAACTTGCAATGCCCAGATAAATCCAATGCCATCGACACTAAAGTTTACTAGGCTACCGAAAGCAAACTTAATACCCTCAGTACCGTAGCTAAAGACTTTACCGACACCATTAGAAATTGCGAGCAGAACATCAGCACCGATATCGGTCGCCAACACGAAACCTGCGACAATAAGAATAATGCCAAACGCACCTGAAACTGCACGCCAGCTAATTTTGCTTCTGTTTTCAGAGCATAGGAAGCCAACGCCAAGAAGAACGGCGATACCAATTAAAGATTGAAACATAATGATTATCCGATGTTATCGTTTACAGCAATAATGACTTTACAGTGTGCTCATGAGCCAATTTAATGGTCTTTTTTACATCCCCACCCTCTTCAGGAATGGCATTCATCTCGAACGTGACAATCGTATCGAGAATATCCATCTCTGCCGCTTTAAAAGCGTGCTCAAAAGAGCGTTGGTAGTTTTCTAAAGGCATAAAGTTGAAGCCTGTTTCTGAGTAAGACTCAGCCGTCGCTCCCGCTGTAATTGAAAACAGCAACTTTTTGCCTTTTAATTGACTACCGTCGGGACCAAAAGCGAAACCGTAAGTGAAGACTTGATCGATCCATTCTTTCATGACCGATGGAAAAGTACTCCAGTAAAGAGGGAACTGCACAACAACGACGTCTGCTTTTAGGAGCCGCGCCTGCTCTGCTTTAATATCGTTGGTAAAATCTGCCGCATGGGTAATTTGCCAATCCGTGTGTTGTCCAAGCAGACGAAGGATCTCCGCATTAGCAAAAGATTTATCCAAGTTTGGATGACCATTGATAACAAGTACGTTCATGGTATTAACCTTTATCGATTGCGCTTTTACCTCTTTCTTACGTTTCACCATCCCCTGTTCCGAAAGCGAACTTTCCGTTAAGGGAAGACAGAAAAGAAAAGCACATCTCTTTGTTTATTAAGAATTTGAGCCAAGCATAACGTTGACTCAATCAGAACGAGAGGACAAAAGTCCCTCTTGTTTGGTGTCAGGTCAAAGTTTAAAATTCCACTCACACGGATGGTGCAATTGGACTGTTTACCTGCTCTGGGTCACCAGGGCGCGGGATTCTCCCACACAAATCGCTTGGAATGAACAACCAAATAGAGACAGAATTTGTTGTCAACATAATAAATATTTTTATCGCAAACAAACCAAAGACTCTGCCCTCTAAATTAACCAATATAAATCAGCAAATTAATTCACTTGCATATCAAAAGGCAAACAGAAAAACCGCAAAAGCAAACGTTTGCTTTTCGTAGTTGTTAATGTAGAATTCCCGCACTTTCTACTCGATGACAAAACACCGTTATTCTACAACGGCTATTTCGTCATCAATTTCGACAAGTTAACGTTTGCTATGCACTGATTCCCTGAAAATCAGCGCAGGCTTTTTGCAACCTAAAAACCGCTATTCCAACCCAATAGCGGCAAGACTATTTGCTGATTGTCTAATGAATACAAACCAAACACCCAACATTGATGAACCGATTTCAATCCCTCGCTCGCTCTCTTTGGGCGCTCAACACGTTCTCGCAATGGACCTGTATATCGTCCCGATTATACTGGCGAGTTTGCTGTCTTTAACGGTCGCGGATACTTCTTCTCTTATCCAAATGACATTTGTTGTTGCTGGTCTAGCGACCATATTCCAATCTCGCTTCATGTTAAAACTGCCAGTAATGCAAGGCCCTTCCTACATTCCGATTGGTGCCATCGCCGCTATCGGTAAAACGATGGGAATGGGCGCAGTTTATGGTGCACTTATCCCTGTCGCATTGTTTGTTGCTCTATTGGGTAAACCGCTTAACTTATTCAGCAAAGTCGTGAAAAAATTCGTACCGCCAATTGTAGGTGGGACGGTCATTATTGTGGTTGGCATCTCTCTATTACCGATCGCCTTTAATGGTATCTACAGCAGTGAAAATGCAAGCCAAAACATTGTGATTGCGCTCGTCAGTATTGTTTCATTATGTAGCTTTATTCTGCTTGGCTGCATGTGTCATAAACTGCACTGGTTACGCTTAACGTCTGTTTTGGGTGCTATTGTTCTGGGCACGATTGCCGCCTCTTTTTATGGCATGACGGACTTCTCTTCGGTAGCACAAGCCGCATGGGTTCAATTACCAAGCCTCTTACCATTCGGTGAACTTGTGTTCGATCCTGTGGCAATTCTCACCATGCTATTCATCTCTGTGATTGTGCTTGTTGAAACCACGGGTACTTGGTGTGCGGTAAGCGCGGTGACGGGAGTAAAACTGGAAGACGAGCGTTTAAATCGAGGGGCAACTGGCGAAGCGGCAGGTCACTTTATCTGTTCCCTACTTGGTGGCAGCCCGGTGACTGGTTACTCAACCAATGCAGGCATCATCGCGGTGACAGGTGTAGCATCACGCCGTGCAATTATTGCCGGTGGTTTTATCCTGCTTTTACTTGGTTTAATGCCAAAGCTGACTAGCATCATTGCTTCCATTCCACATGCGGTTATCTCTGGCATCTTTACGGTTATCTGTGTGGTCATTGCCATGAACGGCTTCCGTGTTATCCAGCACATTCAGCTTTCAGAGCGCAATATGTTGGTTGTTGGTCTTCCTATTATGCTGTCACTTGGCGCGGTTCTAATGCCAAGAGAGTTAGTTTACGGATTACCAGAACTAGTGGGATATCTCGTTAACTCAGGTATCGCCATTGGCGCATTAGCAGCGGTTGTCTTGAACTTTATTCTGCCTATGGATAAAGAAACTCAAAACGTGTCACAGGCCAATGACAATACAACGTTAAACGATACTGAGCTAAATAATGCTACGTCAAACAGCGTAGAAACTGGTCAACAGAACGTACAACCAAGCCAAGAAAAGGCAATGCAATCATGATCGCAACCAACGCTATTCAATTTGCGCTTCAAGGGGATATGTTTCACTGCCCAATCAAAGGGGAGTTTGAGTACTTATCTGACGCGCTTATCCTCATTGACCTCAATGGTAATATTGCCGCTACTTACCAACCGTTCGATGCCGAATACGCCCTCGCGCGCGATGAGTTAAAACTGGCGGGTAAACTCACTGAGCTGACAAAAGGCCAATATCTATTACCTGGGCTGGTTGACTTGCATTGTCATGCACCACAATGGCCTCAAGCTGGAAAAGGATTAGATTTACCCCTGTATGATTGGCTACAAAACTACACCTTTCCGTTAGAAAACCGCTACACTGATTTAGACTTTGCGAAAGAAGTCTATGGCGATGTGACGAAGACGCTATTAGCAAATGGCACCACCAGTGCGGTGTATTTTGCGTCCATCCATCGTGAGCCAACCGAGTTACTTGCACAGACCTGTTTAGATGTTGGTCAACGTGCGTTTGTGGGCAAAGTGAACATGGACAACGCAGAACAGTGTCCAGACTACTACCGCGAAGCTAGTATTGAAAAAGCGCTTTATGAAACCGAATTGTTCGTCAACAATGTGTTTAGCTTAAAAGGCAACGACTCTGGTCTTGTATCACCTGTCATCACCCCTCGTTTTGTACCGTCTTGTACACCAACCATGCTGAATAAGTTAGGTGAACTGGTACAAAAATACGATTTACACATGCAGACCCACTGCTCTGAAAGCGACTGGGCGAGAGACTATAGCCAAACACAATTTGGTAAAACGGATATTGAGATCTATGCCGATGCAGGGCTTCTGAATAACAAATCTGTTCTTGCACATTCGATCTTCCTAACGGAAAAAGACGTCGAGATGATCAAGCGTTACAACGCAGGTATTGGTCATTGCCCATTATCAAATATGTTTTTTGCTAACGCCGCCATGCAAACTCGCGAACTGCTTGATCACGGCGTTCAAATTGGACTAGGAAGCGATATCGCGGGAGCACCATCACCATCAATTTTCCGTGCGGCTTTTGATGCAGTCAGCCATTCTCGCGTGCGCGAAGAAGGTGTGGATGTAAAATTGAGTGCGAGTGACCGTGGTACGGCGGGTTCACGAGTTAGCTTCATTGAGGCATTTTGGATGGCAACAACGGGTGGAGCACAAGTATTGGATTCGAAAACAGGGGTATTTGCTAAGCATTATCACTTCGATGCCATTGTTCTAGAAACCAATAAAGACGTTGGAAACCTACGTATATGGCCAGACTTTGATACACCAAAGGACATTCTTGAGAAAATCATCTGTTTAGCACAAAAAGAGAACATCAAGCGTGTTTGGGTGCAAGGTAAACAAGTCGTGTAACTTATTTATCCTATTATCTTTCCATGATCTCTTTCGTAAGCTCGGTGTTATGCATCGAGCTTTTTTATACGAAGCCGTCTAAATCACAGTAAAGAACGGAATAGATAGGTAACCTCAAGGTGTTAAGGCGCGCGTTATATTCAAAACACGATTCCTAAACTTCTTACGCCCACAACGTGACAACGTCACCGACATTGCTGCGTAAAAGTGAATTATGTAATGGTTGATCGGTTTAGTGGTGACGTCTCTACGCTTTAAAAAATCACTTGATTAAGTGACTACTCGATAGCAAAACGCCTCCAAAATGGGAGGCGTTCTTGATTGAGAACCTACTGCGGACTCACAATCCAGTTTGAATCGTTAAGTTTTAAGGTCTGCAAACCTAGTAATATTCACCTAACGAGCAGTCGTGCAAGTCAGAGATTCGATAGTTGCGTAATGAGTTGATTTGGAAATTAAATATCACTTCTTTACACACATTACGCCCACGATTACTAAACGTAATATAGCCCTCACTATAGGCTCGTTGCCCGTCGGTCGACTTAATGTCTGCGTTCAGCTCCAAGTGTGCCTTGTGCGCCTCAACTAAGACCATCATTTCTTGCACATTAAGCCACTCTTCTCGGTTCGCCATTTGAATCAACATAGATTCAGCCTGAGTTTCAAGCTTATGCGGATAAACATAAAAGTGGTTATAGGAAAAATAGGCACTGATTAAAATAAGGATTAACACTGCTGAGGTAGTTCTTGTCATGCAAGGTGCCTCTTATCGTTATGAATGTTTTGCTCTGCTTTAATGCTTTAATGCTTTAATGCTTTATCAAAGAAAATCGCTCAAAGACCATCAATGGCATCAAAGTAGTGAAGTTTAGGTTATAGAGTTAACATAAATAACAAGCGACGGTCAGCGTCCGTCAATTCCATGACAATCCGCCGCTTGATCTCACCTAAATTTAATCTGTGCTTTTGATGCCACTATCGTTAGACAGCTATGCTGTTTAATACCACTGCTATTTGATACCACAGCAGTTGGAAAGCACTACTGATCGATAGGAAAGAGCTTACTTTCAAACACCGTCGCATAAATTGGAATATCTTTGAGTTTGTTGATATCGACTTTATAAGGGTCTTGTTCTAAAACCGTAAAGTTCGCAATTTTACCCACTTCAATACTGCCTAGCGTGTCTTCCATCCCCCAAGAGTACGCCGCCTCAATAGTGATACCTTTAAGTGCTGCCTCTCGAGATAACGCAAGATCCTCACGTAATACTTTGCCAGAATTGGTCTGACGCGTTGCTGCACTCCAAGCAAGTAATAGCGGATCGGCAGGCGCCATTGGCATATCTGAATGCAACGATACTGGAATATTTTCTTTCTCTATCGTAGCCAAACGTACCATTGCATGAGCGCGATCCTCGCCTAACCCTACCTCTCCAAAGCGTTCTCCAAAACCGGTAACATAATATGGATTAACACTGATAATTGCGCCAAGATCTTTAAGTTGTTTCACTTGCTTATCCGTAGAGTTGGCAAAATGAACGATGGTAAAGCGATGGTCCTCTCGAGGATATTCCGCTTGGCGACGTTGAAGAATTTCAATCAGTTGCTCAACCCCTTCATCTCCATTGACATGAACTAAGATCTGGTAGTCTTTCTCCCAAAATGACTTGGTAATATCTTCCACTTCTTGTGGCGTCTGTATCCACTCACCATGATGACCATCCAAGTAGCCATCTTTCATCATCATCAATTGCGAAATAATCGCACCATCAAACAACAACTTAACTTGATTCTTAAAGAAACGAACTTTACCCTCATCCGGAAATGTTTTAGTGATTTCTTCAACAGCTTCGACGACCCCGTCTTTGCCTTTCATAAAGTATGGTGTTTTACTCTCCGGAGTAAAAAATGAGTACATTGGAGTCTCTTCCGATCCGAGTATCTCTTTGTAGAGCTCTACCATATCTTCTGGAATAAATGCGCCCGGCTCGTTGTATGCCGTCACTCCTTTCTCATGTAGCATAACGACCATCTGCTCTAAACCAGCTCGGAAGCGAGCCTCACTTCCTAAATCCTTGTAGATACGAGGCAATAAATAAATCAACGCTCCCCCTTCCCAAAAATGACCATTATCCAAATCAGATTGTGCCGCCACCTCTTTACCTTGCTTATCTATATCGGCTTGATTCAAGCCAAATTTTTCTACAAAGGCAGAGTTAACAAAGAACTCATGCGCAGAGCGATGCCACACACCAATTGGACGTGTCTTAGAGATCTTGTCCAAATCTGATCGCGTTAACTCTCCATGAAAGAAATTATTGTAACCCCACGTCCACAGCACCTCGTTTGGATCTTCCATTCCTTTTTCTACGTCAGTCAGCGCTTGAATATAGGCTTCATGACCATTAACTGCAGGCCATGTGTGACCTGGCAGTTGCCACTCTTCTGGCGCAATGACGGGCATGCTGAGTGTCAATGCGCCCAGGAATGGATGTAGGTGCTGCTCAATGAAACCCGGCATGATCACCTTATCTTGTAGATCGACCTTTTCCGCATTTGGAAATTGTTTAAGTGCTTGTTGCTCTTTTCCGACAAAAACAATAGTGCCATCATCATCGGCGACCACCGCTTCGACGCGAGGTTGGTCCTCATCCATGGTAATAATGGTATTGGCAAGGTAGATGGTTTCTCCACTCGCAGCTTGCTCGATCGCTTTCGATGATTCTGTCACAGTGTTCGCTTGTGATACTGAGCCAGATTGACTCTGTTCTGCTTTCACTTCTGGTTGCGTGGATGCCACCTCTTCTGCAGGACCACACGCCGTGATAGTTCCAACTAAGCCAAGCACAGCTCCAGCCAATAACGTTCGTTTAAATGGATTCATTTCTTTACCTGTTTGATTATATTTTTGAATTACATGAAAAACATGCCTATGTTCCTGTAGGCATATTCAATAAAGTAAAGATCGCTTTTGTCAGAGACGGGCAGATTTATCTCACAGTCTTGACTATGAAACATAAAAAGGCGAAAACCTAAATAAGATTTTCGCCTTTAGCCTTTAATACTAAGCACTAAGCACTAAGCACTAACCAAAATACGAGAACGCCATGTTATGCGCAAGAATCACATTAACAGCCAGCCTAATTAACGGGCAAACAGTCCGCTACAAAACCGTTCGTTTCCACCGCTGAAAGCACTTCCAATTTCACCGCAGCGACTTTGAACTCAGGGATCTTTGCATGCGGATCCGTAGCGGTGGTGGTTAAACGGTTGACTGGCGATTCAACAAAGTGGAATGGTATAAACACCACCCCTTTTTGAATACGCTTAGTCACAAACGCATCAATTTCGATGCTACCACGACGTGTTGACACTTTAAGGCGCTGACCATTACTGATGCCTAGCGCCTCGGCGTCTTCCACACTCACCATCGCACGAGGGCCAGCTAAGTTATCCAACCCTTTGGTTTTGCGCGTCATGGTTCCTGTGTGGAACTGTTCAAGTACACGACCAGTCGTTAACACGAGTGGATATTCTTCATCGGGCAGCTCAGCGGCATAACGGAACGGTACCCCCACCATTTGCCCTTTGCCACGAGTAAACTGAGTTTGGTGCATGATGCGAGTGCCATTTGGGTTATTTTTGTTGCTTGGCCATTGCACACCGTTTGGCGTAATGGTATCCCAAAGAAGACCCGCGTATTGAGGCGTCACTCGTGCGATTTCGTTAGTGATATCAGACACGCAATGGTAGTCCCAATCACTGCCCATGGCATTGGCGATCTCTTGGATGATCCACCAATCTTCTTTCGCTTCACCTGGTGCGCTAACCACAGGGTTCACACGCTGAACACGTCGTTCTGTGTTAGTGAAGTGACCCGCTTTCTCAGCAAAAGAGCATGAAGGCAGAACCACATCCGCGTATTGCGCAGTTTCGGTTAAGAAGATGTCTTGAACCACCAAGAAATCGAGCGTTTCCAAACCTTCAATGACGTGTGCTTGGTTCGGATCACTCAACACTGGGTTTTCCCCCATGATGTAAAGACCGCGAACGTCACGATGGCAAGCGGCATCGATAATTTCAGTCAACGTTAACCCATGCTCAGACGGCAGATTTGGCGCATTCCATTCAATCGCGAACTTCTGACGCACAATAGGGTTGTACACCTTTTGATAGCCCGGGTAGCAATTTGGTAAAGCCCCCATATCGCACGCGCCTTGCACGTTTGATTGACCACGCAGCGGGTTAATACCACCACCTTCAATACCGATGTTGCCACACAGCAATTGCAGGTTAGCGATCGAGCGTACGTTATCGTGACCTGTTGTGTGCTGAGTGATACCCATCGAGTAGTACACCGCCGTACGATCTGCCGTACCGATCATGCGCGCCATTGCTTGAATGTCTTCGGCTTTAACGCCTGTGACCAGTTCCACTTTATCGAGGTTGTAGGCTGGCGACATCACTTCTTGCAGCAAGGTATCAAAGCCGTCGACACGCTCTTCGATGTATTCTTGATCGTACCAACCGTTCTTGATGATCTGCTGCATGACACCGTTTAGGAGCATCACATCCGTACCCGGACGGTGCGCCATGTAAAGCTCTGCATGCTCTGCCATATCGATACGTTTCGGGTCAGCCACAATCAAACGTGCACCATGGTGACGAATTGCTTGTTTGATATGTGAAGCGATGATCGGGTGTGCCGATGTAGTATCCGAACCGATAATAAAGATCACATCCGAGTGCTTAATACTTGGAATGTCGTTGGTCATTGCACCACTACCGAGTGATGCCTCAAGACCGGTTACACTCGATGCGTGACACAAACGCGCACAGTGATCGACGTTATTGGTGCCCAGTTCACGACGGACAAATTTTTGGAACGCGTAGTTGTCTTCATTGGTGGTTTTCGCTGAAGAGAAACCCGCTAATGCGTTGCTGCCAAAATCTTGCTTGATGCCAGAGAACTTGCTTGCAATCAGTTGAATCGCCTCTTCCCAACTTGCAGGCTGCAACCAACCGTCTTTGCGGATCAATGGCGTGGTAAGACGCTCTTCACTGCCAATGAAATCAAAACCAAAGCGCCCTTTCACACACAGCATGCCTTGGTTCACCGGCGAGTCACCGCCTTTCACGTAACGAATCGTATTGGTTGTCTCGTCCACGAACATAGTCAACTTACAACCCACACCACAGTATGTACAAATGGTGTCGACCGCTTTCAGATCTTCAGTGCGACCTTGCGAACGGTCACGACTATCGACCATCGCACCCGTTGGACATACTTGAACACACGCACCACATTGCACGCAGTTCGAATCGCCCATCAGAGTTAAACCATTCTTGTTAGTTCCAAAATGTGGACGATCGTCAGGACGTAATGCTGGACGACCTTGTTTGTCGCACACAAAGTTCAGTACACCGTGCACGGCTTTGTCACGACACGCTTGGATGCATTGACCACAACTAATACAGCGGTTGGCATCAAACTCAATAAACTCAGAACTGCGGTCAACTTTGTACTTATGACGCAAATCTTTCGCACGAAGATCTAACCAATCTTGATGCGATTTAATCTGCAAGGCGAAGTCAAAGTTTTGCTCAGCTTCATATTCGGTGGAGTAATCACGCAGCGCACAATCGGTATTTGCCTGACAGCCACATTCCAGACAGCGCGCGGCTTCCTTCATTGCTTCTTCGTTATCAAAACCCAACTCCACTTCAGCGAAGCTTTGCTCGCGTTGTGCTGGAGTCAGCTCAGGCATGATAGAACGAGCGACTTTTTGGATGTTCTCGAAATGAAGCGGATCGACTTGAGAGAGCTTCTTCTCTTTGCGCGAGTTGAACGCCGCCTTTGGCATATCGGCCATATCACCATTCAAAAACAGATCAATGGCTTTTGCGGCAACACGACCATCACCCACGGCTTCAACTGCCGTTGCGGGACCACGGCGGAAATCACCAATACTGAAGATGTTGCCCGTGCCAGTGTGCATGGTCTTTTCATCTGCATCGGAGGTGTTCCAACGCGTTAGCGGAATCGACAAATCTTCGCCATCGAGGAAGCTCAAATCAGGCTTTTGCGAGACTGCCGCAATCACGGTGTCGAACTCTTCGGTAAAGAACTCGCCGGTTGGTTTAGGGCTTCGACGACCAGAAGCATCCGGCTCACCCAACGCCATCCGCTCTAGACGAATCGCATTCACGCGTCCGTTTTCATCGGCAAGGTTTTCTGCAGGGTTGGTCAAGAAGTGGAATTTCACCCCCTCGTGTTCCGCTTCGACAATTTCGTAGTCTTCCGCTGGCATTTCGTCACGAGTACGACGGTAAATCAATGTGGTGTCTGCACCAGCGCGACGCGCAGTACGAGCACAGTCAATTGCCGTGTTACCACCACCGATCACCGCGACTTTCTGACCCGTTACATAGTTTTGCTCGGTAACGTAATCTTTTAGGTAATCAACGCCTAAGTAGCAACCTTCAAGGTCACTGCCTGTGTAATGCATTTCGACCGCTTGAGACGCGCCGACCGCCAAACACACCGCGTCGTATTCTTCACTCAATTGAGAAAGGGTGAAATCCACACCCAGCTTTTGATTGGTGTGAACTTGCATGCCATTGCGGCACATCAGTTCGATTTCTTTATCTAGAATGTCTTTTGGCAAACGGTATTCTGGGATGCCATAACGCAACCAACCGCCCGCTTTTGGCATGGATTCAAAGACCGTAACGTCGTAGCCTTCGTTCGATAAGTAGTAGCCAGCCGTTAGACCACCAGGGCCACTGCCGACGACGGCAATGTTCAAACCTTTGCTTGGTTTCTTTTCTGGTACGTAGGCTTCATGCGCAGACAAATCAGCATCCGCGGCATGACGTTTTAGCTGACGAATTGCAATAGGCTCATCGACTAACGAGCGGCGACATTCGCTCTCACAAAATGCCGGGCAAACACGACCAATCGATAGTGGCATTGGAAGCGTACGCTTGATCACTTCAATCGCTTTTTGATGATCGTTCTGTGCGATGTGATAAAGGTACGATTGGATATCTACACCCGCAGGACACGCAGTTTTACATGGCGCTTCACAATCGGCGTAATGGTCCGTCATGATACGGTTGAGTGCTTTTCTGCGGTGCTCGCTTAATTGTTCTGATTGCGTAACCACATTCAGGCCGCGGTAAACTTCGAGTTCACACGCACGCTTAGTACCGCCGCTTTCGACTTCAACCACACACAAGTCACAGGGTACTTTTTCATTACTTTTGTTCATTCCGCACAGCGATGGGATCTCGACCCCACACACTTTTGCTGCTTCTAAAAGGGTTAGACCCTCTTCTACAATTCTATATTTTCCATCGATGATAATCTCTATCATACAACCTCCGCAGCAAAGCAAATCCACATTTTCACAAACAAAACCACGCATTCTATAAGGATAATCATTTGTAAGACAAGGTGGTGTGATGCAAAACTTATAAACCACATTTTTCGTGTTATAGAAAATGAGGGCTTCTTACGGCAAGTCTTGAATATCGGCATTCAACAAACGTTTATCTGTGTCTAATAGAAGCAAACGTGTTTGATCTCATGCCAGCAAAATACTAAAGAAAATATTGACTTTACCCTAAGGTTAACCTTTAAAATTAAACTGTTTTCATCACATTCATCAAACCAATGGGGAAAAGTATGCACCTGAAATCGCTGCATACAATCTGGTTAACACTCTTTACTGCGCTGGTACTGCTAGTATCAAGCGTCGCTAATAGTGCCCCGATGATGAACATTCAAATGATTTCGAGTGGCATGATGAGCCACAGTCCTTCGAATTCAATGACAGACGATGAAGATTGCGGTATGTCCAAAATGGTAGATGCTGCCATGATGCACTATAGCGAAGCAAAAGAGTCAGACATGAATTGCGGTAGCGCTGGTATGGTTCACACCTGCTGCACAGCGGCCTGTACCATTGTTTTCGTCCCACTACCAATCCCGGCTAGCCAAGCGTCACCCATCATTTATCGCGCAACCATTGCAACCGAACCTACCTCCCCAGTCGTACATGTCAGCCGTGATTTGTACCGACCGCCTATAGCCTAAATCCATTTTCGCATTCGACCCAGCCCCTGTATTTGCTGGGAGGTTTAATGCGCCCGAGCGATGGTGATAAGACAGACTTACTGTTCCCGCTTTAACCAAGAACCGTCCCCATCGATCCGGCGAACACTGGATCTATACTATGGAATTAAAACCATATTACCTAGTTGCACACTTGTGCACACTGGCTTTGGTTTCTGCCCCTACTTTGGTGAGTGCCGCAACGTCGAGCAGCCAAACTGAAGCAGCGAACCTATCTGCGTCAGGTACGAACGCATCACGCTATTTCACGTCAAATAATACTCTCGCACAGCTGATCACTGTCGCCCTGAATAATGATGGTAACCGCCGCCAGTACTCCGCTCAATCTGCGGCGATGCGTGAAACGGGCATCGCCAATTCGACCTTAATGGATCCAAAACTGAAAGTCGGTTTTGGTGGCTTACCTGTCGACAGCTTCAAGTTTGACGAAGACCCTATGACCAATATTTCGGTTGGTCTAATGCAGCAGTTTGAGCGTGGCTCAACTCTTGATTTACAACAGAAGAAAGCTAATCAACAAGCCGACGGACTTGGGCTTCAAGTTCATGCTCGTGAGCTTGAAGTGTCCAACAACATGACTCAACTTTGGTTAGAGCTTGGTTACCAGCAAAAAGCTGAGCAAATCTTGCTAGAAAACAGCAAGTTGATAAAGGAAATGGAACGCTTTATCCAGACCAACTATTCAATTGGTAAGAGTGAAGCGCAAGACCTACTCAACGCGCAACTACAAGTCAGCAAGCTAGATGAAAAGCTGCAAGCCAACGCGCAAATGCAGCGTCGGTTAATCTCCCAGTTTTCTGAGTGGTTAGGTTCGGATTGGCTATCTCATCAACAATCGATGAAAGCCAGTAATCAACTTAACTGGGAGTCGCTCAATCGCAAACTGGCTACTAGCATCGATTCAACCCAACATTATCGACAGCTAAGCCAAAACCCAATGGTGAAGATGGCGGATGTCAGTATTTCTGCCAATAGAACCCAAGTCGCAATTGCCGAGCAAGCTTACAACCCACAATTTGGCGTTGAAGTCATGTACGCCTACCGTCAAGCAGACAACATGAGAGGCGAGCCAGCATCGGACTTAGTCAGCGCCTATTTGACGATGGATATTCCACTGTTTACCGGTGACCGCCAAGACCGACATTTAGCCGCAGCTCAATATCAAGTCGGTGCCGCACAATTGCAAAAAGACACCTTACTCACGCAAATGAATGCCAAAGTAAACACGCTGCTGGTTGACCGCAGCAACTTAACTCAGCGTCTTGAACGTTATCAATCCACCTTATTACCTCAAGCCAAAGCGCGTATTCGTGCCGTAGAACGAGGCTATCAGAACAACACAGCGCAATTTAATGATGTCATTTCCGCGACCACAGATGAACTGGCGTTGCAGTTGGAGCAACAACGTCTGATCACAGATCTAAACATCGTAAACAGCAACCTAGCCACGCTACTCGGTGGTTTCGATTATCAAGTGGCTTCTCCAGAAGCTCGCTCTATCTCGACATATTAATTTGTGATTCCCCAAAAGCGTTGGGGCTACAGGTATGTGAAGGATATAGAGCAGTCAACAACGCTGTAGCGTCATGCGCAAACGGGAAAATAAGGTATAAGAATGAAAACATTACAAGTTGCAACCATCGCGCTGATTATTGGTGGTGCTTTAGGGTTTAGTGCTAATCATTTTCTTGCGGGATCGGCTCACGACATGAGTGCGATGGGTGGCGAATCTGCTGCAAGCTCTAATGACCCGCTTTACTGGGTTGCCCCAATGGATCCGAATTACAAACGCGACAAGCCGGGTAAATCCCCAATGGGCATGGATTTGATTCCGGTTTACGCAGAAGACCTATCCGGTGAACAAGATGCGCCCGGTACGGTGACTATTGACCCTTCCGTAGAAAATAACCTCGGGGTTAAAACTGCAAACGCGACACTACAACAGCTATCACCACGCATCGAAACCGTTGGTTATATTGCCTTTGATGAAAGCCTGTTATGGCAAACCAACGTTCGTGTGGCGGGTTGGGTAGAAAAACTCTACATCAATGCCGTAGGTGAGAAAGTGAAGAAAGGCGATGTGCTGTTCACGCTCTACTCTCCAGAACTAGTTAAAGCACAAGAAGAATTGCTGAATGCGTACCGCACTGGCCGCAAAGGTCTTGTAAAAGGGGCGACCGAGCGCTTGGTAACGCTTGGTGTTGACCGTGCTCAAATCAAATCCATTACTCGTCGTGGTAAAGCATCACAAACCATTGAAATTAAAGCACCTGCTGATGGTGTTATCGCGAGCTTAAACGTGCGTGAAGGTGGCTATTTGTCTCCAGCTCAAGCGGTGATCAGTGCAGGTCCTTTGGACAATGTTTGGGTTGATGCGGAAGTCTTTGAGCGTCAAGCACATTGGATGAAAGCCGGCCACGCTTCACAAACAAAAGCCACAATGACCCTTGATGCGATTCCAGGCAACGAATGGCAAGGCGTGGTGGATTACGTGTACCCAATTCTCAATCCGAAAACACGTACGTTGCGTGTACGTCTTAAATTTCCTAACCCGGATGGCGCATTGAAGCCAAACATGTTTGCCAACATTGCCCTTCAGCCTGTCACTGACGACGCAGTATTAACGGTTCCTAAATCATCTGTTATCCGCTCTGGCGGTATGACTCGCGTTGTCCTGGCGGAAGGTGATGGCAAATACCGTTCTGCTCGAATTGAAGTTGGCCGCGAAGCTGGCGAACAAATCGAAGTATTACAAGGACTTAAACAGGGCGACAAGATCGTTACTTCATCTCACTTCATGCTCGATTCTGAATCAAGCCAGTCGGCGGATCTATCTCGCATCAATGGTGTAGAAGCGGCAGCAGAAACGGCATGGGCCAAAGGTGAGATCACGGATGTGATGAAAGATCACCGTATGCTGACCATCAACCACCAGCCTGTACCAGAATGGGATTGGCCGGGCATGGTAATGAACTTCACTTTCGCAGATGGCGTTGAAATGGGTGACTTGAAAAAAGGTCAGGCTATCGAATTTGAAATGCAAAAGACAGAGTCCGGTCAGTACCAAATCATCGACTTCCATTCATCAAAAAGCACTGCTGACAACAGCATCATTGCGGCAGAAGTTTGGCTGACTGGTGACATCACAATGCTGATGGCTGATTTTGGCATGATTACCTTAAACCACCTACCGGTTGCAGAATGGAACTGGGATGCGGGCGAGATGAACTTCTCTGTGGGTGAAGACGTTGATCTATCGGGTTTTGAAGAAGGACAGAAAGTTCGATTTCTAGTTGAAAAACAAGGATCTGACTACGTTCTTAAACAACTAGTTCCTGCAACAACAGCCGTCGAGGGTGAATTATGATCAATGCTATTATTCGTTGGTCACTGAGCAACCGATTCCTAGTGTTAGTCGCGACCTTAGCCCTTGTATTAGGCGGACTTTACAGTGTAAAGAATACGCCTGTTGATGCGATTCCGGATCTTTCTGATGTGCAAGTGATCATCAAGACAAACTATCCGGGTCAGGCTCCTCAAGTCGTCGAGGATCAAGTTACTTACCCGCTCACCACCGCCATGCTTGCCGTGCCGGGTGCAGAGACGGTTCGTGGCTACTCTTTCTTTGGTGACTCTTACGTTTATATCATTTTCAACGATGATACCGACATGTACTGGGCACGTTCACGCGTGTTGGAGTACTTAAGCCAAGTAGCACCAAAGCTGCCACCGAACGCAAAACCAACCCTAGGTCCTGATGCAACGGGCGTGGGCTGGGTTTACAGCTACGTATTACAAGACAAAACCGGCAAGCATGATTTGGCCGATCTTCGCAGCTTGCAAGACTGGTTCTTGAAGTGCGAATTGCAAACCGTTGATGGCGTTTCTGAAGTCGCGACCGTGGGCGGTATGGTGAAGCAGTATCAAGTGCAGATTGATCCTGCCAAGCTGCGTGCTTACAACCTCACTTTGCAACAAGTGAACATGGCAATCCAAAACGGCAACCAAGAAACCGGCGCGTCCGTTATCGAAGTGGCCGAAGCCGAACACATGGTTCGTACCACGGGTTACCTAACCAGCATTGAAGACATCAAGTCACTGCCTCTAAAAGTCA